>NZ_JBRJHH010000005.1:0-313778 GCF_053628915.1 Pseudoalteromonas sp. MBR-15
TTCTAATTTCTAATTTCTAATTTCTAATTTCTAATTTCTAATTTCTAATTTCTAATTTCTAATTTCTAATTTCTAATTTCTAATTTCTAATTTCTAATTTCTCCAAAATTTAATTCATTTTTATTTAGCGCAAAAAAAACAGGCTAATTTTTATTAACCCGTTTCTTTATCGTTTATGTGTATTATTTTGTTTAACTGAGTGTCCCACTAATGGCATATTTTAATACCCAGTTCTTAGCCGGGCCAATATTGTTCGCTAGTTTTAAAAACTTACTACGTGCCCAACTGAGTGGCTGTAGTTCATTTGAGAATCCGAAGTAACAGGCATCCATCATACTCATCATAAGTAAATTAGCGCGACGACGTTTCTTCTCATACTGCTTTAATACCGCATGCTGACCAACATCATCGTGGCCAGCAAGAACCTCAGCCAGTGCAACCACATCTTGAAAACCTAAATTAACCCCTTGACCTGCCAAGGGATTAATAGTGTGTGCTGAGTCGCCAACTAATACTAAACGCCCTTGCGAATAATCATTTGCGTGCTGACGAGCCAATGGAAAAACAGCATGCTCAAGTAACTCAAATTCACCCGGCAACTCAGGAAAATGCGCAATGAGTTGGGCTTTTAGTTGTTCTGTGGAGAGTTTATTCCAACGGTTTAAAACCGACGCGTTGTGGTAACAAATTAAATTTGCATACGGGGCTTGCATAGGCAAAAACGCCACTGGGCCCGTTGGTGTAAATTGTTGCCACGTTTTAACTTGTTGCGGCGCATCCAGTTTAATTAACACACCCATACAGTGTTGACCATATTGCCACCCTGTTACACCTAAGCCAGCTTTGCTACGTAATTGTGATTGTCCACCATCTGCAGCAACCACTAAATCAGCCGTATATTGGGTGTCACCGTAATGAAGCGTGATTGAATCACTCTCTTGGCTTATCTCTGTAACCGGTGTTGTCTGCTCAATGACCTCGATGCCATATTGAGAAAATTGCTGCCAAAGACTCGCTTGAATTAGGCTATTTTCGATTAAATGACCCAGATGTGTTTCACCAATATCATGGCAATCAAACAATAAGTTTTCACCTTGTTGCTGATACGCCTCAAGCTGTTGGTATGGAGCGATACGATTTTGGCGCAATAACGGCATTGCCCCCAGCTCATCAAGTAAGTTTTCTGAAAAACGATTAATAGCCGAAATGCGAATATCCACCTTATCTGAACTGAGAATGTCATCAGCATCGATAAGGTGCTTTTCAATAATAGTGACGTCCCTGCCCTGCTGTGCCAGTTTAACAGCTGTGGCAGCACCTACCATGCCACCACCAACAACAATTACCTTATTTTTCTTCATTTAATAGTCGCTCATTTGGCTATTTGAATACGGCATAAATTGTAACGTAATTCACTAAACTGTGTCAGTGCATTTACGCGTTAAGAATTTTAAAACAGTGACTTGTTTGATTTCACACCACAAAGATAAAAACTATACTTGGATCTGTGCGGGTATCCAGCTAAAATACGCGTCCTTTAAGTCGGCATTAAAGCCGCTTAATCCTGTTTCTAACACATTTTTGTGTCACTACCGAATTGAAAACGAGGCTATATTTCAATGAGTAAAAAGCTGCATATTAAAACCTGGGGTTGTCAGATGAACGAGTACGACTCTCAGAAAATGGCGGATCTACTGGATGCGACTAACGGCTATCAGTTAACTGATGAAGCTGAAGATGCAGATGTGATCTTACTCAACACCTGTTCAATTCGTGAAAAGGCGCAAGAAAAAGTATTCCACCAGCTAGGCCGTTGGAAGCTACTAAAAGACGATAAACCTGACCTTATCATTGGTGTAGGTGGCTGTGTAGCGTCACAAGAAGGTGACTCAATTCGTCAACGTGCGCCGTTTGTCGATGTAATTTTTGGCCCGCAAACGTTACACCGTTTACCAGAGATGATTAAGCAAGTGCAAAGTGGCGACAGTACATCTGTTGTTGACGTATCATTCCCTGAAATCGAAAAGTTCGACCGTTTACCTGAGCCAAAAGCAGAAGGCCCAAGTGCGTTCGTATCGATTATGGAAGGCTGTTCTAAATACTGTACTTTCTGTGTTGTGCCATACACGCGCGGTGAAGAAGTAAGCCGTCCACTTGATGACGTACTACTCGAAGTCGCCCAGCTCGCTGAGCAAGGCGTACGTGAAGTAAACTTACTAGGTCAAAACGTAAACGCTTACCGCGGTGAAACGCATGATGGCGAAATTTGTTACTTCTCTGACCTACTGCGTTATGTTGCCGCGATTGATGGTATTGACCGCATTCGTTACACCACTTCGCACCCAGTAGAGTTTACTCCTGACATCATCGATGCATATGCCGATGTACCAGAGCTTGTCGACCACTTACATTTACCAGTGCAAAGTGGCTCTGACCGTATTCTTAATTTAATGAAACGTGGTCATACAGCTCTAGAGTACAAATCAACGATTCGTAAATTACGTAAAATTCGCCCTAACTTAAGTATGTCTTCTGATTTTATCATTGGTTTCCCTGGCGAAAGCAAAGCAGACTTTGAAGCAACAATGAACCTTATCAATGATATTGGTTTTGATATGAGCTTCAGCTTTATCTACAGTGCACGCCCTGGTACACCAGCAGCTGATTTACCGGACGACGTATCAGAGCAAGAGAAAAAAGAGCGTTTATACCTTTTACAAAACCGTATTACGCAAATGGCACAGCAAATCAGCCGCCAAATGTTTGGCACTGAACAGCGAATCTTAGTTGAAGGTCCTTCTAAGAAGAACCCTATGGAGTTACGTGGCCGTACTGAAAACAACCGTGTGGTTAACTTTGAAGGCCCACATTCAGTGATCGGTCAATTCGTTGATGTACGTATTACTGAAGCGTTGCCAAACTCTTTACGCGGTGAATTAATTCGTACAGAATCAGAAATGAACCTGCGCCGTGATATTGCGCCATCGTCTATTCTTAGTAAAGCAGCCGAAGCAGACGCTGCACAAGCCCCTAACGAAATTGGCGTTGCAACTTTCGTCCCTTAGGGTGAATTTTGGTGCTGGCCCTTGCCAGCACCCATCAATAGGAAGCAATTTTGAGTAATCAATTAAAAACTTTAGAGATTTATTTAGAACCCGCCGACAACAAACGCCTTTCATCTTTATGTGGTCCGTTTGACGAAAACATCAAACAAATTGAACGCCGACTAGGTGTTGAAATTGCCCATCGCGATAATTTTTTTAGAGTCACTGGTAAACTTCACTGTGCAGCAGCCAGTGTCGAAATCTTAAAAAACCTTTATGTTGATACTCAACCAGTTCGTGGTGAAATTGGCGAAATTGAACCCGACGCTGTGCACTTAGCGATTAGCGAATCAAACGCCCTTGATCAAGACGACAACCCGGGCGTTTATGGTAAAGACATGGTGATAAAAACTCGCCGTGGCGTTATTAAACCGCGTAACGATAACCAAGGCGTGTATGTGGCTAATATTCTGCATCACGATATTACCTTTGGTATTGGCCCTGCAGGCACAGGTAAAACCTACCTTGCCGTTGCTGCTGCTGTTGATGCACTGGAGCGTCAAGAAATTCGCCGTATTCTGCTTACTCGCCCTGCCGTTGAAGCAGGTGAAAAACTGGGTTTCTTACCTGGCGACTTGAGCCAAAAAATCGACCCTTATTTACGCCCTCTTTATGATGCATTATTTGAAATGCTCGGCTTCGAGCGCGTTGAAAAACTGATCGAAAAAAATATTATCGAAGTAGCACCGTTAGCGTACATGCGTGGCCGTACATTGAATGACGCATTTATCATCCTTGATGAAAGCCAAAATACCACCGCAGAGCAAATGAAAATGTTCTTAACCCGTATTGGTTTTAATTCTAAGGCCGTTATTACAGGCGATATCACCCAAGTAGATTTACCGCGTGGTGCGCGCTCGGGCCTTCGCCATGCGATTGAGGTACTTAACGGTGTCGATGAAATTAGCTTTAACTTTTTCCAATCACATGATGTGGTACGCCACCCTGTTGTGGCGCGTATTGTTGAAGCCTATGAGCGCAACGATGAAGCTGAACGTTTAAAACGGGCTGAAAAACAACGCGCAAAAGAAGCACAAGCAAACCAACAAGAAGCAAACTCGTGACCGAATTAGATTTACAAATAGCGTGTGAGTTTGACAACTTACCAAGCTTTGAACAATTTCAACTGTGGGCTGATAAAGCCCTCAGTCACTACCGTGAAGATGCTGAACTGACAATTGTGATCAGTGATGAGGCACAAAGCCAACAACTCAATAATGACTACCGTGGTAAAGATAAACCGACTAATGTCTTATCGTTTCCATTTGAAGCCCCCCCTGGTATTGAGTTACCTTTAGTGGGTGATTTAATCATATGTCCAGCTATCGTTTTAGCTGAGTCAATTGAGCAAGAAAAAACCTTTCACGACCATTTTGCCCATATGGTGATCCATGGATGCTTGCATTTACTTGGATTTGACCATATAAAGGACGAAGATGCACTCGAAATGGAAAGCATAGAGAAGCAATTACTTGCCGATCTGAACATTGCTGACCCATATCGAGACGATATTTAAATTTACGGAGCAATTAGACGCAATGAGCGACGACAACTCGCAAACTAGCCAGGGTTCTTCTGGTAAAACGTGGCTGGGCCGCATAGCCCAGATGTTACAAGGGGAACCCCAGAATAGAGAAGAGCTGGTAGAAGTAATTGCCGATGCGCAAGAACGCGACCTTATCGACCCTGAAACAAAAGAAATGATTGAAGGGGTATTAGGTGTGTCAGAACTAAAAGTTCGAGACATCATGATACCACGTTCTCAAATGGTGACGCTTGAAATTGACGCACCATTAGAAGAGCTACTCCCGATGATGGTTGACTCTACACATTCTCGTTTCCCCGTGGTTTGTGAAGATAAAGATCACATCGAAGGTATATTACTCGCAAAGGATTTATTGCCTTTAATTCTAAATAAAGATGAACTATTGCCATCACTACGTGACTATTTACGTCCTGCTATGGTGGTTCCTGAAAGCAAACGAGTTGATACGCTGTTAAATGAGTTTCGTCAACAACGTTATCACATGGCCATCGTTATTGATGAATACGGGGGTGTGTCAGGATTAGTAACCATCGAAGATATTCTCGAAATCATTGTGGGTGAAATAGAAGACGAACACGATGAAGAAGAGGAACAACAAGATATTCGACAAGTTGCGAAACATGTTTACGCAGTTCAAGCTCTAACACCTGTTGATGACTTTAACGAATATTTTAAAACGGGTTACAGCACCTCTGACGCCGATACAATTGGTGGTACGGTTTTACATGCGTTTGGTCATATGCCAAGCCGTGGTGAGACGATAGACATTGAAGGCTTACAATTTAAAGTCACCAATTCTGACAATCGTCGCATCTTACAATTGCAAGTCACCATTCCTAAGGCTGATGATAACGACAGTGAAGAAACTGCTAACTAACCTCTGCGTTCTTGCAAAAGATAAAAAAGCCTGGCTCGCACTTATTGCGGGCCTCTTTTTAACCTTAAGTTACGCCCCCTTTAATCTGTGGCACATTGCCTTTCTTTCTCTTGGTGCACTGCTTTATTGCATCAACCCTCTTGCAAACGGTAAAAACGCAGCAAAGCGCAGCGCAAAATATGGCTTCATCTTTGGTTTAGGGTGGTTTGGTGCCGGTATCAGCTGGGTGCATGTTTCAATAGCCACCTTTGGTGGAATGCCATTAATTGCCTCTCTTGGTTTAATGGTTGTTTTATGCGCCTACCTTGCACTTTATCCAGCGTTAGCTGCTTGGCTTAGTACTCGACTGGCTTCAGGGCCTTATAGTTTTGTGTGCTTATTACTGGCAAGTATTGCGGTCACTGAGTATCTGCGTGGCACGCTACTGACTGGGTTTCCATGGCTTAGTTTTGGCTATACACAAACAGACAGCCCACTAAACTTTTTAGCCCCTGTGATTGGTGAGTTTGGTATCACGCTTATATGTGTATTAATCGCCTTTGCGCTATATCGCTTAATAAGTAAAGACATTAAACCTTTGATAGTCTCTGTCGCCGTGCTCATTGGCTTATATTTTATTGCAGGTAACAGCCCAGTTAAATACCAAGATAAAACGATTAAAACCGTGCTCGTACAAGGTAACATCAAGCAACATTTACGGTTTGAGCCGTCTGAGTTTTGGAATACCATGAGCAAATACCAAGACATGACACGCCTGCATTGGAATGCTGATTTAATCGTTTGGCCTGAAGCCGCCGTGCCTGAACTAGAAGCCCTTGCAACGCAATATTTATCTGGCCTTGACAGTGCCGCGACATTTAATAACACCGCACTTATCACTGGCATTGTTGATTACCAGTACGACACCCGCAATATTTTTAATACCCTCATTGTACTTGGTAAAAAAGAGCCCAGTGACAATGAAGGTCACTATCAGTATTTAGGGCATAACCGCTATCAAAAGCATCAATTGTTACCCATTGGTGAGTTTGTGCCATTTCAAGATTTACTGCGCCCTATCGCCCCTCTATTTGACTTACCAATGTCATCGTTCACCCGTGGTGATGAAGTACAAGATAACTTGCGCGCCAATGGTTTAAATATTTTGCCTGCTATTTGCTACGAAATTGCCTTTGCCGATTTAGTGCGTGGAAACTATAGAAGTGATTCTGATATTTTGTTTACTGTTAGTAATGATGCCTGGTTTGGAGATTCTCATGGCCCGCATCAGCATATGCAAATAGCCCGTATGCGCGCCCTTGAGCTTCAGCGCCCGCTTATTCGCGTAACGAATACCGGTATTAGCGCTGTGTACGACCCTATCGCAAAATCGCAATTGAGCATGCCACAGTTTAAAGCCGATGTGCTTGAAGCGAATATCACCCTAATTCAAGGTGACACGCTATACAGTCGTTTAGGTAATTGGCCGGTATGGCTGGCTGTTTTATTACTAACTGTCATAGGGTTAATAAGAAAAACCAAAGCAAACGCGTAAAGAATACGACTGCGTTTAATTGGAGTGCTATTTTGAGGCTATACTAATGGGTATAGCCTCATTAATCCCGCGGAATTAAATCAAAAAAAGGGCTCCATTTATGAAGCCCTTTCTTTTTTGTCGTTTGGCTGACGCTTACGATTCAATCTTAAGAAGTTCAACCTCAAATATTAGTAACGAGCCTGGCGGAATGCTGCCAACACGTTTACGCCCATAGGCAAGCTGTGGCGGGATATAAAAGGTGAACTTATCGCCTTCGCTCATTAGCTGTAAGCCTTCAGTCCAGCCGGCAATCACTTGGTTTAAACCAAAGCTAATTGGCGAATTGCGTACGACTGAACTGTCAAATACACTGCCATCCATGAGCGTACCATGGTAATGCACTTTCACCTTACTGGTAGCATGTGGCTTAGCTTCATTACCCGCGCTGTGCTCAATTTTGTATTGCAGCCCAGATGCTGTTTCATGAATATCATCAGCTTTACCATTTGTCGCTAAAAAATCAGCGGCCAAAGTTTCATTTTCAAGTGCTTGTAATTTCGCTTTTTTGCTATTTTTAAAAATCAAAAAACAAAATACACCTATGACCAATAAAAGAATTAAGTTAATCATTCCGCTTCCTTTTCATCATCATTATCGCCATTAACAATATCGGCAATGTTTGCAAGTCGGGCTAATGCTAAGGCATTAATAGAGCCGTCTTGATAGCCCTGCTCCGTCATTTCACCCGCGTCTTTGTCCATTAATAGACTTAACGCCTGGTCTACTGTTTCAACGGCATAAATATTAAAGCGGCCTTTTTCAACGGCGTCGAGCACTTCATCATCAAGCACCAGGTTCACTTGGTTTGACTTTGGAATGATCACGCCTTGCTCGCCCGTTAAGCCACGCATTTTACAGAGTTTAAAGAAGCCTTCGATTTTCTCGTTAACACCACCAATAGATTGCACGTCACCATGTTGGTTAATTGAGCCTGTAAGCGCAATTGACTGGCTAATAGGTAAGTTGGTTATTGCCGAGATAAGCGCACAGAGCTCGGCCAGTGACGCACTATCACCGTCGATATAACCGTAACTCTGTTCAATCGCGATATTAGCACTGAGCGTTAAACTAAATTGCTGCGCATATTTGTTACCTAAGTAGCCCGTTAGTAGCATCACCCCTTTTGAGTGAATTGCTTTACCCAGCTCGGCCTCACGCTCAACGTCAATGACCCCATCGGCACCGGCATAAACCGTGGCAGTAATACGTGCAGGCGTACCAAACGATGTATCACCGATATGCAGCACCGTTAAGCCGTTTACTTTACCCACAGCCTGACCTTCGGTAGCAATGAGGATCTGCCCCTCTTTAATATCGCTAAGCATGGTTTCTGAAATTTGCCCAGTACGGTACTGTTTACCAAGAATGGCTTCATCAATGTGGTGCGCATCAATCAGTGTATGTCCATCTTGCTTGGCATAAAAACTGGCTTCGGCCACCAACTCAAGGACATCTGCAAAACGTGCAGACAGCTTATTTTGATGCTCAGCTTGGCGATAACTAAACTTGAGTAAACGTGCCATTGCCGCTTCGTTTGCAGTGCAATTTAAGGTTTTCTCACAGTATTCAGTCACTTTGGTAATAAACTGGTACTGCAACTTATCGCTGCTTGGTAAGTAATAATCAAAGTCAGCAAGCACACGAAACAGCTCAGCAAACTCTTCATCGTACTCACCAATGGTGTAATACAAATCACGTGAACCCAGCAGCACAATTTTTACATCCAGCGGAATAAGCTGCGGACGTAAAGTAAAACTGCTCCCCACTGAACTGTCTTGATACGGTAAGTCGTTCTTAATTTGATGCGTTTTTAAAGACAGTTTTAGGCCATCCCACACTTGTGGATTCGCCATTACTTTTTCAGCGTCCATAATCAAGTAACCGCCATTAGCACGGTGCAGTGCACCCGGCTGAATTGAGCGATAACTGGTTATGAGCGAGCCCTGCGATGTCGCGTATTCAATTTTGCCAAAAATATTGCCAAACGTTGGGTTAGGCTCGTAAACAACAGGCGCTGCATCCCCTTCTTTAAATTCGACTAAAATATTGGGTGCGAAAAAGTCGGTTAGCATGCCCTTGCGGTCAAAATCTTCTTTGTTTTCGTCGTTATCATCATCGTCGAGCCACTCCAGCACCGCATCAATGATTTCTTCACGTATGTCTTTTAAATAACGCAGCACGCCAATATGCGTTGCATATTTGTGCTCGAGCGCTTTAATAAGTGGCTTGGTCGCTAACTCAGCCGTTGATTTTTTAAGATTACGCAGTTTTTCAGATGATTCACGTTTCCAACGCGGTAACTCAATCAGCGCTTCGATTAACGCATCTTCGAGTTTTTCAATCACGTCATAAAATTCAATACGCAATGGCTCTTCGAGTGCCGCAAACTCACTGTCGCTTAATTGCTTACCATTAACCAAAGGCGCAAACCCCACCACGCCATTTTCTTCGATAAGCGCTACACTTTGCTCAAGCGCGGCAATTTCTACTGCGGTTATAGCTGCATCGTAAGTATCGGTGAATTCACGGTCTATTGATTTCTTCTTACGCTGATAACCTGGGTTATCGAATGCAGCTGGGAATGTATCAAGCACTTCATCAATAAATGAATCAATATCATCTGCAAGCTGCTTGCTTTGCCCAGCTTGCATAAACAGCGCGATAGGCTCGCGGTGGTCGTCGTAATTATTGACATACAGCCACTCATTAGGCGTTGGGCGGCCTTTTGAATGGGCTGTTAACTTGTCTTTCACTAAGGTAAAACGACCCAGTGCAGCCTCACCCATAACATAAACATTGTAACCAGGTAGCTCCATACCTAATGAAAAATCGAGCGCACTTTGAGCACGTTGTTGGCCAATAAACGTTAAAGCCTCTGGGTATGGATTATTCATGCATGTAGCAACATGACTGGCGGCAATTTCTGGCGCTAAGGTAGAGACTGGCAATGGGATTAGTTTTTTTGTCATTCTAACTTCTTATTTCCCAGGATTAGCTGGGCATTATGGGTAACGCCCAGCTTTTGCTTGCGTTACAGATTAAGGTTGTAATGCCTTACGGCTAAAGTAAATACCACCGCATTCAGTACAAGGGGTAATTTGAGTAGCATGGTAAACATCGTAACTATGTTGGCAATTTTTACATACTAATGTGCCCATGGCTATCCATTCTCCCTGATGATAGACACCATTGTGCTTAAAATCTTGATTTAGGGCCTGCCATTCTAACTGGGTTTTGTCTTCGATGTGCGATAACTCGTACCAAAGCGACTCTTTTAGTTCAAGCCACGCTAAGGAGTCATAATGTTTATCGTTTTCTTTGATATGATCAATATCGCGTTTAAGGTAGTCGCGATACAGCTCAAGTTTTTCTTTTCCTAGATCTTTAAGTGCCTGCTCAGATTCAACAAACTTCTCCATTGCCTCCTTCAACTCGTGGTCTTTTACATCTTTAAGCCATGCACTTAAATCGCTGAGCCATGTTTTATAATCTGCCATCGTTTACTCCTTCAAAAGTGATGAAAAATCAATACTTACTATAGTTGAGTATAGGTTAACCTGCCCTGAAAGTGATAATTTCGGAAAAGCCCTTATTTGCCGCTGTGATTAGCCTGTATTTTGGGTTATCCTTAGCGACAATTTTTTATCAATTTGCAAGAAGTCTGGAATCGTAGATGCAAGAGCAATATAACCCGCAAGACATAGAGTCAAAAGTACAAGCCTACTGGGATGAAAACCAAGTATTTAAAGTCACTGAAGATGAGAGCAAAGAAAAGTATTACTGCTTATCAATGTTCCCATACCCAAGCGGCCGACTGCATATGGGTCACGTTCGTAACTACACTATTGGTGACGTAGTATCACGTTTCCAACGCTTGCAAGGTAAAAACGTAATGCAACCTATGGGTTGGGATGCGTTTGGTCTTCCAGCTGAAAATGCCGCAATTAAAAATAATACGGCACCGGCTAAATGGACATACGAAAACATTGACTACATGCGTAACCAATTAAAGCAATTAGGCTTTGGTTATGACTGGGATCGCGAAATCGCGACGTGCCACCCAGAGTACTACAAATGGGAACAATGGTTCTTCACTAAGCTTTATGAAAAAGGCTTAGTATACAAAAAGATGTCAACAGTAAACTGGGATCCAGTTGACCAAACAGTGCTTGCCAACGAGCAAGTAATTGATGGTCGTGGCTGGCGTTCAGGTGCGATTGTTGAGCAAAAAGAAATTCCACAATGGTTCATCAAAATCACTGATTATGCTCAAGAGCTTTTAGATGATTTAGATAAACTTGATCACTGGCCTGAGCAAGTTAAAACCATGCAACGCAATTGGATTGGTCGTTCTGAAGGCTTAGAAATTGAATTCAAACGTGCCGACAACGATGACACATTCCGTGTTTACACAACACGCCCAGATACCTTTATGGGTGTGACTTACGTTGCTGTAGCAGCCGGTCACCCAATTGCACAAGAAGCGGCTAAAAATAGCGATGCTGTTGCGATGTTTGTTGATGAGTGTAAAAACACCAAAGTTGCTGAAGCCGACATGGCAACCATGGACAAAAAAGGCATTGCAACTGGCTTTTACGCAATCCATCCATTAACAGGCAAGCAAGTCCCTATTTGGGTCGCTAACTTTGTACTCATGGACTACGGTTCAGGTGCGGTAATGGCGGTGCCTGCGCATGACCAACGTGACTACGAGTTTGCAAGTACTTACGGCCTAGAAATTACGCAAGTTATTGCACCAGCAGCTGGCAGCGAAGATACGGTTGACCTTGCAAATCAAGCTTTCACAGAAAAAGGCGTGTTAGTAAACTCAGGTGAGTTTGATGGTCTAGAGTTTGATGCGGCATTTAATGCGGTAGCAGACAAGTTAGAAGCACTGGGCGTTGGTGAGCGTAAAGTAAACTTCCGTTTACGTGACTGGGGCGTGAGCCGTCAGCGTTACTGGGGTTCTCCAATCCCTATGTTAAGCGACGAAAATGGCCAAGAGATTGCCGCTACTGAAGACATGTTACCAGTACGCTTACCTGAAGATGTGGTTATGAATGGTGTTACATCGCCAATCAAAGCGGATCCTGAATGGGCTAAAACAACCGTAAATGGCGTACCTGCATTTCACGAAACTGATACATTCGATACCTTTATGGAATCATCGTGGTACTACGCACGTTACTGTAGCCCTCGTTTTGACGAAGGAATGATTGAGCCTGGCGCTGCAAACTACTGGTTACCTGTAAACCAATACATCGGTGGTATTGAGCATGCGATTTTACACTTACTTTACTCTCGCTTTTTCCACAAACTATTACGTGATTTTGGCTTAGTTAACTCTGACGAGCCATTCGAGCGTTTGCTGTGCCAAGGCATGGTATTAGCAGAAACGTTCTATCGTAAAGATGAGAAAGGCGGTGATGTGTGGATATCACCAACCGACGTACAAACTGAAACTGACGAAAAAGGTCGTGTGACAAAAGCATGGCATAAAGTAGATGGTGAGCCGGTATTCTCTGCAGGCATGAGTAAAATGTCGAAATCGAAAAACAACGGTATCGACCCACAACAAGTTATTGCCGAATACGGTGCCGATACGGTACGTTTATTCATGATGTTCACAGCACCTCCAGAGCAAACTCTTGAATGGTCTGATTCAGGTGTAGAAGGCGCAATGCGTTTCTTAAAACGTGTTTGGAAATACGCAGTCGATGTTGAAACCGTAGGTTATCAAGCACTTGATAAAGCCGCTTTAAGCAACGATCAAAAAGTACTTCGTCGTGAGCTTCATAAAGCCATTGCAAAAGTGACCGATGATGTTGAGCGCCGTCAAACGTTCAACACAGCAATTGCTGCCATTATGGAACTTTCAAACAAGTTATTAAAAGCGCCACTTGCTGATAAACAAGATGTCGCGATAGCAAACGAAGCGCTTGAAGCATTACTTATCATGCTTGCACCTATTACGCCGCACATGTGTCATCAACTATGGCAAGACCTTGGCAAAGAAGGTGACATCTTAGATGCTTCTTGGCCAACCGTGGATGAGTCGGCACTTGTTGAAGATGAAAAGCTAATCATCGTACAAGTTAACGGCAAGCTTCGTGCTAAGTTAACAGTGCCAGCAGATGCCACTAAAGAGCAAGTTGAAGCCCTCGCCTTCGCCGAAGATAATGTGACTAAATTCACAGACGGCGTGACAATCCGTAAAGTAATTTACGTACCAGGCAAGCTTCTGAATGTGGTTGCTAACTAAGATGGCAGCGCTTCATGCACTGAAAAACAGACTAGCTTTAGTGCTAGTCTGTTTACTGGTAACAAGCTGTGGCTTTCATTTAAAGAAAGCCTCTAACTTACCGGATGACTTAAAGGTGATCTCGCTGATTGGAGATGACGAAAAATCAACTCTGTTCGAGTTAGTCGAAAAAGAGCTAATAGCCAGTAAAGTAGAATTTGACCACGGCGACAGTTCAACGCCTGAGCTCACTATTCACAAAGACCGCTTAGAGCGTCAAATATTGTCGTTATTTGATAATGGTCAGGTCGCAGAATATGAGCTTGCTTATAGTGTCAGTTACACCCTTAAACGCCCAGGCCAAGAAGCAGTTAACCAACGTTTTGAGCTGTATCGTAACTATCAAGACGATCCTGATAACGCACTTGCAAAAGCCAAAGAACTTGAGCTGCTGCTGAGTGAAATCAGAAAGCAAGCAAGCCGCCGTATTGTTAGAGAGTTATCGCAACTGTAATGCGTTGTTATGCGAATCAACTCACCAGCCAACTAAAAAAAGGCCTCGCCCCTTTCTACATGGTGTTTGGTGAGGAGCCCTACCAAATAGCGGAATGCGTATCACAGATACGTCAAGCAGCTAAACAGCACGGTTTTGACGAAGTCATCAAATTCACATTGATGCAGGGCATTGATTGGCAAGAGATTATTGCTCAATATCAAAGTATGTCACTGTTCAGTGCACGCACCCTGATTGAATTTGATTTAAACGAGCAAAAACCGGGCAGCACGGGCAGTCAAATATTTAAACAGCTTACTGAGCTGGTCAATGATGACACTATTTTAGTGTTAAAAGGCGCCAAAGCCAGCCAAGATATCCAGCGTAGCGCTTGGTTTAAAGCACTCGATAAACAAGGCATCTTTGTGCCTTGTTATCCGCTAACAGGCAATCACCTAACCCGCTGGTTAGATGAGCAATGTTATCGTTTAAATTTAAACCTGCATAACAATGCTAAACAAAGCCTCATAGAAGCAACTGAAGGCAACCTGCTTGCGTGTCATCAAGAGCTTGAAAAGCTCTCACTGCTTTATGGCAGTGACCTAGTTGACCAACAAGCCGTGATGCAAGGGCTGCTCAATCAATCAAAGTTTGATATTTTCGATTTGAGCGATGCATTACTCAAAGGTCACGCTGAGCAAGCAGTCAAAGTCATGACCAAACTCGCTGCGGATAATACCGAAGCCATGAGTATTTTTTGGGCTATTAATAAAGAAGCCAGCAACCTACTTGCTATGCAGCATGCCAGACTAACGGGCGCCAATATGACTGACTTATACAAGCAGTTTAATATTTGGAAGAATCAACAAGCGACAATCCAACACGCGCTGAATCGTTTAAACAGCAAAGTACTTGAGCAAATAATTAAACAACTCGCTCAATTTGATGCCGCTTACAAACAAGGTAACTTAATTGCCCCTTATCAAGCGTTGACTCATATTTGTTTAGTGTTTTGTCAGCCGTTATCAATCCCCTTACCTTGTCATCCACATTCTGACTGAGAGTCGTAACTGATGATTGCTATTTTCGGTGGCACGTTTGATCCCATTCACTTAGGCCATTTAAATATGGCTGAACAGTGTGTTAAACAGTGCCAATTGAATACCCTCTATTTTATGCCTTGCGCTATCCCCGCTCATAAAGCAAAACCGGGGATAAGCGACGAGCATCGGATTAATATGCTCAAGCTTGCGATAGCGTCTAACCCGCAATTTGCCATCGACTACAGAGAGCTTAACCGCAGCGGTGCATCGTATTCATTACTGAGCTTAAAAGAGCTTCGCAGCGAACACCCGACCGCCCCTATTCTGTTTTTAATCGGCATGGATTCGTTTAATAACTTAGATAAATGGTATCAATGGCAAGAAATAGTCACACTGTGCCATATCGTGGTGTATCAGCGCCCTGGCCAAATATGCCATGTTGAGGGTGAACTGGCCGCTTACAAAGCCGATGCGTTGACTGACAAACTCGCGCAACTAAAACAATCACCTGCTGGCAAGTTATTCTTTTTAAATGGCTTACAAGTAGATGCTGCATCGAGTCAGATTCGAAAACAATTATATTTAAATGATCAGGCCGCGGAACTTTTACCCGCTAGCGTCAGTCAATACATTGCGCAGCATCATCTTTACCAAACAGATGAATAAATACTATCTGCGTGATAAAATAACACATTACGATTATTTACTTTTGAGAAAACACTTTGGATTCTAAACAACTACTCGCATTTGCCCTTGATAAAGTCGACGATATGAAAGCCCGTGACGTGGTACAACTTGATGTTCGTGGAAAATCTGACATTACTGACTACATGGTGGTGTGTTCAGGTAATTCTAAACGCCACGTTCAGTCTATTGCTGATCATGTCGCGAAAGAAGCACGCCATGCTGGTGAAGAGCCACTCGGGTACGAAGGCCAAAATGAAGGTGAATGGGTACTGGTAGACCTGGGTGATGTGGTTGTGCATGTAATGCAAGACCAAACTCGCGACTTCTATGATCTAGAAAAACTTTGGGGTTAACCCTTAGCAAGGACATAGGTAAAGCATTTTGAAGATACAATTGATTGCCGTTGGCACGAAAATGCCAGCATGGGTAGAAACAGGGTTTACGGAATATCAACGCCGGTTTCCGCGTGATATGCCGTTAGAACTCATTGAAATCCCAGCAGGAAAGCGTGGTAAAAATGCGGATATCAAACGTATTTTACAACTTGAAGGTGAAAAGACATTGGCGGCTATCCCCAAAGGAAACCGCATTGTTACACTTGAAGTAACCGGTAAGCCGATGGATACGCATCAGCTCGCTAAAAGTATGGAAAAATGGCAGCTTGATGGCCGAGATGTCAGCCTACTGATTGGCGGTCCTGAAGGGCTTGCACCTGAGTGTATAGCAGCCTCAGAGCAAAAATGGTCTTTATCGAACCTAACGCTACCGCATCCTTTGGTGCGTATTATTGTTGCTGAAAGCCTTTATCGTGGCTGGAGCTTAAATAACAACCACCCTTATCATCGCGAGTAGTAAAGCCCATGCGAAAACACAGACCCACCATTCGAGACCACTCGGCTGAAGCAAATTTATTTGCCCGTCGAGCATTTGTGGGTTTTGTGTTTGTTACCCTGCTTATTGGTGTCTTGTTATCAAATTTATATAACATTCAGGTTATTGATCACCAAGACTATCAAACACGTTCAAACGACAACCGCATAAAAGTAATACCAATTGCGCCTAATAGAGGCTTGATTTACGACAGAAATGGGGTGTTACTTGCCGAGAACAAGCCCGTTTACAACCTTGAAGTCATTCCTGAAGAAGTTGATGATCTTGACAAAGCACTGGCTGCTGTTGAGCAACTAATTACGATAAGCGAACAACAAAAAGCCGACTTTTTAGACGATATCAAACATAATCGCCGCTTTAAAAGCCAAGTGCTTAAAGCACGGTTAAACGAAACCGAAGTAGCCACGTTTTCAGTAAACCAACATAAATTTCCAGGGTTCAGTATTGAAGCGCGTTTAGCACGCTATTACCCGTATGGCGATACACTCACTCATGCCTTAGGTTATGTTGCCAAGCTAAACAAAAAAGAACTCACTAAACTTGAAGCCGAAGACCAAGCAACGAATTACCGCGCCACTCATGACATTGGTAAGCTTGGTATCGAAAAATACTATGAAGAGTTACTACACGGTGTTGTTGGCTCACAACGCGTTGAAGTAAACAACCGTGGTCGCGTTATCCGTACTCTCAGTCTGACTCCGCCAGAGCCGGGCCATGACTTAGTGTTAACCTTGGACATTGGCTTGCAACAAATAGCCCAGCATGCCTTAAAAGACATGCGTGGCGCAGTGGTCGTGCTTGATGCAAAAGATGGGGGCGTGCTGGCAATGTATTCAAACCCAAGTTATGACCCAAACTTATTTGTGCATGGCATTAGCAGTAAAAACTACAAAGAATTATTAAATCCAGACCGCCCACTTATTAACCGTACTACGCAGGGTCGCTATGCTCCGGCATCGACGGTTAAGCCCCATATGGCCATTTTAGCCCTCGAAGAAGGTTTGGTAACAGAACAAACACAGATGTGGGATCCGGGCTTTTTCCAAATTCCGAATGTTGAACACAAATGGCGTGACTGGAGACGTTGGGGCCATGGTCATGTCGATGTTTACAAAGCGATTGAGGAGTCATGTGATACCTACTTTTACGATGTTGCCTACCGACTAGGCATCACTAAAATCAGTGACTTTATGACTCAATTTGGCTTTGGCGAGCTCTCTGGTATTGATATTCATGAAGAAACAACGGCAATTATGCCATCTAAAGAATGGAAAGAAGCCCGTTTCAGAGAATCATGGTGGCGAGGCGATACAATCTCGGTGGGTATCGGACAAGGTTATTGGACCGCGACCCCGATGCAAATAGCCAATGCAACTAACATTTTGGTTAATAAAGGCATTGATCATCCACCTCACCTTGTGCAAGTAGCCAAAAAAGAAAACGAAGTAACGCAAATCAATAATGATGAAAAGCCCCCTGTACAACTTAAAAACCCACATCATTGGCAAATAGCCCTCGATGCAATGCACAACACAGTGCATAAAGTAACCGGTACAGCACACAAAGCGTTTAAAGGTGCAACCTATGACCCAGCCGGTAAAACCGGAACGGCGCAGGTAGTCAGTATTGCTCAAGGCGAGCGATATGATGCAGAATCACTCAAAGAACGCCAACGAGATAACGCAATATATGTTGGCTTTGCCCCTTATAATGACCCACAAATTGTGGTGTCGGTGGTCGTCGAAAATACCGGTGGGGGAAGTACTGTTGGTGCGCCAATTGCGCGCCAATTAATGGATTACTACTTTTCTGCTAACCCTATAAAACTTGCTCAAAGTGATGCGCCATGATCCCATTAAATAAAAAACGCTCGATTTGGCAGCGCCTTCATCTTGATGTACCTTTACTGATTGCGCTCATGCTCATGATGGTCGCAAGCCTTGCTATTGTATACAGTGCCAGTGGTCAAGATTCTGCGATGATGATCCGCCATGCTACACGTATGTTTGGTGCTGTACTGGGCATGTTTATTCTGGCGCAGTTTTCACCGAATACCTTAAAAAGCATGGTCATTCCTCTGTATTGCTTGGGCTTATTAATGCTCGTTGGCGTGTTATTCTTTGGTGTCAGCTCCAAAGGAGCGCAACGTTGGCTTAATTTAGGTATCACGCGTTTCCAGCCTTCCGAATTAATGAAGATAGCCGTGCCAATGATGGTTGCCTGGTACATTGGCCGTAATCACCTGCCACCACGCGCGATTCATTTAATCATTGGTTTTGTAATTGTGATGGTGCCGACCATTTTAATTAAAGAACAACCAGACCTAGGAACGTCAATCTTAATTGCCAGTTCAGGTATATTTGTGTTGTTTTTATCAGGCTTAAGCTGGCGCTTAATTGGCTTTTTCTCAGCCGTTGTTGCACTCGCTGCATGGCCATTTTGGCATTACGGAATGCATGACTATCAACGTCAGCGAGTACTCACCTTTTTAGACCCAGAAAGTGACCCTTTAGGCTCGGGTTATCACATTATTCAATCAAAAATAGCCATTGGTTCCGGGGGAATTGAAGGTAAAGGCTGGTTGCAAGGGACCCAATCGCAACTTGAGTTTTTACCCGAACGCCATACTGACTTTATCTTTTCGGTACTCAGTGAAGAATTTGGTCTATTTGGTGTTTGTTTACTGCTGTGCATGTATTTATTTATTATTGGTCGTGGCTTGTACATTGCCGTAAATGCACAAGACGCATTTGGTAAACTACTCGCTGGAGCCTTAACCCTGACTTTCTTTGTCTATGTGTTTGTGAATATAGGAATGGTTTCTGGCCTATTACCTGTCGTTGGTGTCCCCTTACCCTTAATTAGTTACGGGGGGACTTCTATGGTGACCCTGATGGCTGGATTTGGCATTATTATGTCTATCGCCACCGATAAAAGGATGCTGTTAAAATAATGACCCACTTAATAAATGCCCTTTTAATCGCGCTTATCTGTGTTGTGCTCAGCGCATGTAGCTCACCGTCGTCACAACAAGGGCGCTATGCAATGCAGCATGATGCAGCGCCACTGCGAACACCGACAGAACTTGAAATGCAAGATGCTGTGGTCACTGCTGTTATCAAAAGCGCCAGTGCAAGCCGCCCCTACGAGGTGAGAGGAAAGCGCTACACGCCCATGCTAGATGAAACGGGCTACTCAGAAGAAGGCATCGCTTCTTGGTATGGTCGAAAATTTCACAACTACCACACTTCGAACGGCGAAATATACGATATGTTTGCCATGACTGCAGCTCACAAAACACTGCCGCTGCCAAGTTTTGCTCGCGTCACGAATTTAGATAACGGCAAATCAGTGATTGTGCGTGTTAATGATCGCGGCCCTTTTCATGACGATAGACTGATCGATTTATCTTATTCTGCAGCATATAAGCTTGGCTACTATCGTCAAGGTACAGCCCGTGTTAAGGTTGAAGCCATTACACTTGCAAATTCTGCCCCTCGTTTAAGTTACATACAGGTTGCAGCGGGAAGTACTCTTTCTAATGTCGAAGCGCTCGCGTTTCAACTTCGCCAGCAATACCATGTGCCAACAAACATTGTTGAAAAAGACGGGATCTATCGTCTGCGTCTAGGGCCAATTAAAGATGCTGCAGAAGCACAATCCGTTTTAGATAAATTAAAACAAAACCAATTTCAGAACGCGTTCTTGCTTTACAGTGAGTAAGACCTTTAGAATAGGTTAACGCGACATGTTTAACTTCAACCATTAATGAGTACGATGAAATCTATAAAATATAAAATCTTAAGTGGCGTTTGTGGCCTTGTTTGCACTGCTAGCGTATTTTCTGCAACAGCCCAAATCATCCCCGCCCCACCTCAAGTTAATGCTAAAGGTTACTTTTTGGTTGATTTCACCACAGGAAAAGTAATTGCCGAAGGCGAAGCTGATACAAAACTAGCACCAGCAAGTCTGACCAAAATGATGACCAGTTATGTCATTGGTACAGAAATTAAAGCAGGTAATATCTCACCGACCGATATGGTAACAGTGAGCGAAAAAGCATGGGCAAAGAACTTCCCAGAGTCATCAAAAATGTTTATCGAAGTGGGTAAACAAATCAGTGTTGATGATCTTAACCACGGTATCATAATCCAATCAGGAAATGATGCGTGCGTAGCAATGGCAGAGCACATTGCAGGCAGCGAAAGTGCATTTGCTGATTTAATGAATGCCCATGCTGAAAAACTAGGCATGAGCAACAGTCACTTTGTTAATAGCCATGGTTTAGATACCAACGAGCACTTTACCACGCCACGTGATATGGCAACATTAGGCGCTGCACTTATCCGTGACGTACCTGATGAATATGAAGTTTATGCAAAAAAATCATTTACTTATAACGGCATTAAACAATACAACCGTAACTCATTGTTATGGGATGAGAGCTTAAACGTAGACGGGATTAAAACAGGCCATACCTCAGAAGCGGGTTATAGCTTAGTTACCTCAGCAACCAAAGATGATATGCGTTTAATTGCTGTTGTAATGGGAACTGAAAGCGAGCGTGCACGTAAGGTAGAAAGTAAAAAACTACTTAACTACGGTTTCCGTTTCTTCGAAACAATCACACCCTATAAAGCAGGTGACAGTTTTGCAGAGCAACGTATTTGGATGGGTAATAAAGAAAACGTATCGTTAGGTATTTTAGAAGATACACCCATTACTATCCCACGCGGTCAACGTAAAAACTTAAAAGCGAACTTTGAGCTGGATAAAACCTTAGAAGCCCCACTGGCGAAAGGCACTAAAGTAGGCACACTTTTCTTACAGCTTGAAGGTGAAGAAATTGCGCAATATCCACTTGTTACCTTAGAAGAAGTGGAAGAAGGTAGCTTCTTTAGCAAAATTTACGATTACTTACGTTTACAAATAATGTAAACCCGTAAAAAAGATTATAAACGCCTTGCACTGCAAGGCGTTTTTTTTTGCCTGAAAAATGATAGAATGCGCCCCATATCAGTCGCGCTGGGTCGAGTGCGTCGTAATCCAGTTTGCTTAACGCCAAGAAATGGCAAAGAAAACGTCTATTAAGCAGACCATTGTTTGAGGAGTCACCGTCGTGGTTCAACCTGTAAAAGATACTAAGTTTGACGAGTATTTAGATTTCCCTTGCCCATTCACATTTAAAATCATGGGCTTAGCTAATGTAAATCTGACAGATCAGATCCTAGAAAAGCTGCAACCCATTGCACCGGGCGATTACGCACCTAAGATCAAACCAAGCAGTAAAGGGAATTATGAGTCAGTCACACTTGTTGCTACGGTAACAAGCAAAGAGCACATCGAAGAAATCTATAACGTGATCAGCAACATCGATGACGTACGTCATATGCTATAGACTGATTACGGAGTAAGTCGTGAGCGAGAGAGAATTAATCGTTCGCCAATTAGGGCGACAGCGTTACATGCCAATTTGGCAAAAAATGCAATCATTTACCGATACCCGCGATGAGTACACAGCTGATGAAATTTGGCTTGTGGAACACGAACCTGTTTTTACACAGGGTCAGGCAGGTAAGGCAGAGCACCTTTTAAACACCGGTGATATTGAAGTGATTCAAGTAGACCGAGGTGGTCAAGTGACCTATCACGGACCGGGTCAACAAATGATGTACGTGCTGTTTAACCTTCGCCGTTTAAATATTGGCGTTCGTGAACTCGTCACTTGGTTGGAAGAGTGTATTATCGATACACTTAAAGATTATGATATTGAAGCCTATGCAAAGGCGGATGCACCTGGCGTTTATGTTAACGACAGTAAAGTTGCATCGTTAGGCTTACGCGTTCGTCGCGGCTGCTCTTTCCATGGTTTAGCACTGAATGTAAATATGGACCTAAGCCCATTTTTACGTATCAATCCATGCGGTTATGCTGGTATGAACATGGTGCAGACAACCGATCTCAATGGCCCACAGAACCTAGAGCAAGCAGGTTCAGGGCTTATTAAACACATGATTAAAAAGCTTAATGCTACTGTGGTTAAGCACACTGAAGGGTTTGAAAACGAATGAATAAACCAGTCAAAATGGAACCAGGCGTAAAACTGCGTGATGCTGAGAAAATGGCGCTGATCCCAGTGAAAGTTTTACCAACAGAAAAAAACGAAATGTTACGTAAGCCAGAATGGCTTAAAATTCGTTTACCAAAATCAACAGAGCGTATTGATGGTATTAAAAGTGCCATGCGTAAACACGGCTTACACTCTGTGTGTGAAGAAGCATCGTGCCCTAACCTATCAGAATGCTTTAATCACGGTACAGCAACCTTTATGATTCTTGGTGCAATTTGTACGCGTCGCTGCCCGTTTTGTGATGTTGCGCATGGGCGTCCATTAAAGCCTGATGCGGCAGAACCAGAAAAACTAGCTCTAACGATTAAAGATATGAAGTTAAGCTATGTTGTTATTACGTCTGTTGACCGTGATGACCTACGTGATGGCGGTGCACAACACTTTGCTGACTGTATTCGTGAAATTCGTAAGCATAACCCAAATATCACCATTGAAATTCTAGTACCTGATTTTCGTGGCCGTATGGACAGAGCGCTTGATATCTTAATTGAAACGCCGCCAGATGTGTTTAACCACAACTTAGAAACGGCACCACGATTATACAAACTAGCGCGTCCGGGGGCTGATTATAAATGGTCATTAGAGCTACTTCGTCGCTTTAAAGAAGCGCACCCAGAAGTGAAAACAAAGTCTGGCCTAATGGTCGGTCTAGGCGAAGAAATCAGTGAGATTGAAGAAGTATTACGCGATTTACGTGAACATAACGTAGATATGCTCACAGTAGGCCAATACTTACAGCCTTCAAAGCACCACTTACCGGTTAAACGCTACGTGCCACCAGCCGAGTTTGATGGCTTAAAAGCTTATGCTGACGAAATTGGCTTCACACATGCTGCATGTGGCCCATTTGTTCGCTCAAGCTACCATGCTGATCAACAGGCAGCAGGTAAAGAAGTTAAATAACACTTCTTATTAAACATTTAAAAGCCGCGCTATAAAATTTTATAGCGCGGCTTTTTTGTAGCTTAAAATATTTTGCTCTTCTCTTAACATTGCCTGCTGTTCATGAGCACGTAACAAAGCAAGCTCCTCAGCTGGTAAAGGCGTGACTGCAGGCACACACTCAAATTCCATCAAAGGCATAATGTGTCGAAAAACATAATGAACACGTTCAATATGAAACTCAGAGCTGACTAATAGTACTTTTTTAATCTCTGCACGGTCTAAAATAGGCTGTGCAAGTGTCGCATCTTCAAAGGTAAAACGGCTTGGGGCATGCGCCAAAAAGCGAGATACTGGAATACCTTGTTTAACTAAATAACGCTTGGTTAATTCGCCATGCGGATACGCACTTTTATTAAAGCTGCCAAAGCCACCTGTACACAATAGACTTGCATGTTGATGATCGCGAAAAACGGCGTAGGCTTTATCACAGCGTGCTTTTGCAATAACAGATAATCTGCCGTCAGGTTTATTTGGAGCGCCTAATACTACAATTGCCGTTTTCATCAGAAATACTATCGTTGATAACGCGCTAAAAACATTTTCACGGTTTCGCTAATCACTTTCTCTTCTGTGTCGCCATTTTGGCGCTCAAATCCATACAAAAGAGGATAAAAGATCAGCGATTTTAATTGATACACAAACTGTTTAGCCGCAAATTCAGCATCGTCAATATGTAACACATGCGCGTCACTGGCCGCCTCTAAAAAAGCCACTAAATCTTGCATGCAACCCATACTGTTGTTGGCGAGCGATTTAGCTAAATCGGGCTGTTGGAGCATTTGCATAAAAGCCACTTTCGCTATTCTTAAAAACTCTTCCGAGGTAAGCAAAGCCACCTCTTGCACAGCAATTTGTGTTAACTGCTCTGCAATCGGGTGCTGCTTATTAAAAACAACGGCTTTTTCTTGACGCACTTTTTCAAACATAAACACCAGAATAGCCTGAAACAGCACACCTTTATTTTCAAAATGATTATAAACAGTGCGTTTAGAAGCGCCCGCTAAGCTTGCAACCTGATCCATACTCGTCTGTTCAAAACCTTGTTGAAAAAACAACGTTTCAGCTGCATTCAAAATATCGAGTCGTTTTCTTTGTGATAATTTCATGTACTTCCCCCATGACATCAATAGTGTAACGCAAAAATAAAAAATGCACTAGATAGTTTACTTTTAAAGCAAACAATGAAAAACTACACTACTCAGTTTACTTATGGTAACGATATGAAATTTCTAAGATGGCTCGTAATCGCCACAGTATGCTTCATGGTCGGCGTGTTAATTATGAATAATCAAATTGCCGCTGAAGGCGTAAGTGATGACAGTCACTCAGCTCAATTAGTAGATGGCACCTTCTATAATAATGCAAAGGTTGAGCAGCCTGGTTTTAGAAAAACGCTGGGAATCTTCATACGTTTCATGACAGAAAAGAAAATTGATGCAGAACCCAAACACGAACTGCCTATGTATGCTTTATCAACACAGCAGCTTGCGTCTTTATCGAATGACAGCGTCCATTTTGTGAAACTGGGCCACTCATCAATTTTAGCTAAAGTGTATGGTGAATTTTGGCTGTTTGATCCTGTATTTTCCGAGCGAGCTTCGCCATTTTCGTTTATGGGACCAAAGCGTTTTCAACCTACGCCAATACGCATTGAACAGTTACCTCACATTGCGAAGGTTTTTATCTCGCACAACCATTATGATCATTTAGATAAAGCAGCTATCAAGCAACTGGCCGACAAAACCGACTCTTTTTATGTTCCGCTCGGTGTAGAAAATGAACTCATAAAATGGGGAGTAAAAAAGCAAAAAGTGCTTAGCTTTGATTGGTGGCAAGACCATACGACTACAAACAGCCAAATCGTTTTTACACCCACACAGCACTTTTCAGGCAGAGGCTTAACGGATAGAAACAAAACACTGTGGGGCTCATGGGCTATAAAAGTAAAAGACAAACGCTTTTATTTTAGTGGTGACTCTGGTTATTTCGCGGGCTTTAAAGAAATTGGCAAACGCTATGGGCCATTTGATATTACCTTTATTGAAACTGGGGCTTACGACCAAGAGTGGTCGAATATTCACATGACACCAGAGCAATCTGTTCAAGCGCATTTAGATTTACACGGAAATATCATGGTCCCAGTGCATAATGGCACATTCGATTTAGCATTTCACACCTGGTATGAACCACTCAACCGCGTGACTAAAAAGGCTGTACAAGAGCATGTCTCGCTAAGCACCCCACTAATTGGCGAGGTATTCAGTATTCAAGATCCTGCGATAAACAAAACCTGGTGGTAAATTTTTCATGGCTGAAAATTGAATGATTATCTACTCATCCTGAATAATCAGTTGTTTGTAGCGTCTTTCTGGACAGCCCTCTTCTCGTCCCATATAGTGAAACTCTGTACAATCAACCAGAAAAACTATGACAACTTACCTTAAATACGCAAGTTTAGCGCTTGCCGTGGGTTTATTCGGTTGCTCTGAGCAACCAACCCCAAGCGCTGATGAAGCAAGCACTGATAAACTAAGCACATCCACGCTTGAAACCGTCAACATTGACAAAGTACGTTCACACATTAAAACGCTTGCCTCTGATGAGTTTTTAGGCCGTGGTCCACTCACAGAAGGCGAAACTCTGACCATTAACTACTTAGCTGACGAATACAAAAAGCTAGGCTTAACGGGCAGTTTTAATGGCAATTTTTTACAGCCAGTGACAATGGCAAAACTCACGCCTGATCAGAATATGACGCTAAAGGTTGGCGAGTTAAGCTTTAATGCTGGCAGTGATTTTACCGCACGCACGCAACAAATTAATCCAGAGATCAATATTGCTGGCTCTGACGTGGTGTTTGTTGGCTATGGTATTAATGCCCCAGAGTATAACTGGGATGACTTTGCTGACATTGATGTAAAAGACAAAACAGTTATTGTACTTGTCAATGACCCAGGATTTGCGACTCAAGACGACACGCTATTTACAGGCAATGCCATGACCTATTATGGTCGTTGGACTTACAAATACGAAGAAGGTGCACGCCAAGGTGCAAAAGCCGTGTTTATCGTGCACGAAACAGCACCAGCCGCTTACCCTTGGGGAGTTGTTGAAAGCTCGAACACAGGCAGTAAATATACACTTATCGACCAAGACAATAATGCATCAGACATTCCTGTCATGGGATGGATTGATGAGCAGGCCGCAAATGAAATTTTTGCTCAAGCAGGCTTTGATTATCAAACCGAAAAAGCCAACGCATTAAAAGCTGATTTTAAGCCGCTTGATTTAAAAGTGAAAGCGGAGCTGACATTGAAAAGTGATATCTCCCAAGCACAATCGCATAATGTTGTAGCAACACTTGAAGGCAGTGAAACACCTGATGAATACATCGTTATTGGCGCTCACTGGGATCATTTTGGTACGAAGCAAACCGAAGAGGGGCTGAAGATTTATAATGGTGCTGTCGATAACGCTTCAGGCACCGCAGCCACTATTGAAATTGCCCGCATTTTGAGTGAAATGCATAAGAAAAAGCCATTCAAACGTTCAATAATCTTCGCAAATTTCACCGCAGAAGAAACGGGGCTAATTGGTTCAGAGCAATTCGCTACCGGTGAAATTGCCCCCACCAAACAAATGGTGGCACTGCTTAATATCGATGGTATGAACGTACTTGATGGCGTTGACTACATTTTACAATACGGCAAAGGCATGTCTGAAATGGAAGACTACCTAGCTGAGGCAGCACAGTCACAAGGACGTCACGTAAAGATGGATCCAAGACCACAGAATGGCTTGTTCTTCCGCTCAGATCATTTTTCATTGGCTAAACAAGGTGTGCCAAGTTTGTTATTTATGAGCTTAGGCGATACAGACCCCGACTATATTGCTCATAAATACCATAAAGAAGCTGACGACTATTCGCCGCAATGGTCAATGGGCGGTGTGAAACAAGACATTGAACTGATTGTTAATATTGCAGCCAAACTTGCTGATAACGGTGATTGGCCAAAATGGAAAGCCGAGTCTGATTTCAAGGCTCGTCGTTTACAAGATAGGTAACACCCTAGATTAAATACAAAAAACCGAGCGACTAAGCTCGGTTTTTTTACTTTAATACTTTATGACTTAATTTTAGCTTTTAAAGATAGCGCCTCTTCTTGTACTTCTTCTGGGCCATTGGCAATCACATCTTCAATTGCCTCTAACGCAGAATCAAAATCATCTATTTCGATATACGCTCGCGCTAAATCAAGCTTGGCAGAGTAGCCCCCACTTTCAGCATCAACATCTGTAGGGTTATCACCTGCAAGCAAGTCATTAAAATCGCTAAGACCCACATCCATATCAACATCGTCATATGGTTCAAAATCAAGCGCTTCATCATCACTCTGTTCAAGCAATGAATCTATATCAACAAACTCATCGTCTGTTTGCTTAGAGGCTTGTTCATCTGAGGGTTCAATATCAGTTGAAAAGTCACTTTCGTCTGCGGCTTCAACTTGCAGGTCTTCATTTAACAGTGCATTGAAATCAACGTCGAATTCACTGGCATCCGTTATGTCTGTTTCATCCGGTTCGGCGAGCTCATTAAGCAATGCATCAAAATCTGTTTGCGTCAGATCTGCCATAAAATCATCATCGATTTCATCATCTGAAAGCTCACCGATACCGTCACTATCCGCAAGCGTAGATTCAATATCAGCCAGTGTTTGCGCATTATCTGCAACACTTTCTAGTTCAGAGTCTTCTAACTCAAACTCTTGTAAATCATCAAGCTCTGGTAGCGAGTCATCTACTGTTACTTTATTTTCAAGTTCAGCAGAGTCGCTTTCAGGCTCAAATGCATCAGCTTCAGTGAATTCATTATCGAGCAAAAGATCATCATCAAAATCATCTTCAAGCTGGTCAAGTTCATTGCCACCTGCGAGTGAGTTAGCTAGATCTTGCTCTGCTTGGCTCGGCTTTATCGTATCTTCGTTTTTGAGCTCTGTGTCATTATCATCTAACTCAAAACCTGCTTCATCTAGCTCAAGTTCTGGGTATTCCTCCAGTTCTTGGCTTGGTGTCACCGTATCTTGCGTTAAAGGTTCGTCTTCAATGTCTAAATCAAATTCATCGGTTAACTCGTCCTCGGCAAGCGGGTCGTCACCTAAATCAATTTCGACCTCTTCAAAGTCCTGCTCGGGTTCATCAATAGACCAATCTGGTGGGGCAACATAGTCTTCGTCTTCACCGATTTCGTTGAGCAGTTCATCAACACTTTTTAATGCCGGATCATCATATTCATCTAAGCGGTCATCTTCGTCTAACAGCTCATCACTGTCTTCATTAAATTCCTGATGCAGAGCTTCATCAATGTCTACTTCTTCTGTGCTATCAACTAATTCAGATGCCACTGATTCTACATTCATGTCATCAATAGCTTGATCAGCATCAGCAAGATCAGCTAATGAGTCTTGTAGATTTTCGTTATGCTGCGCGTTGTTGTCTTCTTCGTTCGATAGGTCAGAGATTTGCGCTTCTGTCTCTTGCTTAAGCTCATTTGCTTCTTGAATGAGTTCATCAATATCATCGAGATCATCGTCTTCAGTAATCAGTGAATCATCTAACTCATCTTCATCATTAAGTGTATCGACGCCTGTCTCTTCATCGGCTTCATCTTGATCGGTTTCGACTTCATCAAGTAATGAATCAATGTCGTCAATATCAAGCGCGTCATCAAGCTCATTTTCATCAACTTGTTCATCGAACTCAGGTTCTTCATCGACTAATGGCTCTTCACTCTGTGCGTCTTCAATTGCAGCTTCATCCGTTGCAACCTCATCAAGTAGTGAGTCAATGTCGTCAACATCAAGTGCATCGTCTAGCACGTCTTCGTCAACAGGCTCATTTTCATCAACCAACGCATCTTCATCAACTAGCTCGTCAACTTGAGGTTGGTCGTCAACTTGAGGCTGGTCATCCTCTTCAGGCTCTTCACTGAGTGCTTGTTCGGTTGCAGCTTCATCAGTTGAGGCTTCATCTGTTGCAGCTTCATCCATTGCAACGTCATCAAGGAGTGAGTCAATGTCATCAACATCGAGTGCATCGTCTAGTTCATCTTCGTCAACTAGCGCGTTTTCATCAACTAGCTCGTCAACTTGAGGCTGGTCATCCTCTTCAGGCTCTTCACTGAGAGTTTGTTCTGTTGCGGCTTCATCCATTGCAACGTCATCAAGTAATGAGTCAATGTCGTCAACATCGAGTGCATCGTCTAGTTCATCTTCATCAACTAGCTCTTCAACTTCAGGCTCTTCACTGAGTGCTTGTTCGGTTGCAGCTTCATCCATTGCAACGTCATCAAGTAGTGAGTCAATGTCATCAACATCTAGCGCATCATCATCACTCGCTTCATCTAATAAAGCATCAATATCGTCAGCATCGACCGATTCATCTTCCACTGTGTTCGGTGTGTGTGCTGGCTGTTCATCCGTTTGCACGTCATCAATTAAGCTATCGATATCAAAGTCATCTTCATCGATTAATTCAGCATCAATAGTGCCTACAGGGGTCTCGTCCGCTTCATCGAGTAAGTCGTCAATGTCATCTAAATTAACATCTTCATTTTGCTCTGAGCTGGTAGTATCGTTTTGCTCGTCAATTAGGCTGTCAATATCAAAATCGTCTTCGGCAAGCTCTTCACTTAATGCCGCCATATCATCGTTTTTGTTGCTGTCTTGCGAATCATCGGTGTTGTCGCTGGCGAATAGATCATCAATATCATCCGCACTTAAAATATCGCCTGAAGAGTCGACTTGTGATTGTTCACCTTCTAAATCAATTTCATCGCCTAAGCTGTCGTCATCAGATTGATCAAAATCTTGCTGTAAAAATGCGTCTAAATCATCATCTTCACTGCCTTCTGACTCATCATTAAACACAATATCGTCACTTAAAAGCCCTTCGAGTTCATCTTGATTTAAAACACTGTCATCGTCGTCAAAACTATCATCAATACTGTCATCAAAGATAATGTCATCATCTGGCAGCATATCTTGGTCTAAGTCATCATCTAAGCGAACACTCAGATCATCGTTATCTTCAACGGGGTCAGGAATAAGCGGATCATTATCGACTAGAGGGTCTAACTCATCATTTTCAGTGTAAGTTGGGCTTTGTGGTAGAAACTCATCGTCATCGCTGGCTTCTGGCTCGTTGTTATTTCTTTTTTTCAAAAACAACACAACTGCCGCAATAATAAGTAACGCAGGAATGAACATTAAAGCACCGAGAACAAATGGGTTGCTTAAAATTGACGACACGTTAAGCCCACTGTCCTCTTCAATCTTTTTTGCTTTTTGCTGCTCTATAATCTCATTCTGTTTGGCAATTAACTCTTTAAGTTGCTTTTGAATTTCACTGTCTTGTCCGAGTTGGTCACGAACTGTTTCTAGCTCTTTCGAAATACCTGTTAGCTGTTGTTTTAACTTATTATTTTCGGCAAGAATTTCTTCAACATTATCGACCGATGTTTTAAATTGCTTTTGCAATTCAACAAGCTGCGTGCCTTGCTCAGTTTTGATTGTGTTTATTTCTTGTTTAAGCTCTTGCTTTGCTTCGTCTAAATCGACTTTACGAGCTTGCGTCACCTTTTTTTGCGATTCGTTTATTTCGGCGACTGTTAATGTGCCATTTTTCTTTTTCTCCCACAGCTCATCGTCTTGCTCAGATCGGGCTTTCGCTAGGGTCGGGTTAACAGCACGCATTTCTGCAATAGTAGGAATTTTAAGATACGCGCCATCACGCATGTGATTCAGGTTTTGATCTAAAAACGATGACGGGTTTTTGTCGTACAATGCTTGCATAACCTGATAAATGCTTACAGAGTTATCAGGTCGAATTTTAGCGGCAATACGCCACAGAGTATCAGTCGGTTTTATCGGACCAATTGATCGCCCCTGCGCACCATAATCGACGCCTTTAGGGCCTTTAAGAGTGGAGCCTTCATCAGAGTAAGTCGGTGTTACCACCAAGGCAGACGCTAATATGAAGAGTGTTGCTAAACCGCGCATGCTGATCCTTTATGTTTTAAATGTTAACGCAGCAACGTTGGTTGCTTAAACATCAAGTAATTCTTGCAGAATTGATTCTTAATTATGCTTTCTTGCAAGCTCTATTCCAGCTGCAAACTATAAACCAGTTGGTGAGCAATATCTATTGCAACACTTTGATAGTAAATAGCTTAAATATTAGCGGCTGAGAGACTTTTTTATTGTTATGTTAAGTTTATACGCTTTTACAGCGTATGCGGCAATAATTTGGCACTGAAAACATAAAAAAAGCGGCAATTAGCCGCTCTCTTTACTGAATGACTCAGTCAAAATCATCAGATTTAAAGGTAGTTTGCAATTAGCTCTTCAGCGATTTGCACACTGTTCGTTGCAGCCCCTTTACGCGTGTTGTCACTCACTACCCACATGTTTAAGCCGTGTGGATGAGAAATGTCTGCACGTAAACGACCAACATACACAGTGTCATTACCACTTGCATCAGATACCGCTGTTGGGTAATCACCCAAGTCATCAATCAGTTCTACACCCGGTGCATCATTCAGTAACTGTTTTACATGCTCAAGATCAACTGGCATACGTGTCTCAATATTAATCGCTTCACTGTGACCAAAGAAAACCGGAACACGAACACACGTTGGGTTTACCACGACACTCGTGTCACCTAAGATTTTTTGTGTCTCGTTCACCATTTTCATTTCTTCACGGGTATAACCGTTGTCTTCAAAAGTATCGATTTGTGGGATGACGTTAAAGGCAATCTGCTTAGGAAAAACAGCATTATCCATTGGACGCGCATTCATTAGGTTAGCGGTTTGCTTAGCAAGTTCATCAACGGCCTCTTTGCCCGCACCCGACACAGCCTGATAAGTCGATACATTAATACGGTCAATACCGTATGCATCGTAAATAGGCTTTAACGCGACCAACATTTGAATAGTTGAACAGTTAGGATTTGCAATGATATTGCGGTTTCTAAAATCCGCTAAGCTCGATGCATTCACTTCAGGTATCACTAATGGTACATCGAAGTCATTGCGAAAATGCGAGGTATTATCAATCACCACACACCCTGCGTCTGCAGCAATGGGGGCGTACTTTTCAGAAACATTTCCCCCAGCTGAAAATAAACCTATGTGTGCCTGGCTAAAGTCAAACCCTTCTACGTCGAGTACTTCAATCGATTCATCACGGAATTGTATTTCCTCACCCGCACTGCGGCTACTCGCAAGCAAGAACAACTCGCCAACCGGAAATTTACGATCTTCTAAAGTTTCGATAATTTGACGACCCACTAAACCTGTGGCGCCTAAGACAGCAACATTAAATTTTTGCGACATGTGTTTTCCTCATATGAATAAAGTACTGACTTTATTCGTTAATTCTAAATCCCAGTGCAGCTAAAGCGGCTTCACAGGCACTGTTTGCAGCCACCGACAGTGTATTAAACTCACGTCGTGGCGGGTAATTTTTCCGTAGGCTATCAAACCCTTCTTGATTTAACTTACTACGCAAGATGCCATCATCACGACGAACATCGTAAATAAGGTGTACTAAGCGGCCTATGTCATCTAACGTAAAGGTTTCACCGAGCGAGACTGCATGGCTAATTGGTTCAGGTAAAAAATCTTCCAGCGACTTCAGTGCTGCAACACCCTCAAGTTCGCACACTTTTTGGTACAACATTTGAGTACCACGGGCTTTTCCTTCAAGGGTATGGCCTGCAATGTGCACACTCGCAAAACGCACATAATTAAGTAGCGGAGTGAGTATATTTGGCTCGTTTTCCCAGACATCAAGCACGCAATCAAGTTTCGCTCCTTGCTCAAATAACTCTAGCAAAGCCTGATTATCGATAACATCACCACGGCTTGCATTAATAAGAGTCGTGCCATCTTTGAGCTTCGCTAAACGTTGTTTGTTTAACATATGCAACGTTTTATGCGGCCCCTGCTTCACCAACGGCACGTGAAACGTAATAATATCGGCAGTGTCAAGAAGGGTATCAAAATCAGTATGTTCTACTAATTCACCCGTCTCATGCTTAGGAGGATCGCAGAGCAATACGTTCATACCCAGTAGGTTTAACTTATCACGCAGACAACTACCAATGCTGCCTACCCCAACAATACCAATGGTTTTACCTTGCAGTGACTCAGCATTTTCTTGGCATAAAGCATATAAACTACTAATAACATATTCTGCTACAGCAACGGCATTACAGCCCGGCGCACTGCTAAATGCAATATTGCGCTCTGCCAGTAGTTCAGTATCAATGTGGTCAACACCTATGGTTGCCGTACCAACAAACTTCAACTTATCTGCCTGAGTTAATAACGCGTTATCAACATTTGTCACTGATCGAGTTAATAGTATATCAACCCCAGCCAACTGCTCAGGTTGTAAGTTACGGCCATCAAATCGCTCAACATCACCAAAATCGGCAAAGTACTGCTCAACCAATGGCATATTTTGATCTGCAAGAATTTTCATCTGTGTGTCCGAGAAGCAGAAAAGTGGCGCTATTGTAACGAAAATATAGCTATACGGATAGCGTAACTGCTCATACAGACTCACGCTTAATAAATATAAAAGGCAAAGAATACAGTGCGGAGTTAGAAACGAAAAAGCCGAGCAAACGCTCGGCTTTGGCAAATACTGGAGAGGTTTAACCTTTATATTTGCTCATTACTAGTGTGGCGTTTGTGCCACCGAAACCAAAGCTGTTAGACATTACTGTATTCAGTTCAACGTCTTTTCGCTCAGTAACAATGTTTAGACCTTCTGCTTGCTCATCTAACTCATCAATATTGATAGAAGGTGCAACAAAGTTGTGCTCTAGCATTAACAACGAGAAAATAGCCTCGTGAACGCCTGCCGCACCTAATGCGTGACCCGTCATTGCTTTTGTTGCACTGATCATCGGTGAGTTACCGCCAAACACTTCTTGAATTGCGCCAAGCTCTTTAACATCACCAACTGGGGTTGAAGTACCGTGCGTATTTAAGTAATCAATGCCGCCTTCAAGACCTTGCATTGCTTGCTTCATACAACGTACCGCACCTTCACCTGATGGTGCTACCATGTCGTAACCGTCAGAAGTTGCACCATACCCTGTGATTTCAGCGTAGATGTGTGCGCCACGAGCAAGTGCATGCTCAAGTTCTTCAACGACAACGATACCGCCACCACCAGAGATAACAAAACCGTCACGGTTTGCATCGTAAGTGCGCGATGCTTTCTCAGGAGTTTCGTTATATTTAGTCGACAATGCGCCCATTGCATCGAATTCCATCGCCAGTGTCCAGTGAAGCTCTTCACCACCACCCGCAAAGATCACATCTTGCTTGCCAAGTTGAATTTGCTCAACCGCATGACCAATACAGTGTGCAGATGTTGCACAGGCAGAACTAATTGAGTAGTTAACACCTTTAATTTTGAATGGTGTTGCAAGACATGCCGACGTGGTGCTCGCCATCGTGCGCGGTACCATGTATGGACCTACACGCTTCACGCCTTTTTCACGAAGAATGTCAGCGGCTTCAACTTGCCATTTAGATGAACCACCACCCGAACCCACTAATAAACCAGTGCGTTCGTTTGAAACTTGCTCTTCATTAAGGCCTGCATCTTCAATTGCTTGTGCCATTGAAATATAAGCATATGCTGCTGCATCGCCCATAAAACGCATCGCTTTACGATCAACAAATTCTTTAACATCAATATCGATTTTGCCTGAAACGTTGCTACGTAGGTTGTAATCAGCAAACTCTTGGTTGAACGCGATACCACTACGGCCTTGTTTTAATGATTCTAATACTTCTTCTTTGTTGTTACCGATGCTTGAAACAACACCGATGCCCGTAATAACGGCTCTTCTCATGGGTAATTACCTTAGCTCTATACTAAATTGTGTTCTATTTTACGCTGAAAATACACGTTAAGTGGTCAGCTTTCTAGCGTACACATGTACTCTGAATGTGTAGCTTATAAATAACGCCAGACTATTTCAAAGAAAACACGTAAAATAATGAAAAAAAGTTGTAGTTATTTAGTTAAACCATGATCAAAAACGCAAATATACATTTTAATCACCTTGGTACACCCGTCGCCGATCAGTTTGACGATGTTTACTTCTCCAATGACGATGGCTTAGCTGAATCGCATTATGTGTTTTATCAACAAAACAATATCTCGCAACGATTACAAAATCATGACCGCGCGCATTTTGTTATTGCCGAGACGGGTTTTGGTACAGGGCTTAACTTTTTAAATACCTGGCAGCAATTTGCTGCTCACCTTGATAGGCAGCATGACAAGCAAGAAGTTCAAAATCAACACGACCTTAGTGTAAATAAAAGTGACAATAGCTCGGTTAGACGCTTGCATTTTATCTCGTTCGAAAAATTTCCAATTAAACGTGATGACCTTGCCCATGCACTAAAAGCGTGGCCTAGCTTACACACATTTAGTGCCCAGTTAATTGCTCAATACCCCATTAACCTTGCTGGCTGCCACAGATTAGAATTTGCCGACGGGCGAGTCGTACTCGACCTTTATTTTGGTGACGTACAAGACAGTATTGATACCATGAGTTATCCACGTGAAGGCGTTGTTGATGCATGGTACTTAGACGGTTTCGCGCCGAGTAAAAACCCCGACATGTGGCAGCAAAGTGTGTTTAATAAGATGCGTGCAATTTCACGCGAACATGCCACCCTAGCTACGTTCACAGCTGCAGGATTTGTTAGACGCGGTTTAAATGAAGCCGGTTTCACTATGGCCAAAGCCAAAGGCTACGGCAAAAAACGTGAAATGCTGATAGGCACCTTAACAACACCCACAGAGCAGCAATCTGGCCCTGCGTATTTTTCTCATCATGCAAGTACATTAAATAACGTTGCTGTTATTGGTGGCGGCATCGCCAGTAGTAGTGTGATGTACTCTTTAGCAAAAAGGGGCATTACAACGACACTTTTTTGCCAAGATGACGCACTTGCTATGGGGGCCTCACACAATGTTCAGGGCGCTGTTTACCCGCACCTGCAAGCCAAGAACTCACCGCACAGCGAAATGTTTGCGCATAGCTTTTTATACGCAAAACGCCTATATCAACAATTACTCGATGACGGCTTCGACTACCCTCACCAATGGTGTGGTGTATTGCAACACGCAGTAAAACAGGGCTTGGCCGATAAACACCAAAATTTAGCCGACAAAGCGCTTTGGCCAACTGAATTAATGCGCAATGTCAGTGCGACTGAAGGCGATGATATTGCGGGAGTAAACACAGGCTACTCTGGCGTATTCTTTGAACAAGGTGGCTGGGTAAACCCGCCTGCCTTAGTGACCGCCCTCTTTAATAAGGCATACTCACTCAATCCAATTAAAACCCATTTTAACTGCCATATTGAACAACTTGAAAAAACAGAATCAGGTTGGGTGTTACACACAAAAACACAGCAATTTGGTCCATTTAGCGATGTAATAATATGTGCGGGCGAGCATAGCGACCAATTTAAGCAAACCCAGGCATTGCCCGTTGTAGGTGTGCGTGGTCAGGTATCGCATGTTGAGGCAAGTGAGCAATCCAAACAATTAAAAACGGTGCTGTGTCATAAAGGATATTTTACCCCTGAGTTTCAAGAGCATCACTGCATGGGGGCAACATTTGAGAAAAACTCAAAAAGCCGCGAAGTGAAAGAGCAAGACAACCAAACAAATCGAGAACAACTGCTTAGCTTCTATAAAGGCAGTGACTTTGCCACATCATTAGGCGAAATTACCGCAGCCAAAGCAGCAGTAAGATGCAGCTTTATTGATCACCTACCAATGGCTGGCGAGTGGGCGGAGCAAGACGATTATGTCAATGCCTTTGCGAATTTAAGACTCGGAAAACGTTACCAATATCAGCCCTTAGCAAAACCTCAACAAGGCTTGCATGTGCTTACAGGGTTTGGGGCAAGAGGTCTGTGCAGTGCGCCACTGTGTGCCGAACACTTGGTCGCCTGCTTGAACAATGAACCCAGACCTTTTAGCGAACGAGTTAGCCAAGCAATTCACCCTGCTCGCTTTATTATTCGCGACCTAATTCGTAATAAAATCTAAAAAGACTGGGGGCTAAAAAGTCCCCTTCTTTTTCAAGCCGATTACAAATTAGTTTAATTTGTCCCTTTAAAATTAAGATCACACCCCAAAGTAGTAAGTTACACGTAAAAGTTAACGCAACTGGAAGGAGTTTGGTATGAAAACCCTAATCATAGGTGCAAGCGGACAAATAGGTAAAATGACCACCCAAAAAATGCTCGCTCAAGAGCATGAAGTCGTGGCATTAGTACGTGATAAAAGCAAATTGACTGATATTGAGCACCCAAACCTGAGCATTGTTGAGCAGGCTCTAGAAAATGATTTTAGTCGCGCACTTACAGGGGTACAGCAAGTTATTTTTAGTGCCGGCTCTGGTGGTGCAACCGGTGCCGATAAAACCTTGCTCATTGATTTATGGGCTGCGGTAAAAGCAATTAACTATGCAGTTGATGCACAGGTTGAGCACTTTATCATGGTAAGCTCCATTGGCGCTGATGATCCCGATGGCATTGAAAGCAGCATCAAACCCTATTTAGTGGCTAAGCACATGGCCGATGAGCATCTACTACACAGTGGCTTACATTACAGCATAGTAAGACCAGGCACACTCCTTAACGAATCGGCGTCTGGATTATTCACCATAAATCGTCCTGCAACACGCCAAGATGCCGTGATAAACCGAGAAGATGTTGCTGATGCACTGGTTTATATCGCCAGTCATAAACCTGATAAATCGCAACTATTCGAGTTATTTAATGGTGACAAACCACTCGACGAGCTATTAGCAGGTAACTAAGCAAACACAAAATAGATTCCCTGCCACGCAAGTTGCAGGGAAAGTAACGTCAGTACTAAACGAAAAATCTGTTTAAATTTATCTGATGAGATACGGTGCAATAGCTTCAAACCCAGCCAAGTGCCTATTGCACCACTCATAATCATCGACATTACAAGCGGCAACCACTGCCAAAATGCAAACCCGACAGCACCATACAAAATAGCCTTTAAAGTATGCTGCACCGTCATACAACTCGAAAATGTCGCGGTAAATTGCAGTTTATTGTAGTTATTTACATACAAACAACTACCAACCAGCGGCCCACTGGCACCCACAAACATCGAAATAAACGAGGTCCAAAGCCCTGCTAAAATGCGCCAAAGCGTTGATGTTTCTCTGATCTTAGGTGTCACACCCCAAAGCAAATAGAGCACAAAAGCTGCCACCACTATTTTCATTAACTCAAGCGGAATAGCGGTGACGATAGTTGACGCTACCAGTGCACCAAAGATTCCTCCCAACGAGAAATATAAAAACATAGCGCCATCGATATGCTTAAAAGTATATAAAAAGCGGTTCGCGTTAGAGCCCAGCTGCACTAAGCCGTGCACAGGGATCACCACACTCATAGGCATCATTGACGCCATAATGACTAACAGCATTAACCCGCCACCAGCACCAAATGCAGCAGACACCATCGAGGTAAAACTTGCCAATATAATTAAGATAATTGTGCTGATCGGGCTTAACAACCCCCCACTAAAGAAATCCCAACTTACCAGTTCCATTATCGCGCTTTAAATAGAGTGTTTAGACTAAAATTACCATGGCAAGATAGTATTAGCGACTGTTTGAAACTGCATTTCGACTAAAAGCGGAGAACCCCCTCAGCACTCAAACTGGTCGGACTAGAGGTTTATTTTGTGCAACTGATGGTATATAACTATATCTATAACAAAAGAAAACGATAAAGGCACACCATGACCCCCATAACCGTAAGCACACAAGGCAGTGTTGCCATTCTCACAATGACCGCAGGTGAAAACCGCCATAACCCCACGTTTGCAGAAGCATTTTTAAATTGCCTTAATGACATTGAAGCGAACTCAGAACACAAAGCACTGATTATTACCTCAAGTGATGAAAAATCGTGGAGTTTAGGTATAGACACCGACTGGCTAATGCCCGCTTTAAAAGCACAAAAATATGAAGAAGTAAGTGGTTTTATGCACGCTATGGATGCCGTATTTAAACGTTTGTTACTTTACCCAATGCCAGTCATTGCCGCTATTAATGGCCATGCATTTGGTAATGGGGCTATTTTAGCGTGCGCCTGCGATTTTAGATTTATGCAAAGTAACCGCGGCTTTTTCTGTTTTCCTGAAGTTGATTTATCGATTCCGTTTTTACCAGGCATGATTGAATTTGTAAAAAAATCGATGCCTTATTACCGCTTTAACGAAATGAAATTGACAGGACGCCGGGTTACCGCAAGCGAGCTTGTTGCAGACCATGTTATCGAACAAGCCTGCCCCGACAGCGAAAGCTTGTTTAATACCGCATTCGAATTTGCCAGCCAGTTCGATAAAAAACGCCCTATATTTGCCGAACATAAAAAGCGCCTTCATAAACACATCATCGAAACGATTGATGTTGAAAACAAACCCATCATCGATGCCGTTCAGTTGGTTGTGTGATTTAATGTGAATAACCCCTTCAGACTCAATGAAAAAGGGGTGTATTTTAGGCAATAAAAAAGGCCGCTCTGAGAGCGGCCTTTTATGTTTGGTGGAGCTGGGGGGATTTGAACCCCCGTCCGAAAAGCCTCGACCTTTGGTACTACATGCTTAGTATCGTCTTTTAGTTAACCTTTACAGCTCGGACGAACACGATCTGCAAAGGCGAGGCCGCTTAGTTTTAACGCTTCAACCCCGGCCAGGGTTTCCGTCGCGATCATGTGTAAGGGTGACACTCCAAAATCCAGTCCACAAGAATACATGGAAGGAGCGCTAGCCAGCCTAAGCTGCTAGAGAGTAGTTATCGTCGTTTGCGATTACTTTAAATTGCGGCTTTTTTACGAGGCCAACCGCACCTCGACATGCACCTCGGGCGTCTTGAATTCCGTCGAATCCTAATCAGCCCCTGAATTTGGTATCTCATTCAGAGTGTACGTGAAGTATAACTGAGTAAACCCTTTATACTCAAGGCATTAATCAGGTTATTTTGGCATAACCCCTTTGAGTGCTGAAAAACCAAACAGGAAAAGTCAGTTTTTATACGAATTTTCACATATTAAGCATACAAGTTCTTAACATCATACAAAAGTTGTGCTGAAATGGGAGACGTTGTTACCTCTTCTTAAAACAATCCTGTAGCAACGAAAAAATAATAATAACAGGCCTCTTTTACAGGACTTACTTGATGTCGATGTTTTTGTTCGATGAGCAAAGTGGATATGTATCCTTGTGTGAGCATCCGCGCGATGCTGGCTTTCCCATAACGAGTTCACAACTCATTGAGTTAATTGAGCAATCGTCTTACGCAGACTGTGAACTTGTTGATGCTAATATTGGCAAACTTTTTACACCTAGCAGTCAATATCAAAATCAATCATTGGTTGTTGCAAAAGCCGTTGATGCACATATTGAAATCACCGTTGATGAAAAAAATATGATTGCAGAAGCGAGCCTGACAACAGCACGTGGTGGCAAAGTTGTGAGTATGGATGATGCACAAGCAGCGCTATCTGCTGCGGGAGTTAAGAGCGGCATAAGTCACCCTGCGCTTGATACTTTTTTAGGTCAGCAGTTTAAACAACCTGCTGGTGCGCACTACAGTGCTATTGTTGCGCATGGCCGTAACCCAAAAGATGGGAACGATGCACGGTTTGTCCGATTATGTTCAACAGCACAAGATCGCGTTCTTAGCCCACAAGCCACATCGGGTGGCAAGGTTGATATGCGAAACTTGGGCGCGATTATCACGGTTAAGCCCGGTGCGCCACTTATGCAACGTATTCCTGCAACTGCGGGTGAAAATGGCTTTACTGTATTTGGCGATACTTTACCCGCGCAAGCAGGTAAAGATTACCCCCTAGAGCCCTTTGAAGGGACCCGCCTTGATCCGATGAACAGTAATTTACTCATTGCCGACACCAAAGGGGTGCCCGTTGCACTGCCCCGCGGCATGCGCGTAGACGATGTGTTGTGTTTTCATCATGTTGATATCAGTACGGGCCATGTTGAGTTTGATGGCAGTGTTATCATTAGTGGCGATGTTAAAGATGGTATGTGCGTTAAAGCTACAGGTGATATTACAGTACTGGGATTTGTTGAATCAGCAACAATCGAAAGTAAAAGCGAAGTCACTATTATGCTCGGGGCCATTGGCCGGCACCGAGAAAATGAAGATCACTTTACATGCAATATAAGCGCAACACGCACTATTTCGGTTGGGTATGCACAGTTTTGCCATATTAAAAGTGAGCAAGATCTGTTTATAGAGCGTCAAGCTCTGCACTGTGATTTAAGTGCACGTCGTCTAATTCGTGTCGGTAAAGCGAATAACCCTCGCGGCAAAATTATTGGCGGGAATATTTTAGATGCAATGCGTATCGAAACCGGTGAACTAGGTGCGCCATCAGGCACTACAACCCGTGTCTTTATAGCGCAGTACTGGCATGATTTAAGACAAAAGCAACAACAAATCAATGACTTTGAAAAGCTGCTTGCCAGTAAAGCAGCCGCCTTACAACAAGCTCGAAAAAAAGCGAATAAAATAACCAATGCAGCTCAACGTGCGCATTACATCAATAAAATAACGGCCAGTGAACAACAAATAAAAATTAAAACCGCAAGCACTAAGAAAAAGAAATACCTTGTTAAGCAAAAGATTGCGCGTTTGTTGGCAACCAGTCGCTTAAAAGTGAATGAGTTAATGCATCCGGGCGTTGAGCTAAAAATAGCACAAGAGAGTAAACATTTTTCACGTATTTACCCTCCCCACTTAGTGCGATACTTCGAAGGGAAAATTACTCAGTCGTTTTAGCGGCTGAGTCTGGCTTTTCATTCTCTTCAGCTTGCTCTGGCAATGGCCATCCGCCTAGTTGTTGCCAACGATTAACAATTAGACAGAATAATTCTGCTGTGCGCTCTGTATCATAGAGCGCTGAGTGGGCTTGTTTATTATCAAACTCAATACCCGCTGCACGACAGGCTTTCGCTAATACAGTTTGCCCCAACGCAAGCCCCGCTAGAGAGGTCGTATCAAAACTCACGAACGGATGAAACGGTGTGCGTTTAATTTTACAACGCTCTATCGCCGCATTTAAAAAGCCATGATCAAAAGCCGCATTATGCGCAACCACCACTGAGCGCTGACAACCTGCCGCTTTTTGTGCTTTACGTACGGCTTTACAGATTTCTTTAATGGCCTCTTCTTCAGGCACCGCACCGCGTAACGCCGAAAATGGGTCTATGCCATTAAAATCAATCGCAGCCTGCTCTATATTCGCGCCTTCAAATGGCTCAACATGAAAATGCACCGTATGGTCAATGCTTAACACTCCATCGTCATCCATTTTTAAAACAGAAGCAGCGATTTCAAGTAACGCATCAGTGTCTTTATTAAACCCTGCCGTTTCAACATCAATAACCACGGGGAAAAAGCCACGAAAGCGTTTTGCGAAAAGAGTTTGTTCAGTATTTTCCATAGTCTTCTTGGTTTGCCAGTGTAAGCTGGCTATTATGTCAAAAACCACAGCTGCTCTGCTAGAGCAAAAGCGATTAAATCACAGATTCTTACAGGGTTTTTAGGCACAATAATTGCTTTAACTTAATGAGCTAACACGCTGTCAGGCAGTTTTGGACTGCTTGCTATAAAACTTGCCAATTATTTGGCATTGATGATTTGTTGGAGATTTACTGTGATGAAGCTTTCATTACTTTCTTTAAGCCTCGGCCTTTTAACAACGTTTGCAGCCACGCATGCAAGCAGTGCCATGCGCGAATACACTGCTACCGCAGATACTTCAAATTGGCAAATGGTTAAAACATCGCGCTTAGAATGCCAATTAAATCATGAAGTTCCTTTTTATGGCGAAGCCATTTTTAGCACTTCTGCCAGCAAGAATAAAGACGTCAACTTTAATCTCGACATGGTTGTACGTCCAGAAAATTACAGTATTGCTGGTTTAAAAGCTGTGCCGCCCAGTTGGCGTGCAGGCCTACCAGCACGCGATATTGCGAATATGAAATTATTACGTAAATTTGACGGTGAGCTAGGCAATAAAACGGCTTGGGAAATGCTGACAGAGCTCGAAAAAGGCTATCAGCCTACTTTTTATTACCAAGATTGGCAAAACCGTGCCGATAAAATTGCCGTAGGCTTGTCGAGTGTTAATTTTAAACAAGCTTATTGGGCTTTTTTACAATGCCGAGATGCCATGCTGCCTTACAGCTTTGAAGATATCTCATTCACGGTAATGAACTATGAACCTAACTCCAGTAAGCTGACAAAATCATCTCAAAAACGATTAGATAAAATAGCCGAATACCTCAAATATGACACCAGTATTTCTGCTATTTCAATTTCATCTTATACCGATAGCTACGGTGGTCGTTGGAATAACCTTGAGCTTTCTAAAAAGCGGGCTAAAGCAATCAAAGAGTATATTGTGAGCTTAGGCATCGATGAAAATAAAGTGGATACCGAAGGGTTTGGTGAAAAACGCCATGTTGCCACTAATGACAATATTTTAGGGCGAAATACAAACCGTCGCTTGGTTATTCAAATTGCAAAAATGTAGTCGCCGTTATACGGCGACTACAGTGCTAATTCATTTTAATTGGCTTAACGCGTTTAAAGCGCTTAAGCCACTTGTCACCAAATTGAAAAAACGCCAAGCTAATCATAATGACAGTTGCGCCAACAATCAGTGCTTGATCAATCGGCTCATTATTAAATATTCCGCCAATTGCAATAGCAAAACTTGGTGTAATTAAGGTGGTCAGGGCTACCGTGCTGGCATTCAGTTTTTGCAAAACATGAAAATACGCCAATGCACCGATTAACGATCCAAACACTCCTAAGTACACAATCGAGTAAAGCGACTTTACGCTCCAAAGCTCGCTATTGAGTTGACCATCAACCAATAACCAGGTTATAAAAAATAAAGGCGTTACAAAGACTAAAGCACCGAATGTCGTCGCCATTGGGTGAATAGCGATTCGAACACGTTTGATCATCACCCCGCTTAGGCTGAAAAAACACACCGCCATAAATACATACAGCAACCCACTTAGCTGCTCTACCCCACCTTGAATATGACGCTGGCTTACTAAAAAAAGACCGATTAGTGCACACCCAAGTGAAGCGAGTTTTAGAGTGCTGAATTTTGGCTCATTTAAAATTTTCTGCGCCAGTAATCCCGATAAAATAGGTGCTAAACCAAACATTAACGATATTAAGCCAGAAGGCACTGTTTTGGCGGCCATATAGCTCAGTAGCATGCCCCCAAATATGCCGATACTCGAGTATGCATATAAGAATAAGGCGCGACGATGCCAAGGCACTCGGATATTAGCGATAGCAACCACCAATGCAGCAAGCACAAGACCCACCAGCATTCTTAACAAGACTGCCAATGTGGGCGCAACGGTTTCACTACTCCAAACAATACCTAGAGGGGTTGTAGACCAAATCACCACCATTAAAAAATATGAGGCTTTAACTGGCACAAGCTTATTCCTTTAATAAGGCGAAAAAAGCGGAGGAAAAAAACAAAGAATGGCCAACCGCTTTGAACGCGGTTAGTAAAACTTACTTAATTAACCGCAGCACATAACTGACCACACGGCTGGCGTTGCCAGACGCATACTGCGATTATTTGGTCGTTTATTTAGCTGCATCATCATCATAAAAAAGTAAGTAGAAGAGCGTTAAGAATCTGCCTATATGATTATTTTGTCAACTCAAAATTACGACAATGTAGAATAAATTTAAGCCTAATATTTACGCGCCCAACCGTGCTTGTAAATCATAAGTTACAATAAGTTTCTTTGATTTATAACAAAACTATTTAAGTTTTATTAAACAAGTTATATCTTGCATGCCTCTCACGAAGTTTAAGGGTCAAAAAGTGCTTAAAAATAAAACAATAGGTAGCATGTTAATTGTTGCTGGCACCACCATAGGAGCAGGGATGCTGGCATTGCCCATCGCCTCTGCGGGGCTTGGATTCACCACTGCGCTGTCACTCATTTTATTAATTTGGTTTTTAATGACTTACACAGCTCTATTAATGTTAGAGCTTCATCAATATGCAGACAGAGACGCGACACTCAACACCTTGGCTAAATCTTGGTTGGGCAAGCGAGGGCAATGGGTGGCTAACTTTTCAGTTATGTTCTTGTTCTATGCCCTATGCGCCGCATACATAGCAGGCGGTGGTGCACAGTTGCAAGAAAAGCTAAATAATGGCTTGTCACTCTCGCTGGCCCCCCAAGTTGGCTCCATTATTTTAGCCGTGGTCATTGGTACCGTAGTAACGCTTGGCACAAGTAAGGTTGATAAGCTTAATAGAGTGCTTTTCACAATTAAAGTGTGCGTACTGGCAAGCTTATTTTATATGCTCACACCGTATGTGCATGGCCAGCACCTACTCGAAATGCCTATTGAGCAAGGTTTAATTCTTTCAGCTATTCCGGTGGTATTTACATCTTTTGGCTTTCATGGCTCCATTCCATCGATTGTTAAATATGTGGGTCTCGACATTAAGACTTTACGAAGAGTCATGGTGGCAGGTGCCGCATTACCGCTTGTCATTTACATTTTTTGGCAACTGTTGAGCCAAGGCATAATGAGCCAAAATGACTTAATGCAAAGCCAAGGTTTATCTGGCTTTGTTAGCAGTGTAGCAAGTATTGCACATAACCCTCATGTTGCGACTGCGGTCAATGTTTTCGCAGATTTAGCACTCGCCACGTCATTTTTAGGTGTGAGCTTGGGTTTATTTGATTTTTTTGCTGATGCCTTTAAAAAAGGTGATGGCAGTAAAGACCGTATTAAAACGGCATTAATTACCTTTGTACCGCCCCTTGGTTTCGCATTATTTTACCCACAAGGTTTTATTATGGCCCTTGGCTACGCTGCGATTGCTTTGGTTATTCTGGCCGTATTTCTGCCTGTCGCCATGGTTTACAAACAACGCCGAAGCCAACCTGAAACAGGCTACCAAGTAAAAGGGGGAAATGTTGGTTTAGCACTGGCGGCTTTATTTGGTGTGCTAATCATTAGCGCCCAAGGTTTACAGATGGCTGGTGTAATCCCTGCTATTGGTTAATAAAAATCACACACTGAAAAAGGCACCTTTGGTGCCTTTTTCATTATTTTGAGGGATTAAACGGGTCGCTACCTGCGTTAAAAATTGCTCACTTAATTAGACGAATTAAGGGTATCAAATACCATCGCTTTACCACGACCAGATTCTTCAGATGCGGCATCGAGCTTACCATCTTTATTGATGATCACATGCATATCACCAAAGTGACGCTCATCAAGTTTGTAGCCCATTTTTTCAAGCGCTTTAACAACCTTTGGCTCAAGCCCTTTATGGTGTCTTATCACGTTTTTAGGCCACAGTTGATGATGAAATCGCGGGCTATTTACGACTTGCTCAGCAGACATATTAAACTCTACCGCATTTAAGATTGATTCATACACTGAACTAATAATGGTGGTGCCGCCCGGTGAACCGGTTACCATTTTCACTTTATTGTCTTGTAATAAAATGGTGGGTGTCATTGAGCTTAACATCCGTTTGTGTGGTTGAATTTCGTTGGCCTCACCGCCTAATGCACCGAAAACATTCATAACACCTGGTTTAGCACTAAAATCATCCATTTCATCATTAAGAATAAAGCCTGCTCCAGAAACAACCACACCGCTGCCAAAGCTTAAGTTGATTGTTGTTGTGTTTGCGACCGCATTACCCCACTGATCAATAATTGAGAAATGTGTTGTTTGCTCACTTTCATGTAAACCTGGTTTGATGTTTTCAGTTGTTGAAATTACATCATCACGAATACCCGTTGCACGTTTAGCGAGATAATCATCCGCGAGTAAGGCTGTTTTTGGTACATCGTAAAAATCAGGATCGCCTAAATACTCTGCTCTATCAGCAAAGACTCGTTTGCCGACTTCTGCAAGAATGTGCAAGTAGCGGGTCGAGTTATGCTCTAAAGGGCCTGTTGGTTTAGCAAGATCATACATTTTTAGCCATTGTAAAATAGCAATGCCCCCTGAACTGGGTGGCGGTGAAGTAAGCACTTCAAAACCACGCCAATGACCTTTAATAGGCATACGCGATTTGGCCTGATAGTCTTTAAGGTCTTGCTCTGTAATGATACCGCCATGCTGTTTCATAAACGTGGCAATTATTTTAGCTGTCTCGCCTTCATAAAACCCCGCCTTGCCATTATCACGAATGCGCTTAAGCGTTGCCGCAAGCTCTGGTTGCTTAAAGGTTTTATTAGCTTTAGCATCAGAAAAATAATCAGCAAAGTTAACTTTTATCGACTTTTTCTGCATTCGCGAAATATATTTTTGGATACTTGAAGCAAGTTTCGGGTGCACAATAAAACCGTCTTCTGCCAACTTTACCGCAGGGTCTACGAGGGTTTTCCACTCTAAGCTGCCATGCTTTTGGTGTGCTAGCCACATTCCGGCAACACTGCCCGGCACACCACTTGCGTGAATACCGTACACTGACATGTTGTCTATCACATTCCCTTTTTCATCGAGATACATATCGCGATGAGCTGCTGCGGGGGCAGTTTCACGGTAATCTATAAAGTCACCTTTGCCGTCTTTTTGAATCAGCATAAAACCGCCGCCACCAATATTACCGGCCTCAGGTAACGTGACAGCCAACACAAATTGGGCTGCTATGGCTGCATCAATGGCATTACCGCCTTGCTCTAAAATTGCCCGTGCAGTATCGCTACTGTAACTGTCTGGCATCGCCACAGCCGCTTGTTTGGCTAATAATGGCGGATGAAAAAATAATACAACGAGAAGCGAGACACTGACCGTGTATTTTATTAAAGTTCGCATACTAATTCCTTTTGACGTTTTTATACTCATTTATACATGCCAAACTACTAAGGTCAATTAGTTACGCTTAAGTGAGGTTAATTCTGCTTTCGGACATGAATAAAGCACCGCTGGTAATTCTCCGTGTTCATCTTGGTGCAGGTATTCTTTTATAAATTTTAGCCCTAGCTTTTTCATTACACTAATCGATGCAAGGTTATCTTTTAGGGCTGTTGCTGAGAGTGTTTTAACTTCGGGGTGTTGACTAACCGCCAATGCAACACTCAAAGCAGCTTCAGATGCATAACCCTGCCCCCAACTAACACGTTTAAAACGCCAACCAATTTCAAGGTCGCTATAATCTGGCTTATCAAAAAATCCCATTGGCCTCACTAACACCCAGCCAATAAACATGTTGTTGTCGGTAACGCTTACCTGCCAAAGCCCCCAGCCCTTTTGTTCATTGCGAAAAGCATTTAAACGGGGGATAAAAGTGTTTTTAATTGTTTGCATTGTTGATACTTTACCACGGGTTAAATATTTCATTACCTGAGGATCGTTATCAAGCTCGTATAATAATTCTGCATCATTTTCGTCCATTAAACGAAAACTTAGCCGTGTTGTTCTAGCTATATTCATTTTTAAATGCTTATACTGCTTATGGTGTTAATTAACCATTAGAGAAAAATATGAAAAAATTAGCAAGTTTAGTTTTACTAGGATGTATTGCCCTAACGGGGTGTGAAGATGCTGATGAAGCAAAAAAAGACGCAGCCGAAGCGAAAGAAGAAGTTAAGCAAGCTGTCAATGATGCATGGAAAGATGTAAAAGAGGCAACCAGTGAGTTTAACGATGACTCATTACAAGCACTGCTAGCAGAAAGCAAAGAAATGGGTTTAAGCATGTATGACGACGGTAAAGAAATTGCCATAGATGCATGGATCGAGAGTAAAGAAGCCGCTGGTGAACTTTCTGAAAAAACCAAGCAAAAAGCAAAAGAGTTGGCTGAAGAATTAAAAGCAGCCCGCGAAAAGCTTGAACAAGAAAAGAATTAAACTGTAAAAAATAAAAGGGTAAGCCATGCTTACCCTTTTTCATTCACCTTGCGATTAAAGCTCAAATTCTTTTTTGAACTTTAAGCCAAATTCACTGCGGTCATTACTGCGCATAACACCAACAAAACCTGACTGCTGTAAACGACCAACATCGTAAACTTCATTCAATACGTTTTCACCGTATAGCGTCACTTCAAAGTCGCCATTAGGGTTTAAATAAGAAATGTTAAACCCAACAAGTTCACGCGATTCAATATGTTCACTTTGGTTGTAAACTGATTGGCCTTGCATGTCACTGCGGTACGAATAGTTTGCGTTAATCGCCACCGTACCACCGTTGCTTAAGTCAACAAAGTACGATGGGGCAAGCATAACAGTCCAGCGCGGAGTTAATGCAGGTGAGTCACCTTTACCAATGCCTTGCACTCCTTCGTCAACCTCGGTGATCTCTGAATCTAAGTAGCCAATCGCACTACGCAGTGTAAAGTCATCCGTAAATGCTATCGTTGTTTCAAGCTCGATACCTTGTGCTTTTGACTCGCCAGCATTTTCAACAATCGTTACAAAACCACCCCCGGCTGTTGGATCAGAGAATGGCAGTGCTAAATCGGTATAATCTGTGACAAAAACAGCAAGCATCATAGAAATATCTTCATGCACTTGACCTTTAAGGCCTAGCTCATAGTTAATCGCTTTTGTTTCATCAAATGAGACAAATTGATCAGGACCACCAAATGGACGTGGCGGAAAGCCACCTGTTTGATAGCCTTTTTGAATTTGCCCATACAGGTTCATGTTATTGCTGAGCTGGTAAGACGCGTTTACGTCCCATGTTACCGCATCAAAGTCAGCACTTACGTATTTACGCGTTGCAAAGCTTGGAAATTGTGCATCGGCTTCTTTTTTGTCTTTTGAATAACGAAGACCACCGCCTACTGTTAAGTCGTCACTTAAATCGTAACTTGCGTTGATATACGCTGCGTATGAATTTGTTTCTTGGTTAATATCAAAATAACCATAATTACCAAATGAAGCCGTTGTACCATCATTCAATAATCCGTCTGGCGTGTTGAATGGGCTAAATACAAAAGGCCCTGAGCTTGTAAATCCATCTTCATTAAAGAAATACAAACCAGACACAAAATCCATATTATCGTAGCTACCGTTTAACTGGATTTCGAAAGAATACTGATCGGCACCACCCTCTTCTGGGAATTCAGATAAATTAAGTGCCACAGCATCATCATCAAGGCCACCTTCATATTCTGAGCTGCGGTAACTGGTGATAAATTTAGTCGTGTAAGTATTATTAATGTCCCAATGTGCTGATAATGATGTCCCCCAGCCTGAGTAAGCCGTTGATTCGATTCCTGCGACAGTCGTTGCTAAATCATCTGGATTACTTGGTAGCATGTCTTCAGTTAAAAGTGGAAAATCACCATTAAATAGATCATTTGCGTCCAACGGTGCCGTTAACTCGATTGTGTAAGGTGATTGACCTGATTCGTTGTCGACACCATCAACAGAGAAAACAAAAGATAAGTCGCTGTTAGCTTGCCATTTCAACGCCATACGACCACTTAGTTCTTGCTCTTCACCAATTTCGTTTGCTGGATTAACAAGGTTAATTGCCTCACCGACTCCATCACGTTGTTTGTACGACACACTGGCCGACATGCTGACAGTGTCTGTAAGGCTGTTATTAAAATAAACATCACCCGCTAAACGATTGCGACTTCCAACTTTAGCCGTTGTCGTTACAATCCCTTCGTCACCAGGTTGTTTAGTAATAATGTTAACTGCACCACCAAGTGTATTACGGCCATATAAAGTACCTTGTGGGCCTCGCAACACCTCAACACGCTCTACATTCGGGAGTGATAAGTTTGAGCCCATTTGACGCCCAAGGTAGACACCATCTAAGTATACGCCTACGCCAGGATCTGTGGTGATCACGTGATCTTGTAAACCAATACCGCGAATAAACACAGAGGCATGCGCTGCATTACCCACACCATAACGGGTAATATTTAAATTAGGCACGTATTTACCAATATCTTCTAAGTTGCTCATATTGGCTTTATCAATCAGGTTTTCACCGATTGAAGTAACCGCTGTTGGCGACTCAAAAATACTTTCTGTGCGTTTGCGAGCTGTGACTTCTATTTTTTCGAATGCATCTTGTTTCGCGGTGGTTTTTTCTTGCTCAGCGAAAGCTGATGAAGATAAGGCAGCTACAACAGCCACACTTAATTGTGAGAAATGACGTAATTTCAATTAAAACTCCAAAGGATACCGTGTGTGTATTTTTACCTGTAAATCGCAGGCATAAAAAAAGACGCTTAGGTATAAGCATCTTTCCTCTGGAGGGACATTATATGTCAATTTTGTGAAAATACGTATAATTATTTTATATTTTATTATTTTTTATAAACTAAACGCATAATATGTATGACAAATTGGATAACTTTTTCACATAAACTAAATTTTTAAAGAAAAATAATTGCAGAAATTCAAAGAGTAACCCACTTTCCGTCTAAATAATCACCACGCTATGCGCATTATCATAGTTCCTTTAGAAAATATTAAAGTGCACTGCTTTTGATTGAATAATAAACAAAAAATAGTCTATGCTGTTACTTGACCCTATTTTGCAAGGAGCATACTTTGAAATTACTATCCCCATTACGCGCTGCGATTATTGTTGCTGTATCGACGGTGTCCCTCACGGGCTGCCAACTTACCTCCAATGAACTCCCCGCTATTAGTGACTCTGGTACAAAGAACACGGGCCATGTGGTGTGGCATGACTTGATTACGCCAAATTTAGCGGAGTCTAAAGCTTTTTATGGCAATGTGTTCGGCTGGCAATTTGAACAGGTAAATGACAGCTACACTTTCGCCAAACTCGACGGTAAATTAATTGCAGGCATGGCACAGTTAGATAACACACAAAATGCAAGCCTCTGGTTAAGCCTTATCAGTAGCCAAGATATTACTGATGCCACGAATAAAACACTTGCTGCAGGCGGTAAAGTATTAGTAAAAAGCACTGAAATCAAAGGACGAGGCACAATTGCCGTATTAGAAGACCCTCAAGGCGCTGTATTTTCATTAATTAATACTGTGAACGGCGACCCCACAGTGAGCACACATGACAATGGGTGGATTTGGCAAGAAGTATGGAGTGATGACACAATACAAAGCAAAGCTTTTTACCAACGCCTCGGCAATTACTCTTCTAAGGAAAAATCACTGCAACAGCTCAATTACAGCTACCTCGCTGTCGAGGATAAACCCGCCATTGGCTTTGTTAAAAAGCCCGATGCGGAAATCGGTAACACATGGGTTAACTACATTAAAGTCGCCGATGTTGATGCAACATTACTTAAAGTAACGGCTGCAGGCGGGGTTATATTAATGGCACCAAATGAAACCCTTCGCAAAGGAAGTGTTGCTATTATTAGAGACCCAGCGGGTGCAGGCCTGGTCATTCAAGAGGAAATAAAATGAAAAAGCGTTTAATTAAAGTCATCACAGTAGCCGCAGCAGCTATTCTATTAAATGCATGTTCACCTTATGCAAGCCTTAATGTAAACGCCCCATTTAAAGTGGGCCCTGTTTATGTTAACCCAAGCATTGGTGTAGGTGGTTCGTTATAAAAACGACCGTCATAGGGCTCAGGCGCCCTGTGACGGTATTGCTTTAAGTTATGTGTTTTACGCTGCCTGATTATTGTAAAGAGGTATTAATCTTAGCACGCTGAACTTGGGTTAATATGCCTTCGGCTTTCGCACCTAAATAGACATAAATAGCCAATGCGATTAATAAACCCACCACCGCAAACATCATCAATACCGCAGGCATCACATATTCTGTTTGACCCAAAGCGGCTTTAAACATCGTAAGTAACGCCTCTATTGACACCGCAATAAGAATGGTTGAGATAAAACGGGTAATAGTGCGACGTGTCGAACTATGACGAAAGATATCTTTGTGCATTAAAATCTCTTCTTCTAAAATCGTTTTTCCTAGGTCGAAAATAGCAAGGGCTAAGGTAACAAAGATAATAATAGTAAAGGGCTTTAGAGGATCTGAATGTGCCTGCTCGCTCGTAACCAAAGAAAACATGCCCTCGAATACTTTAAATAATAAATAAAATACCAAGCAAAATAAGCAAGCGACAATAAGCCCATACCCTACTTTAAAGTAAGCCGTCATATTCGCTCGTTTCGTATCCCCCATGATGAACTCGATAAGTTCGGTGAGGCACACATCAATAACGACGTAACACGGAGCGCCTTCTTTGAATTGAACAGACTTTATAACCGAAATACATAAATGCCTCGTGGCCGTTGATACATAAGGTGAGGTGAAATGTGCCTCTGTCGAGTTTGATATCGCTGTAAAGTAGGGTCGAGCGCTTAAATCTTGCCCTGCCCCTCTATTAGCTAAGTCTTTCTTATACTGGGGTTTAAAGCACACATTATTACCTAGCTGAATTCCCTGCTTATCTAAACAATACTGCAACTCTAAAAAGGGATACTGCTTAATGAGGGGTTGAACATCTTTTTTTTGAGCAAGCGCTGTATGCACACTTGCCAGAATTGAAAGCAATAAATTTTGAATCAGCCCTTGGTATTCTTCATATCGTTCTATTGCGCTTAAATAACTCATTCTTGCCATAATGGCATCCTCTGGTGAACACACACAAGATAACAAGCAAGGAGAGAACCAAGTTATATATATCTTACAAATCAATGAGGTAGAGTATTAACAGAGGGCGAACAGCACCAAAAAAGTGCAAAAACATACCGAAACGAAAAAAGCCGTGACTTTTAGGTCACGGCTTTTTAAATTTGGTGCGGATGGGGGGACTTGAACCCCCACGGCCGAAGCCACCACCCCCTCAAGATGGCGTGTCTACCAATTCCACCACATCCGCATACAATTCTGTATGATGTTAAGCTGTTTGATTTACTGAGGAGATAAATCGCTTAACAGTAATTAGCAACGCTAATTAATTTGGTACGTCAGAGCTTTTCTCTTCTGTCACTGGCACATCAGTTTGTGCTGGAGTAACAGTTTCAACAGCTGGCGCAGCCTCTAGGTTTTCCCACTCGTCCGTCTTTTTAATTTGACCGGCAGTCAGGTTACCTAAAACAATACTTAACACGAAGAAAATCGTTGCAAGAATTGTTGTTGTTTTTGTCATGAAGTTGCCTGCACCTGATGAACCAAACACTGTAGCAGACGCACCTGCTCCAAATGATGAACCCATATCAGCGCCTTTACCTTGCTGGATTAAAACCATACCAACAAGCGCTAAAGCAACAATTAAATAAACTACTAATAAAATTTCGTACATCTTATACGGTCCCTTTTGCACTTTCACAAATAGCAGTAAATGATTCTGCTTTTAGACTTGCGCCGCCTATTAGGCCGCCATCTATATCTGGTTGTGCAAATAATAATTCGCTATTTTTTTCATTCACGCTACCACCATATAAGATGGTTAGCTGTTCAGCTAAATCACTATCCGCAGAAGCAATTTTCTCACGGATAAATTTATGTACAGCTTGCGCTTGCTCAGGAGAAGCAGTCTTACCTGTGCCAATGGCCCAAACGGGCTCGTATGCTACCACAGAATTCTTCAGTGCTGCTACACCTAATTTGTTAATTACAGCATCAATTTGTGCTGCAACCACTAATTCGGTTTCATTCGCTTCACGTTGTTCTTCGCTTTCGCCAACACATAAGATAGGTGTTAAACCAACGTGTTGAGCGCGAGCAAATTTATCCGCAACCATCGCATCAGATTCACCATAAATACTGCGACGCTCTGAATGCCCTACTAAGGTATACGTTGCGCCTAAGTCTTTAATCAGCTGAGCATCTACTTCACCCGTAAACGCACCCGCTTGGTTTTCTGAGACCGTTTGCGAACCAACAACAACATTTTGTTGTTGCAGCGAACTTATCAACGGGAATGGTGGAAACACCACAATATCAAGTTCATCAGACTGAACATTTTTGATAGCGTTTGCTAATTGTTCAACAAGTTCTAACGAACCGTTCATTTTCCAATTGCCTGCTACCATTGGCTTACGTGTTGCCATATTTCCACTCCACATTAGAAAGCGGGCAAGATACTAACTCGACTTGCCCAAAGTTACAAGAGGTTATTGTTATCCCTCGGTTTGTTTGCTCACAGATTCGACAATTTCAGCAATTTTTTGTGCGCTGTCTAGTACTGTTTTCTCTTGATCAGCCTCTACCATTACGCGAACAACGGGTTCTGTCCCCGATTTGCGAAGTAGAACACGCCCTGTATCACCTAATTTTTCTTCGATTTGTGCCACAATATCGATAACAGCTTGTGCTTGCGTTGGATCCGTACCTTGAGGGTAACGAACATTGATCATTTTCATCGGGTATTTTGTAAAGCCAGCACCTAAGTCTTGCAGTGTTTTATTCTGTGCAACCATGGCAGCTAACACCTGCAAACTCGAAATAATACCGTCACCAGTACTAATTAAATCAAGATTCAATACATGGCCTGAGCTTTCGCCTCCGATTTTCCATCCTTTTTCTTGCAAAAGCTCCATGACATAACGATCGCCAACTTTACTGCGGGCAAAATCAATACCACGCGCTTTTAATGCATTTTCAAGCCCCATGTTTGACATGACCGTGCCAACAACACCCCCACCCAACATATCGTCGTTTGCAGCTTGGCATGCAATAATATAAACAATGTCATCACCATCGAAGACACGTCCGTTGTGGTCAACCATCATCACACGGTCACCATCACCGTCGTACGCAATACCAACATCGGCATCATGCTCAAGTACTTTGCGCTTGAGTGTTTCAACGTGAGTTGCACCGCATTCAAGGTTAATGTTGACACCATTTGGTTCACACGCATGACAAATGACTTCTGCACCAAGCTCACGCATAACAGACGGGGCTATATGATAAGTTGCGCCATTAGCACAATCTAATACGATTTTTAGACCCTCTAATGATAAACCTTGAGGGAATTGGCTTTTACAAAACTCAATATAACGGCCATCAGCCGTTTCTAAACGACGTGCTTTCCCTAATTTATCTGAAGCTACGCAAGTCATTGGCTCTTCCATCATGGCTTCAATTTCAAGCTCAACTTCATCCGCTAGCTTCAAACCACGACTAGAGAAAAATTTAATCCCATTATCATGATAAGGGTTATGTGATGCACTAATAACGATGCCAGCTTCAGCACGGAAAGTTTGCGTTAAATAAGCAACCGCAGGGGTCGGCATAGGGCCAAGTAGAACAACATCAATGCCTGCAGCAATAAGACCTGCTTCCAGTGAAGTTTCTAACATATACCCAGAGATACGCGTGTCTTTACCAATAATAACCTTCTTGGTACCAATTTTTGATAATACGCGTCCAGCTGCCCAACCAAGTTTTAATGCAAACTCTGGAGTAATAGGGTATTCGCCCACCATGCCACGAACGCCATCCGTGCCAAAATATTTTCTTGTTTTACTCATTTATAATTCCTTTCTTACATGCTTGCCATACGGTCAACACATCTAAAGTTTCTGAAACATCATGCACACGAATGATTTTTGCCCCATTTTGGGCAGCAATTAAAGCACCTGCTAAACTGCCAGCTAAACGCTCATCCGTGCTTTTATTTAATAAATTACCAATCATGGATTTGCGTGATAAACCCGCAAGGACCGGTAAATTGAATTGATTAAACTCGTCAAACCTATTAAGAATTTCGTAGTTATGCGCGAGCGTTTTCCCAAAACCGAAACCGGGATCTAAAATAATACGTTGTTGCTGAATCCCCGCTTGCTCACATGCTTCGATACGCTCGGAAAAAAAGTCATTAATATCTGCAAATAAATCCTCATACTGTGGATTACTTTGCATCGTGCGAGGTTGTCCTTGCATATGCATCAAGCAAATTGCAACGTCAGGGTATGCAGATAATACTTCAATAGCACCGGGCTCTTGTAATGCCCTAACATCATTAATGATATCTGCACCCGCTAAAATAGCCTGACGCATGACCTCACTTTTGCTGGTATCAATTGAAATTATACAGTCGCTTGTTTTTCTGAGCGCTTTAACCAGAGGGATAACACGGTCAAGCTCATCTTCCAATGAAACGTCAGGGGCACCAGGGCGTGTCGATTCACCGCCAATATCAATGATTTTTGCGCCTTGTTCTAAGAGTGTATGAGCTTGTTTGACAGCGCTGTCTAGTTGGCAATAATTGCCGCCGTCTGAAAAAGAGTCAGGAGTGACATTTAAGATCCCCATCACAACAGGGGTATCGAGGTGTAAAGTGCGACCTCGAGGTAAACTAACAGTGGTCATCTATCACCTATACTGCTTCCATGGCGAATGTTTAGGTGCTGAACCTAAACGATTTTTTATGTCGCTACAAAAAAGCCCCGGCAAGCGGGGCTTTTGCTAATCGTATTTTAACGATTATTCAGCTTTGTCATCAAGGTTTGTTTCATCCTTTTTTACTGAATCATCCGATTTTGACTCTTCAGCAACAGGTTCAGCCTTGGCAGCTGGTTTTTTGTCATCTGGACGACGGTCATGCATATCACGCGGTTCACGCACTGGCTGACGAGCCATTAAATCGTCAATCTGACCTGCATCAATTGTTTCGTACTTCATTAATGCATCTTTCATCGCATGTAAGATATCAATATTGTCTTTTAAGATTTGCTCAGCACGTTGGTAATTACGATCTGAGAACAAACGAATTTCGCTATCGATAACTTTTGCTGTTTCATCTGACATGCTCATGGCACGGCTTCCACCGCCACCCATGTACATCTCGTTTTGATCTTCAGCATACAGCAGTGGACCTAACTTTTCGCTTAAGCCCCATTGAGTAACCATTTTACGTGCGATGTCTGTCGCGCGCTCAATATCGTTACTTGCCCCTGTGGTTACTTTGTCTTCACCATAAATCAGTGCTTCTGCAATACGACCACCGTAAAGACTAGAAATCATTGACTCTAGTAACTCTTTAGAGTGACTCACACGGTCTTGTTCAGGCAAGTACATCGTAACACCTAGTGCACGACCACGTGGAATAATAGACACCTTATAAACAGGGTCGTGTTCTGGCACCATACGGCCCACAATCGCGTGACCTGCTTCATGATAAGCGGTCATCTCTTTTTCTTGCTCGCTCATCACCATGGTCTTACGCTCTGCGCCCATCATGATTTTATCTTTTGCTGCATCAAACTCAGCCATGCTAACAACACGCTTGTTGCCACGCGCTGCATATAGCGCCGCTTCATTTACCAAGTTTGCAAGGTCAGCACCTGAGAAACCAGGTGTACCCCGTGCAATCACAGCGGCCTCAACGTTATCGCCTAATGGCACTTTACGCATATGCACTTTCAAGATTTGCTCACGACCACGGATATCAGGTAAACCAACCACAACTTGGCGGTCAAAACGACCCGGTCGTAATAACGCTGGGTCAAGTACATCTGGGCGGTTTGTCGCTGCAATAACGATAATACCTTCATTACCTTCAAAGCCGTCCATTTCTACTAGCATTTGGTTTAGAGTTTGCTCACGTTCATCGTGACCGCCCCCCATGCCTGCACCACGTTTACGGCCTACCGCATCAATTTCGTCGATAAAGATGATACACGGGGCTGCTTTTTTCGCTTGTTCGAACATGTCACGGACGCGTGATGCACCCACACCAACAAACATTTCTACGAAATCAGAACCTGAAATTGTAAAAAATGGTACTTTTGCTTCACCAGCAACCGCTTTCGCTAAAAGAGTTTTACCCGTACCCGGAGGACCTACCATAAGTACGCCTTTAGGGATACTACCACCCAGCTTTTGGAATTTTGATGGGTCACGTAAGAAGTCCACTAACTCTGTGACATCTTCTTTCGCTTCATCACATCCTGCAACATCAGCAAACGTTGTTTTAACTTGATCTTCGCTCATTAGGCGGGCTTTGCTCTTACCGAAAGACATCGCCCCTTTGCCGCCACCGCCTTGCATTTGACGCATGAAGAAAATCCACACACCAATAAGCAGTAACATTGGGAACCAAGAGATTAAAATGCTGGCGAGGAAAGACTGCTCTTCAGGCTTAACACCTTTAACATTTACATTGCTTTTCAATAAATCATTCAAAATGTCTTTATCATACATTGGCATGATAGTTTGAAAGCGCTCACCATTTGTTTTAGTACCTGTAATGGTGCCAGTTGTACTTTCAATAGAGACCTCTTGAATAGCGCCGCTACGTGCGTCACTAACAAATTGAGTGTAACTTGTTTGGCGATCTGCTTGATCACCACCATTAAAGCTCTGAAACACTGACATTAGCACAACTGCAATGACCAGCCAGAGTATTAGATTTTTCGCCATATCGCTCAAGGGGTTAACCTCTTGTATCCAATTAATTTAAATTCAACTTAACGCAGCACAACTGTACTACAGTTTGTAGCCTGTCGCCACTATATAAACTTCCCGAGAACGGGCACGCGAAGCATCGGGCTTTCTAATTTTTACCGCCTTAAAGCTATTACGTACGTCCTGTAAGTATTGATCAAATCCTTCTCCTTGGAATACTTTGACACAAAAAGCGCCATTTTTCTTCAAAACTTGATGACACATGTCGAGCGCAAGTTCGACAAGATACATACTACCAGCTTGATCAACTGATGTATTGCCACTCATATTCGGTGCCATATCAGAAAAAACGACATCAACATTTTTACCGTCAATACGTGTTAATAGTGCATCAAGCACAGCTTCTTCACGGAAGTCACCTTGCAAAAAATCAACACCGGCTAAAGAATCCATCGGTAAGATATCACAGGCAATAACCTGCCCTTTATCACCTACTTTTTCGGCTAAATACTGAGACCAGCTACCAGGTGCGGCCCCTAAGTCAACCACTGTCATAGCCGGTTTAATTAATTTATCTTTATTTTGAATTTCGTCTAATTTGAATACCGCACGAGAACGCCAACCTTTCTTTTGCGCTTCGTGAACATAAGGATCGTCGAAATGTTCCTTCAACCAACGCTTAGAACTGGCTGAATGTTTTTTGTTTGCCATAAAATTAATACGTAACTAATTAGTAATATTCTCTAGATGGCGTTAGAATACCCTTAATTCAAGCCATATTCAGCAAAATTTGTAACATCATGAAATTATCGAACAAACAAAAGCAGTTTTTAAAAGGTCAAGCACACAGTTTAAAACCGGTTGTATTACTTGGTGCAAACGGTTTAACAGAAGGCGTTTTAGTTGAAATCGAAAGCGCACTTAATATTCACGAGCTTATCAAAGTAAAAGTACCTACCGACGAGCGTGAGACTAAAGCATTGATTTTTGATGCAATTGTTCGCGAGACCGGCGCAGAAAAATTACAAACAATTGGTCATACAATTGTGCTTTATCGCCAAAGCGAAGAGAAAAAAATTCAGCTTCCTCGCGGCTAATATTGCAACAAAGTCATGCAATAAACTAAAAGCCAGCTCTGCGCTGGCTTTTTTGTAACTAAATTTTATTACTTAAGCGTTTTATCCTCTCTAACGAACTTAAGCGTCCGATTTATAAATTCGGTGGTTAATTCGTTGATCAATCCTGTCTCGGCATTGAGTACTAAGCTAAAACCAATATTTAAATAAGGAAACACCACTAAATCACTTCGGTAACCTTGCACCCAGCCACTATGATAATAAAGTACTTCATCATCATAGTTGTATACCCGCCATCCAAGCCCGTAATATGCATCTTTAACATGACTGCGCCACACTCTTCGACGCGTCTCTTTTTTGGTGTGTGTATACGGTCGGGTTTGTTTGATTAGTGCATCTAAAGGCAATACTTCGGGGTATTGACCTAGCTGCGCGTTAAGCCAAATAGCCATATCGTTTGCGCTGGCATTAACCCCTGCGGCAGCTGCAACCTTGTAGTAATTTTTCTTTAACCGAGATGTATACCACCGTTTTCGGCCACGAACATGAGGGTGAGCAAAATTATCGTCTCGGACCATGCCATCATAACCCACACTCGCATCGACCATTTTAAGGGGGGCAAAGATATATTCAGAAATCCAATGCGTGTAGTCCATTTGAGTCGACTTTAAAATCACCGAGTCAATTAAGCTAAACATCACATTTTGATAACCGTAACATTCACCCGGCTTACATATTGGTTGCACGCTCAGCAGTTGCTCGACGATATCAGGGTAACTCATTCGCGATTCAATCAGATTATCATACGCATTCGGCACTAAGCCGCTTGAATGACTTAAAATATGGTAAATTTTTAAATCATCTTTATAAACGGTATTGGAAAACTCAGGAATAAACTTACTCAGAGGATCATCGATATTAAACTCCCCCTGCGCAGCAAGTTTTGAGGTTAATGACCCTGCAAAAGTTTTTGATACGGATGCCAAACGAAAACGCGTGTGTTTATCAACCTTTCGGCCATTGTCTATTTTTGTGCGGCCTATCCCCCGCACAAAATCATCTTCTCCGACTTTGACAATTGAAAGCGCTCCACCTGGAATACCTTTACTTCTTAATTTTCGAGATAAGTACGTATTGTAATCGTCTAAAAATGTCTGCCATTGTGAACCGCTGCCTGCAGCCTGACTGCTAAAAGAGAGCAGTAAAAGAAATGAAAATAGACAAATGATAATAGGTGCTGAGTACTTCATTATTTATTTTTTTAATCTGTTTCGGAAGTTTCTCATAACATAATATCATGAACTTTTGCTTCGACTAACGTACAATGCGTACAATCTTAACTTTTTCATGGGTAGACTTATTTTTATGCGCTTACTTGTCGTTTTGCTTTTTACTTTAATTTCAGCCGGTTGTGCCCTAAGACCAGAACCAGCTCCGTTGTTAGTAATGCCAGAAAAGCCATTGCTACAAAGCCAACGTTATCAAATAAAGTATGAAACAGACCATGCAGCACCTAAAGTTAAGTCTGTACAGTTACCGGCTCATACTGTCAGTAAAAATCAAACAGTGACGATTGTTGCCGACAAAACGAGCGTGACAGATACGCTATATTCACAAATTTCTGAATCGTTAGTGGCAAAACAATTAAAGGTTGTTGATGAAGGTCAAGCGGATTACACGCTCTCAATCCATCAATTAGATTTAGAGTTAATTGCTGACACTGAGTACACACTCGTAAAACCACAAAAACCATTTCCTTTATTCGATGATATCGCGGCTCAGTTCCCAACTAAGCAGTGTGCAACAATGCTTGGACAAGTGAGTATGCGTTTAACACATAAAAAAACCGGTGATGTAGTTTGGTTTGCAAAATCGTCTATCGATAGCGCAAGCTTTCACCGCGAGCCACTTATTTACAGCTTTGAACAGCAGCAAATGATTAAAAATGAACTCGAAGTTGCCAGTTTCATTCATGAGCAAAATACTGAGCAAGCTCGTATTGAGCGCATTAACAAAAACATTGAGATACCTGCTTATCAAACCATTTCACGTATGACAGCTCTAACGAAAGAACAAGGCCCGTGTAATCGTACAGAGATAAGCGCGCTGACACCGATGATGCAATACTACCTCACCAGTATTTTAATCGACAAAATTAAAGTCCAGTGAGTCATCTATAAACGCTCACACTGTTAATGTGGCTGCTTTTCTTACCTACTACCCTCAAGGAAAGCAGCGTTTAATTTAAGCCACACTTTTTAACACACCTGATTACACCCCTACATTTTTTTACAGATTTCGGGAACTCATTAACAATATACTATATCCTAGTACGAGCTTATTTTTATTAGTAACAAGGATGACAAACTTGCGAGCCTGCAGCGCCCTTTTATTTATCTACTTATGCATTTTTAGCACGTCGAGCCAAGCAAGTAATCGTTATTATGCCGACAATACACTCGAACCAAGCCAAGGTTTTGCCTGGGATTGGGGAATTGGTGCTGGGTATTATGTTGAAGATTCATACCTTGTTGGCATGGACTCCTATAATGATGGATTTGAGCCCGATATCCATCTTGCTGTCTCTTACGAGAAATTTTACCTCGATTACGACCAAAGCCAATTAAGTGGTGGCCTTTCTCTTGGCTACAGCATTATAGATAAATTTGAGTGGGGTCTTGATATTGTCGGGACGAATGTTCAATCAGGGTTTGACGAAACAGGTTTAACGTTTTACGGCGACGATGTTATCGCGGAACTTGAGGGAATAAAACGCCGTAATTATGATTTTGATGTTGGTCTTCGCCTGTCCCGCCGCTTTGAAAATTCACACATTTCTTTTGAATATTTACACGATGTATCTGGCACTCATAATGGCTGGGTAATGAATTCATTTTTTAGTCAGATCATTCCATGGCGAAACTGGGAATTTCGTTCAGGTGTTGGCCTGAGTGCCTACTCAAGTGACTTTACCAATTACTATTTTGGGATTTCGCAGCCCGAATCACGCGCTGACAGACCTCTGTATATCCCAGATACATCATACAGTCTCATTTTTGAGTTTCATGCGGAATACCCGCTTAATCAGCACTGGGTCTTTTTAACGGGTTGGTTATCAACTTGGTTTTCAAATGACATTCATCAAAGCCCTATTATATCGCAAGAGTATCAGCATAAAGCCAAGGTAGGCCTGCGCTATGTTTTTTAAATACTACTTTTTGTTCGCCTTACCCATTGCACCCGTCAATGCACAAGAACAGACAGCCGATAGTAATACTCTTGTTGCAATACCTGATACCTGTGTGGCACTGCGTGAAGGACGAAATTGTTACGCTGATGTTGAGGTTTCTTGGCGACAGCAGCAAATAGGAAACTACTGTTTACGTAATTCCGACAGCAAACATATTATTCAATGCTGGCTTATGCAGCACAAAGGGCTGTTTAGGTATGAGTTTGACTCTACAGAAACGGTCGGATTTGAGTTGATTAATAGTGATAATGGAAAAATTGTCGCCTCTACTGAAATACAGTTACAGTGGGTATATAAAAACCGTCAGAAAAAACGTCGTTGGCGACTATTCTAATACCATTCCGCTTAATTAAGTGGGTCTATTTTGAGGCAATAAAACCGCGTTGATAACAAGGCAAAAATTTAGTTATTTAGTTGTTCTAAATCAGAAATTTTTAACGCAGGTAGCGACTGGTTTGATCACTCAAAATGATTAAGTATTTTGCGGATTGGTATAACTATTAGGAGTAGATAATGGAGCATTACGGAACAATTTTACTCGTTGAAGATGATATTTCTTTGGCGAATTGGGTAGCCGAATACTTAACAGAGCAAGGTTACAATACCACACTTTGCCAGCGTGGCGATCTCGTTGTTGAACAAGTTCGCACCTCACCGCCCGACCTCGTATTACTGGATATTATGCTACCGGGGCAAGATGGCATCAGCGTTTGTCGCGACTTAAGGCAGTTTTATCATGCCCCCATTATTATGCTGACCGCCCGAGATGATGAAATGGATGAGGTTATTGGTCTAGAAGTGGGTGCCAGTGATTACATGATGAAACCAGTGCGTCCTCGAGCATTACTCGCCCGTATTAAAGCGGCTCTTCGTTCTCAGTCTGACAAACAAGACTCAGCCACTGAATCGAGTATTATTACAGTAGGCAAGTTAGCGATTCATACCGATTCTCGCACGGTTTACTTTAATGATGAAGAAGTTCATATATCAAGTGCCGAATATTTATTACTGCACTACCTTGCGAGTAATGCCGGCCAAGTTGTCTCAAGAGACGCCGTTTTCAAAGCAACAAAAGGTCGAGAATACGACGGTTTGGACCGTAGTGTTGATGTGCTTATTTCATCATTGCGGAAAAAATTCAGTGATGATCCTCAACATCCCGAAAAAATAAAAACAATTTGGGGACGAGGTTATCTACTGGTCGCCACGGCTTGGCAATAGATTTAAACCTGTGAAAAAGTTTTATATTTCTCTTCTTGGCAGCGCACTTATCTCAATTATTGTATTGGGCTGGCTAATTGACGCCTTTAGTCAGCAAACTCATACGCCACAGGATGAGTTTTATAACCAAACACAAATGATTAAAGGCTTTGCTAAACAACTGGCTGCTATGGCCCCGACCGAGCGTGAACGGGCGATAAAACAGTTAAACAGCGACTTTAATGTGCAACTTGAATATAGACCAACCCAATCTCTCGCACTGCCTCATTCATTACTGCAGCAAATAACCCAACCTAACGGCTTAATTCTTGAAGATCAACAAGGTTACTATTTACTGTACAGTGAAGCCTCTCTTGGAGCACATCATCTAAAAATGCGCCTTGGTAAAGACCCTATACACGACCAAGGCAACGACGTGTTACTTACGCTTTTATTTTATGCTGGTTTGTGTGTTTTTATGGGCTTTATTATTACCCCTCTCGCAAAACGCTTAACAGTATTAAATGAAGCGGCAAAACGATTTGCTAAAGGAGACTTAAGCAGCCGTATTCATGTGTCTCATTTCACGTATATACGAGATGTTGAGCTGACATTTAACCGAATGGCGAGCCAAATTGAGAAGCTATTAGACGAAAATAAATTAATGGCGTCGAGCTTGTCTCATGATATCCGCACGCCTATTGCCTGTTTACGATTTGGTTTAGAAGCCGCACAAGACTGTCCAAATGAAGAAAAACGTCTTGAGTATTTAGCACGCATGGAACAAGACCTTGATCAAATGGAGTCTATGCTAAAAAGTTATCTCGCATTTGCAACGTTAGAACAAAAAGCGAACCAGTTAACTTTTAATGAATCAGATTTGCACAGTTACTTACTGACTGTAATCCATCAAGTAGAGCCAAAGTTAGAGCAACGCGCTTTACATTTAGAACATGATATTAAGACAGGATATATTTGCGCTGATCTTCATTGGTTAGCTCGCGCAATTGTAAATTTATTAAGTAATGCATGCGATTTCGCACACTCAGACATCCTCATTACAGCGCACTGCTCACCAGAGCTCGTGGTGATAAACGTAGAAGATGACGGACCAGGGGTCAATGAGCAAAACTGGCATAAAGTATTTAGTCCCTTTTTCCAAGAACAAACTCACCGTAACCGTGATGGAGAAAGTTACGGGCTTGGCCTTGCAATCGCAGCCAAAGTCGCAGATTGGCACCACGGAACCATCAGTGTATCTAAGAGCAAAAAGCTCGGTGGCGCTTGCTTTACACTTTCAATTCAGAATAAAAGCCCCTAAAAATGTTTCAATTGTGTTAATTCTTTCGTATTGTTACGCCCAATAGATTGAAATCTACGCTGACACGACACACGGTAAGACATAGAGCAAAATTGCCCGTCATTAACCCTTTTTATTTAGCGTTAATTCAAGTAGATTGTCAGCGCCGTCACAAATAGAGAAGTAAAAATAATATGAGCGCATCACGCGGGGAGTTCAGCTCTCGCTTTGGATTTATTATGGCAGCTGCAGGCTCTGCGGTTGGCCTAGGAAACATTTGGGGTTTTCCCACTCAAACAGCAAGTAATGGCGGTGCCGCATTTTTAGTTGCTTATTTAATTTTAGCATTTTGTTTAGCCTATCCGGCGTTAATGGCAGAGCTTGTCATAGGACGTCATGGTCAAGCAAATGCGGTTAGCGCTTTGCGTAAGGTAACCAATCAAGCGTGGCAAAAGAAGTTTGCGTTTTTAGTTGGGTTTGGGGGCATTATCTGTGCAGGCTTAATCCTCAGTTTTTATGCCATTGTTGCCGGATGGATGTTAAGCGCAACACTTGAACCCATTGCTCAATTAACAGGGCAAGAGCAAGCCCAGACCTGGCTAAGTGAGCAGTCACTCTCAAGAAACATCATTTTTACCGCCGCGTTTATTATTTTAACGATTGCTATTATTTCAAAAGGTGTCGAAAACGGGATTGAAAAATGGTCAAAGCGCTTAATGCCTGCGTTACTGGGTATTCTGTTTATGTTAATCATTTACGTAATGACACAAGAAGGTGCTGTTGAAGGTCTTAAAGCTTATTTAGTCCCTGATTTTTCGTCTATTTTGAACCCTGAGTTGTTAGTCAACGCGCTAGGACAAGCCTTCTTTTCACTGTCTTTAGGCACCAGCGTAATGATCATTTACGGCTCGTATATAAGTAAAAAAGAAAACCTCGTTTCACTTGGCGCCTATGTCACGTTGATTGATGTATTTATTGCGTTTGTCGCGGGTTTATTAATTATTCCAGCCATGTATGTTGCGCAAGCGCAAGGTGTGCAAATTTTCTCAGCTGAGGGCACCCTGCTTTCTGAAGATACATTGGTATTCCAAGTGTTACCGGCCCTATTCACGAGCATGGGCTATGTGGGTATTTTTGTCGGCTTCGCCTTTTTTGCACTAATGAGTATTGCGGCATTAACATCGTCAATCTCGATGCTTGAGGCGCCTGTATCATACGCTGTTGAACGTTTTGCACTGAAACGTCTGCAAGCAACGTGGTTAATAGGCGGGTTAATTGCGCTCGTCAGTTTTACTATTGTGTTTAACCTTGGCTCATTATTTGGCTTTGTGATCACACTGACCACAAAAATAGCGCAACCACTGCTTGGCTTAATGTGCTGTATTTTTGTTGGCTGGATTTGGCATCGCAGTGCGTTACTAAAAGAGATTCAACAGGGCTGCCCAGAAGCCGGCAATAGCTTTTTTTGGAAAGTATGGCCTTGGTATATCAAGTTTGTATGCCCCATTGCCATCGCACTCGTGTTTGCAAACTCACTGTTAAGTTAACAAATTTTGCAGTAGCCCTGTGGCTACTGCAAACACATATCTTGGTGTGGTATTCCATCTTCGAGGTAATCTTCACCCACACACTTAAAACCAAACTGTTGGTAAAAATCGACTAAATAGCATTGCGCGCCAATTGTAATAGCTCGCTCAGGCCAATGTTGCTGGCAAGTATCAATGGCCGTTTGCACTAACTGTTTTGCCAGACCTTGACCGCGAAAATCAGCAGTCACTAACACCCGCCCAAATGCACTCAATTCAGTACTTTTTGGGTAACAACGAGCATAAGCCGCAAGCCTATTGTCCTTAAATAAACACAAGTGCAACGTTTCTTGATGGTTATCAATATCGTCTATTTCAGGGTATGGACAGGTTTGCTCTACCACAAATACATCCACTCTGGCGCGAAGTATACTCAATAACTCATCTTTGCTTAACGCACCATAAGTCTTAATTGAAAACATAACTCTCCCTTTAATAACAAAAAACCCAGCCAAAGCTGGGTTTCTAGGTTTTTAGCTTGGCGTATTATGCGAACAATCGCTCAAGCTGATCACACAATTGCGATAAATTCACATGATCATGTTCAATGGTTAAATCAACATATCCATCGCCTCTAAAGGCACGGTCAAGTTCAATCAACACATGTGTTTTATGGGCTTCAGGCACAAAAGACAATTCGATTTCTTGTAATCCAAATAAACTGCGGCTATTCGGTCTGTATTCTAGTTCTTGATAGCAACCTGAATGTGATTGAAAGGTAGGCGCTCGCAAGTACCCTTTTTCGACATCAGCCTTCACCAAATTAAAACCAAGCTTGTCCATTGCTTGCATTAAGGTGCTTACCGCATCATTCGGATACACATGGAGCGAATCACGGTCTGTTGGGTCAAGTGCCATATCAATATCTAAGCCTGTTTCAATCCAAACATGCGACTGATTATAACCCGCGTTGATCTCTGTCATTGGCGTTTCAGAATGTAAACGCGCCTCGAAAGGAATGTGCTTTTCTTCACCCGCACCAATTGTACCAATCTCGTTAATACGCCACTTTTCTATAATATGATTGGTGAAGTAATCTCCATCATCACTTTGTACCTTCACGCGCGTCATTAACGCTAAGTCTAAGCCCGCGATTTCCTGTTCAACATCCCCGCCTTTAATCACAATGACAGCGTTAAATTTTTGGCCGGGTTGTAAATGTTCTGTCTCTAGTACAGTGTCTACTTTTGCTGCACCAATACCAACTGATGCAAGGATTTTCTTAAACATCTTTTCTCCTTAAGCCAGGTTCTATAACAAATTGGCTTAAATTCCTTCGTTACTGCATCTTAACCACAATTAAAAGCTAATGTCAGCGAAAAAATGTTACTTTTGGCGCATTAATCAATAAATAACGCAAAAGTGTTTATTTTTTAAACTCTTTATATTCGTTAGTGTTTTCCAATATAGAATATTTCGCTACACTCATAACAAATGAAGTCAAAAGAAGAATTATGGAACTTATATACTTTGCTACCGCGTTTGTATGTGGCTTTGCTGTTTATCAGCTAAAGCTTCCTCCCCTTATTGGTTTTTTGTTGGCGGGCTTCGCCCTCAACTTATATGGCTACAAAACAACAGAACTACTCAATACTCTCGCAAGCTTAGGTGTAACACTTCTTCTGTTTAGCATCGGCCTAAAACTGAAAGTCTCTAACTTAATAAAACCCCAAGTGTGGGCACCAGCCTCTATTCACATTGTGCTTAGTAGCACGTTATTCAGTGCTTTTATGCTATTGCTGGGTGCGCTTGCACTGCCCCTTTTTGATCAGCTCACGTGGCAAAGTGCCTTACTCGTTGGCTTTGCATTTAGTTTCTCAAGTACTGTATTTGCAGTTAAAGTACTTGAAGAGCGCGGAGAAATGGCAAGCCTACACGGTAAAATCGCTATCGGTATCTTAGTGATGCAAGATATCTTCGCGGTTATTTTCTTAGCCATTAGTACGGGCAAAGCACCTAATATGTGGGCACTGGCACTATTAATAGGCTTACCTGTTTTACGCCCCCTTATGTTTTGGGTGCTCAACCGTTCAAAACACGGTGAACTATTGCCTTTATTTGGTTTTTTCTTTGCACTCGTACTTGGATATCAAGCATTTGAATTTGCAGGCCTTAAAGGTGATTTAGGCGCGCTTATCATCGGTATGATGTTTGCGTCGCACAAGAAAGCCGGTGAGTTATCAAAATCACTACTTAATTTGAAAGATATTCTTCTTGTCGGGTTTTTCTTAAATATTGGCTTAAATGCAGAACTAACGACCCATGCCGTGTTAGTCGCTATGGTGATTGTATTTGTATTACCTATCAAAGTGGCGCTTTATTATGTACTGACTAATCTCTTTAAACTACGCGCGCGTACCTCACTGTTAAGTGCTTTTAGCCTCTCTAACTACAGTGAGTTTGGGTTAATTGTGTGTGCTGTTGCAGCAAGTAGCAATATGATCACCAGTGAATGGCTTGCTGTAATGGCTATTGCCGTATCTGTTACCTTCATATTGGCGTCTCCTTTAAACAAACGTTCAAACGAAATTTATGTCAAACTAGAAAACTGGCTGCTCAAATTTGAAAGCGATACGCGACTTGCCGAAGAGTTACCAGTAAACCTAAATGACACAAAAATCGTTATTTTTGGCATGGGTCGTATTGGCACTGGTGCGTACGAAACGATTAGTCAAACACACCCTAACCTCGTTGCAGGTATTGATATTAAGCCCGATGTGGTAGAAAAACATATTAAGCGTGGACGACGGGTGCTCATAGCAGATGCGACTGACCCTGATTTTTGGCAACGCGTAAATCATTCTCATGTGGGCATGGTTATGCTTGCAATGCCAAAACATATGCAGAATATTTTTGCCCTTGAACAATTACGTGCCTCGGGTTATCAAGGCCAAGTTACTGCTATTGCTAACTACCCAGATCAGCAAAAAGAACTAGAAGATATGGGCGTAGATTCAACCTATAACTTCTATTTAGAAGCCGGTAGTGGCTTTGCTGAACATGTAAAACAAAAACTTTTTTCTTGATGTAAAAAATAATTCTCAGCACCTAATTATGGTACTGAGAATTATTTTCATTATATTCATAGACTTGCTTAGACATAAAAATTAACCCCATACCTGACGTACCTGCCCTAGGTCATTCTTATTTACAAAGCTTTACATGCAAATTAGCAATCATTGTCAAAAAAGGAGTAAACTGGGCTTAGATACTACGCTAAGTATCTATTTTTAACACAAAAAAAGTTTATCAGTCTGCTTGCGTACGTCATGATTTATGCACTACTGTTAGACTGTTTAAGGTTGTTTAAATGAAAAATAAGTTTACCAGAGAATCTTTAGCAAACACGGATGATGCACATTCCGGGAAACTTGTAGATATTCAACAGCAGCTTGATGAGTTACAACAAAATGGCATGACAGCGATGGATATTAGAACTGTGCTATTCAACAAGATGCTCGATGTTTATCAAGTTCCGCGTGATCATTTTCTTCGTGACAGTGAAACACCTGAGCGAATTGACGACCCGACTATCGTAACGAGGCTCAAGCAGCTTGGGTTTTCGAAAAAGAGTCGCCAACAACTACATTAGCATTCAGTATTATTTTGCAGTAGTCATTCCGAGGGCCTACCTCCCTCACTAAATAGGCTGTTTCTTGCCCGTCACAGCCTATTTTCTCTTTCCTATTTGCCGTATCATTCATAATAAATATAAGTCCAATTGAGACAGTAATGGATACAGCCCAATTAAAGCTCGCGATAAATACAAAAATGCCGTTTGGAAAGTACGCTGGTCGCCCCCTCTTATTGCTACCTGAACCCTATCTTGTATGGTTTAAACAGCAAGGATTTCCAGACACACAACTTGGCGCGCAACTAGCAATGATGTACGAAGTAAAACTCAATGGTTTAGAGAAAATGCTGATGCCATTATTGGATGAAAAATAATTTCAATTTTCGTGAACTTTTACTTTTGCACGTAGTCTATTACTTTGCTACTTGTTTATTTTTGGTTTTAACCACAGAAAAAGCGCCTAAGGCGCTTTTTTTATGTCTGCTAATGAGTGACTACACGTTAGCTTAACGAAGAGAGTTATGCTGACGTAAAAAACCGTGTAATAATGAAGGTAATACTTTATGATTGAGGTGCCTTGGCAATTGCTCCTGCACTGTTCGACTTCCTACACATGCAGTCGCCAACCAGAAGTTTTTAACACAACTGACGTCAAGCGTTAGGTTTAGTCACTCAAAATGATGACCTATTAATGCACAGTAGTATAGTCTAGCTTATAGAGGCGAATAATAAATTTTGCCCCACCCAGCTCAGAATTACCCAGTTCTGATTGCCCTTGATGCCAGCTTACAATTTTTGCCACGATAGCAAGACCTAAACCAAATCCACCGGTTTTTTTATCTCGACTCTTATCTAAACGTGTAAATGGCTTAAATACACTCTGCCACTCACTTGGGGCAATACCTGGGCCATCATCTTCAACATTGAGCTGTATATAATCAGGAAATTCTTGCAAACTCACTTGAATTTTATGGGCTGCATACTTTTGAGCATTCCCCAGTAAATTTTGAATGCAGCGTGCCATAAAGTGCTCATCACATTCGTAGTAGAGCTCTGCTGGCGCATTCAATTGCACATCAATGTCGGTGGCAAACTCTAGTTTATTCACAACACTATTAATCAATGCCGTTAAATCACAAGGGCGACGCGTTAAACTTGGCTGATGGGAATCAAGGCGGGCATATTCAAGCATTTCTGACACTAAGGCTTCAAGCTCAGCAATGTCTGCTTGCATGTTATCGATGTAATCGAATGACTTTTCATTTTCTATTTGCTCTTCAAGCATAGCAACCGCAAATTTTAACCGTGCTAAAGGCGTTCTAAACTCATGAGAAACTGATGAAGTAAGCTCTTGTTGGGCTGCGAGCAAATATTGGATGCGTTCTTGCATCGCGCTTAAGGTATCGGTGATTGGTAAGAAAAATGATTTAGACGCATCATGAAGTTCAAAATCTTGTGCGCCACCGACCGCCTCACAAGCAAGTGTCAGCTTATTGAAGTCGCGCCACAGTAAGAAACTCCATAAGCCTACAGGCACACCAATCACGGTTAATAATAGAAAGTAAGGCCAAACCGAGCTAAAACTTGGATTGGACACTGAAAAAGGACCCACATGCAACAACTGCTTATCATTCAGTGCTATGTACCAAATGACTTCTTGCTGGTGGTTAAAAAGATAAAGGTGTTTATCAGCGTTTAACTTGGCGTTTAATTCTTCAGGTAGAGCGACATCATTACGGTTAATGCGTTCGCTATTAAACGCTTGCTGTAATTTTTCTAGTCCCTCTTCTGTTTGACTTAAGAGCCAGAGAGATTTCCCAAACTCTTGGTCGAGGGCGATGTGTTGTTGAGTATCTTCATAGGGCCAAAGTTGCTCAATGACCCCACTAACCAGAAACAAAGAAACTATTATATAAAGGTATAAGCTTGCAAACAGTTTCCCCATTAATACTTACATTTCCCATGCATCAGATACGAACAAATAACCTTGTCCCCACACCGTTTTAATACGATAAGGCTTATCACTGTTATCACCCAGCTTTTTACGGATCCGTGATACACGTACGTCAACTGTACGGTCTAAACCATCGTACTGACGACCAATCATATGTTGATGAACATGCTCACGACTTAGCACCTCACCTGCATTTGACGCTAATAACCAAAGCAATTCAAATTCATGAGACGTAAGTGTAATTTCATTACCTTTGAGTGTAACAATGCGACTGGTTTTATCAATGCTTAAATCGCCAAAGGTAATTTCTTCAGGGGTTTTGTTTGTCGCTTGGCCACGGCGAAGTAATGCATTAATTCGTGCAAGTAAAACACGCGGCTCAGCCGGCTTAATGACGTAGTCATCAGCACCAAGCTCAAGACCAATAACTTGGTCAAAGTCTTCACCTTTTGCAGTCAGCATTAAAATCGGTAGGCTATATTTATCCCGTACCTGACGGCATACACTAAAGCCATCTTTACCGGGTAACATAACGTCTAGAATCATTAAATCTACCGGGTTGTTTTCAAGGTAATCAAACACTTCATCGCCGCGTTCAAGGACCGCAACATCCAACCCGTTATGCTGAAGATAGTCCCGTGTTAACTGTTGTAAACCGAGATCATCTTCAACAAGTAAAATCTTTGCCATTGGTTGCTCCTGAATTAAAATAAGCTCCACGGTGAGCGTAATCTGCGTCTCGTTGTTTTTGCTTCAGTGCTTTGCACTTCAACTTTAGCTGTTGCAATTTTACTCCCCGTGTGCGGATTGATTAAGGAGTATATTGTTTCAACCTGAACACGCGCTTTATGATGTAACTGCGCTTTTCGAGTGTTCTTCCAGCATTGAATTTGCTGATTATTTTGGTACAAACACACATCTTCAGGCTGCGCCACTTGCCAACTTATTTTTAACTGAAGATCGCAAAAATCATGCTGCTGTAATACAACACACACTTTAGGTGAGATAGCTAAGTGAGTCGCTTGTGCGTGACTCGGGAACCCCCAAATAACAGCAACAAACACACACATACTTAAAACAAAATACTTCATATTAAAAAATATGATTGAATCCTATAAAAGCAGTCATTGAATACGTGTGTTCAAAAAGCGGACTGTCATCCACGGCTGAGTAGTCGTAATATGCTAAATGAAAACGAAGAGAGTTGGTCTCACTCAGAGGCCAACGGGCGTCGATTTTAGCATAAGGTTGCCAGCTACTGCCAACACCAATTACCCCATTTGAAGACTCTTCGGCAGATAAACCATAAAAATAATCATTTAGTTTGGCTGATTTGTACCAAATGCCCACGCTCGGCATTATTTCAAGGTCATCGACTTGATAGTGTGCTTGCCATTGTAATGCACTTCGCATTCCTTGGTAGACCCCAGATACATCAGCTAAAGCTTGTAAAGATAAAATATGGTTATCGCGTACGTAGTGGTAGCTTACGCCCGCATCAAGTGCCCAACGACGTTTACGTACATCGTCAATTGTCGCCCTTTTCTCAACGAGTTCGTCACTGGTCGTTGATTCAACCATGAAGCTATTTGATGTTTGCAGTGCAAACACATTACTTGGATGAAAATCAATAAAAAAGCGAGTTTCAGGATTAAACTCGGTCACAAAATTAACAACGTGTGAAGCACTTTCATGAAAAGAATAACCGAGGCGGCCATTATCAAAAAACCACTTTTCGCTGTAATAGGCTATTTCAGGTAGCACTACTAAGGGTAAATTTTTACCACCATGTAGCGGGTTCGTCATGACACCAATACCCGCATTAACACTTACGTGCCAGCGATTAATATCGATTTCTTGACTAGCCACACGGCTTTCACGTTCAGTGCGTGTTGATTCATCGGCATAGACTTTACTTGAAAGCAAAAGCAGCACAGAAAAAACGATTACGCACATCCTGATCGTCTGAGACTTCATTATTATTGTTACGACCAAAGAGAATTATGCAATGACACCATACTACCAAGTTGTGAATAAACTGTCCTTAGCAAGTTACAACTATTCACAAATTTGATACATTTATACGCAGTAAGTCTGTCACTTTGTTACTCTTCAATAATTTCTATGCGATTACGACCGTGCTTTTTAGCGAGATAAAGTGCCTTATCAGCTTTTTTAATGAGTTGATTTGGTTGACTATTTGTTGATTTAATTGCAACACCAAAGCTTGCGGTGACATAACCCAGTATAGTCGTGGAAGCAGGATCTTTAATGTGTAATTTTGTGATGGCTAAACGCAGCTGTTGAGTAAAGTTAGTCATATCACTGATGCTGGCAAACTGCGCAGTGAAACAGAACTCTTCTCCCCCATAACGATAAACTTGGCCAACACTTGCGATATACTTCAGTAATTTTACCGCAACAGCACGTAAGACTTGATCACCTTTTTGATGACCAAAAGTGTCGTTAAATACTTTAAAGTGGTCAATATCGACCATCACTAGCACAGCGATTTCGGCTAAATCATCACGCTGACAAAAAACGGTAATATCTTCATCAAATTTGCCGCGATTAAAAAGCCCAGTGAGCGTATCTTTGTCAGCCTTTCTTTTTGAATCAATCAGCTCTTGTTTTAGCGTTATAATTTTTGCATATGCTAGGGCTAGTTGGTTTTGAAAATCTTGCGTGCGATTTTGTAATGCGGCTGATTCGTTAGTTAAACGCTCAACGCAGTGAAGTACATTATCGAAGCCTCTTTCTTTACTAATGTCAGCATCGTGTAACTTCCCCCTGCATGCATACAATACCTGATTAAACTGCATTGATTGATTAAGCGCTGCAGTTAAATCATGTTGGACTTGCCCTACAACATCATCAAAACTATTCGAAAGCTGATAAAATAAGGATAGGTCATTGGCTGAAAGGTACTTGTTGAATAAGTAGTTAGCTTGCTCATAACTACAGCCATTAAATCTGCTAATAAAGCCATCCAGCTCTTTATTTAAATCATGGTTCTTGTCACTAACATAGCAATACCAAATTGCATAATTAAGCGGCGTTATGGGAATTTTATATTTCACCATTAATGGAATGGCTAGCTTTAAACAGTGGCTAGAATAACCTAAAGAATGATCGGCTTGAGCAGACAATACCATGTGTCGTTGCCATGAATTTTTATTATTTTAAATTACGGTAGCAACACATTGAAAAAAATCAATAAAAAAGCAATTTAACAGACATAAACCAGTACAAACCACGAGTTAAACTTTTAAAAAACCATACTAAATAACTATAAAAAATAATATACCTATACAAAAATAGAACAACCAAAAGAACCAAATCAAACTCATACACCCAACCAAATAAGCGAGCATAAAAGTATTAGATTGCCTGTTGAGTTAACGATTGCGCAATACTCCAAATCGCATTCAGTGCCGGGTCATGCCGCTCTTTATTGAGTACCGCTAAACCAATATCAAAACCGGGAATAGTTTGTTCAGCATCACTAATAATTTGAACTTTATCTTTTAGCGGACTGTTGTCGAGCACGATCTTCGGCACCATTGCCACCCCTAAACCCAAACTCACCATTGATACCATGGCTTCATGCCCCGCTACTTGCGCATAAATTCGACCATGAATGCTTTTCTTACGCCACCACTGCTCTAAACGCTGTCGAGATAACCCCTGCTCTGCCACGATAAACTCAAGGTTTGACCAGGCAATATTATTTTCATCTTTAAGCTGCTCACTAATAGGACACACAATTTTAGGAGCAATGAGTACCAAAGGCGAGTAACCAATACTGGTGAATGCTATTTGCCCAGGTAACTTAGCAGGTTTTGCTGCAATGGCCATGGCTTCATGACCATCTAAAACCCGATTAATAGCCAGTGCTGGATCACCCGTATTTAAAGTTATTTCAATATAGGGATGCTGCATCCGTAGCTGTTCTAATATCTGATGTAAAAAACTATACGAGGCGGTGACCGAACAATAAATACTCACATTACCGTATATATGCTGCTGTGGCTCTTGTACATTCGCTTTGAAACGGTGCCAATTCGCTAACGTTGCGTTAGCATATTCAATAAAAGACTCACCCTCTCGAGTTAATTTAACCGTGCGATTATCTCGATTGAACAAGACGACGCCAACCTCCTCCTCAAGCTGCTTAATGTTTCGGCTCAGTGTCGGAGCACTGATATGGCACAGCTCACTGGCCCTCGCAAAGTGTAATGTTTTCGCCAATGCTAAAAAGTAATGCAGATGCTTGTGATCCATAATTTCACCATTTCATTTTATGAAACACTTTAATGCAAATATATCATTTTACGCAAGGTTTAAAATTGCATACTGTTAACCCATACAAAGAACGACTCTTTGTTTTCTAACAAACTAGTATTAATAGGACACTAACAATGGCGAATTATTTCAACACCCTTCCTTTACGTGAGCAGTTAGCGCAATTAGCGCAATGTGAATTTATGGATCCATCAGAATTTACTGATGGCGTAGACGCTTTAAAAGGGAAAAAACTCGTTATTGTCGGTTGTGGCGCACAAGGTCTTAACCAAGGTTTAAATTTACGTGATTCAGGTTTAGATGTTTCATATACATTGCGCGAGTCGGCTATTGCTGAGCGTCGTCAATCATTCTTAAATGCATCTGAAAACGGTTTTACTGTTGGTACATACGAAGAACTTATCCCAACTGCCGATGTAGTATTGAACTTAACACCTGATAAGCAGCATACATCCGTTGTGAATGCCATCATGCCACTTATGAAACAAGGCGCGACCCTTGCCTATTCACATGGTTTCAACATTGTTGAAGAAGGTATGCAAATTCGCGAAGATTTAACGGTCATTATGGTAGCGCCTAAATGCCCAGGCTCTGAAGTACGCGAAGAGTACAAACGCGGCTTTGGTGTCCCTACGCTTATCGCTGTTCACCCTGAAAATGATCCGCAAGGACATGGCCTAGCACAAGCAAAAGCATACGCGGCTGGCACCGGTGGCCACCGCGCAGGTGTACTAAAATCATCATTTATTGCTGAAGTTAAGTCAGACCTAATGGGTGAGCAAACTATTTTATGCGGCATGTTACAAACCGGCTCATTACTGTGTTTTGACAAAATGGTTGAAAAAGGGATTGATCCTAGTTATGCCTCTAAATTGATTCAATACGGCTGGGAAGTAATCACCGAAGCACTAAAATATGGTGGTGTAACAAACATGTTAGACCGCTTATCGAACCCTGCGAAAGTAAAGGCATTTGAGTTAAGCGAGCAGCTAAAAACAATCATGCGCCCTCTTTATAATAAGCACATGGACGATATTATCAGCGGCGAGTTTTCTCGTGGCATGATGGCTGATTGGGCTGAAGATGATGCAAAATTACTCGCATGGCGCGCAGAAACAGCAGAAACAGCATTCGAAAAGCAACAAAATACTGATGAAGAGATCAATGAACAAACCTTCTTCGACCAAGGTATTCTAATGGTTGCAATGGTAAAAGCAGGCGTTGAACTGGCATTTGAAACCATGACAGCAGCGGGCATCATTGCTGAATCGGCTTACTATGAATCACTGCACGAAACGCCACTAATTGCTAATACGATTGCGCGTAAAAAACTTTTTGAAATGAACAGAACTATTTCCGATACCGCAGAATATGGCTGTTACTTATACAACCATGCGTGTTTACCACTGCTAAAAGACTTTATGCAAAACATTGATACTGATGTCATTGGTAAAGGCCTTGATAGCACCAGCAATCAGGTTGATAACCAAACGTTGATCGCTGTGAATAAAGCACTTCGAGAGCACCCTGTGGAAGTGGTAGGCAGTAAACTACGCGGTTACATGTCAGCAATGAAGAAAATTGTTTAACCCTGGAAAGTAAGTTTCGCTTGTTAGAAACAAAGCCCAATTGCATATGCTTTGGGCTTTTTTTTTGTCCCTACATTTATTCGTCATCTGCAAAGTGTATGCTAAAATTACTCTCTTATTTGTTGTAAACTAAGACACTTTCATGGCGTTAAATCAACTTACCATTACCAAAAAAATAACTCTACTAGGCAGTTCTATTGCTCTTATCGTTGCAGCACTTATCGGTGCAACAGCCCTTTACAGTGCAAAAAAAATCATCGAACACCGTATGATTGAATCTGAACTGCCAAGTAAATTGCAAGCAATTGATAACTATATCACCCACGATATAAACCAAATGATCAGCGCTGCAGAACAGCTTTCTAGCAACGAGTTCGTTTTAGAATGGGCTCGCTCAGGAAATAATAACGATAATACGCTGCTCAAAGAGCTCAACCGCCTTGTTAAACAGTATGATTTAGCCACGGCATCATGGGCCAATCGTGAAACTGCACAATATTGGAATCAAGACGGTTTTTTACGTGTGCTTACAAAAGAGCAAGACAGTTGGTTTTTTGCCTTCACGCAATCATCAGTGCCTTTTTCTATCAGTATTTATCAAGAGTCGCCCACTGATGTAAAAATGTTTGTCAACCACCAGCAAACCAATGGTATTGGTCTTGCAGGATTGGCAAAAAGCATTGATGACATGCAAGCCATGCTACAAAGGTTTAAGATTGAAGAAACTGGGTTTGTGTTCATAGCAGATAAAAATGGCTTAATTCAATTACATAAAGATGCCAGTAAAGTGGCTAAGGCAAAACTAGATTCGGTGTACCAGCCAGGTATTACAGACTCTTTACTAACCAATCAAGATTTTAATTTACACGAACTCGACCTGAATGGCGAAGCAACACTGCTTGCTGCCAGCCCAATTAAAAATACCGATTTATTTGTCATTGCTCAAGTGCCCAAAAATGAGGTATTTGCCAGTATTCAAGTGTTACAATGGCAGATAATCAGCTTTGCAATTGTCATTGCGCTAGTTGCCAGCTTCGCCGGTTTCTTATTAGCAAAAACACTGTCGTCCCCTCTATCAAAAATGGCAGAGCTGTTCATGCGTTTAGGCTCTGGTGATGCAAACTTAGCATACCGTTTGCCAGAATCTGAGCAGCCTGAACTGGCTAACTTAAGCACGGGCTTTAACCAATTCATTTCAAAAATTGAAACGGCCATCATGCAAGTAGCGCAAGAAAGTCGCGAAATAAGACAAAGCGCGGCCCATGTATTTAAGCAGGCCCAAAAGAACTCTGAAGCGCTTGATAATCAAAAAGAACAGACAATTTCAGTTGCTGCCGCAATTAATCAAATGGGCGCGACGGTACAAGAAATTGCCTCCAGCGCCACGAATACAGCAAAACTGACAGAAACCAGTAAACACAGTACCGAACAAAGTCATACGCAGGTGACCCAAAGTAAAGAAGCAATAATTGAATTAGCAAACGACATCGACAACATTACGGAACAAGTTAACGAACTTGCAAACAAAACGCAGGCAATTGCCAGCATTGTTGATGCTATTCGTGGTATTTCTGAGCAAACAAACCTATTAGCGCTTAACGCAGCGATTGAATCTGCTCGCGCTGGTGAGCATGGTCGTGGTTTTGCTGTTGTTGCAGATGAAGTACGCGCACTTGCCAGCAGAACCTCACAATCGACAAATGAAATCCAAACGATGATCAGTGAATTAACAAGCACATCCGATCTTGTTGTCGAACATATAAATCATTCTAAATCACGCGCTCAATTGAGTGTTAATGCCATGCAAAGCTCTGTTGAGTTGCTTAACACGATCACCAATGCAGCTAATGAGATTAATGATATGGCAACATTAATTGCGACGGCCACAGAGGAGCAAAGCAATGTAGTTGCTGATGTCGGACGCAATATTGAGCAAATTAGCGATATCAGCGATACCGTGATGCATGAGCAGATTGACACTGAGCAAGCAATAAAGGATTTAGCAAGCAGTGCGCAAACGCTAGACGATCTTGTTGCGACCTTTGATAAACGCTGACACCTTTTGTAACAGTAAACACTGACCCTTTTTTAATTACAGCCTATACTTACAGACATGTGATTCCCTAGGCTGTTAATTAAAGGGGGGCCTTATGAACGCGCCTACGATTGCTCTATTATCAAGTCTTTGCTTTTTATCAGCATGTAATAATACACCTAAGCAGTTGGCCCCTGCGCCATTAGCACTCACTGAGCTCAATGAATTTAGGCTTTCAAAAGTCGAAAGTCAGGAAGAAATTTTTGCGCTAACTCCGCGTATTAAACGTCAGTTAGACAGTGCTTTTCCTGAAGACACTCGCTCACTCGAGACAACTAAACGTTTACTGCACTTTTTATTAGAAAATGGTGATGCCTCACTGTCTTATCAATCAGGCGCGACACTAACCGCGAATCAAGCCTATGCTGATTTAAATGCCAACTGCCTCTCTTTATCAATATTAGCGTACAGCTTAGCCGAGTATCTTGGTCTTGAAGGGCAATTTCAAAAGGTTCACATTCCAGAGTATTGGGCACGAAATAATGGCTTTAGCTTACTGACAGGACACATAAATTTAAAGGTAAGAGAACACGACAAACACGCCATAAACCGCACGATTATTTATCCTGGTTCGCGTTCATTAGTGATTGATTTTGATCCAAATAGCCGTCAGGCAGCATTTAAAACAAGTCATATTAATAAAGCACGTATCACCGCCATGTTTTATAACAACAAAGGGGTTTCGGCCATGCTTAGCCATGACTATGGTCGTGCATACAGTTATTACAAAGCTGCTATCAATACAGATAGCGCTTATTCAGGAGCTTGGGGGAACTTAGGTGTGCTCTTAAGGCTAACAAATCTCTACCCAGAGGCAGAAGTAGCCTACCAATATGCCATAACCTTAGATGCTGATAACAACACGGCTTTGGGCAACCTAGCACTGCTTTACAATTTGACGAATCGTGAACAACAGGGTAATGCCATCCTCACACAGCTAGATAAAAAGCGTCAAACTAATCCGTATTATCATATTTCGCTTGGCAATGATGCCTACGCAACTGGGCGCTATGAAGATGCGATAGCGCATTTTAAAAAAGCACGCACTTTAGATAATAACTTACATGACAGTGACTTTGGCCTTGCACGTATATATTTTCAGCTAGGTGACTTGAAACTAGCCAAAAAATACCTGACCATGGCGAACAATAAAGCAGATTTTGATCATGATAAACAGCGTTATGAAAGTAAACTACAGGCACTGCGTTCGCATACTGCAAAGCTTACTGATTACCAGTAGCTTATTTTACTGTGATTCTGCGTTTGCCAGTGCTGACTCTCATTTAAAACAAGATGTCACAACGCTTACTTCAACGCAATTTTATGGCCGAAAAACCAATACAATCGGCGCAAAGCGTGCCGCTGATTACATTGCAAGCCGCTTAACCTCATTAGGCTATGAAGTTCAAGAACAAACATTTCAATACCCCGCTACTTTTTATCAAAAAGCCACTGCCCGCAATATCATTGCGACTAAACCATCCGCTTGCGCTCAATGTAAAAAGATTATCTTTACTGCACATTATGACCATTTAGGACAACGCGGGACTAAGCTCTATCCTGGCGCAAACGATAATGCCAGCGGTGTTGCTGCTTTACTCTATTTAGCAGCGTATTTCGCCGATAAGCCCCATCAGAACCAATTAATGTTCGTTGCCACCGATGCCGAAGAAAATGGCTTACATGGCAGTAACTATTTAGTGTCACAATTAAACAGCGCAGATATCGCATTAAATATTAATCTGGATATGCTCGTGGTTAACAAGCGAAAACCTCGCATTTATGCCTTTTTAGACGGCCAATCAATAGCGCAGTATAAAACAGCAATTACTGGACTTTCTGATGAAAACATTACATTTTTTGCAACCAGTTCATCTGCCCGACTTAATCGATTATTTGATCTTAACGTTGATTGGCGAAGAGCCAGCGATCATTATTCGTTTGCAAAAGCAGGTGTCCCTTATATTTATTTTGGCATGGGACACGATAAGCACCATCATCAACCGAGTGATACCCTAGAGCACATTGACTTTAGTTTATTTGAACACGCAGTGAGCAAAATTGCAGAGTTTGTTAGTGCCCTAACCAGGTAATTTGGCTGTGATAACAAACTGCCTTTTTTGCGCTTTGTTTAACTTTTTAACCTGAATCTCAAGCTTACTAGCCTCGCTGCGAGAGCCAACCGGTTGCTGATAAATTAAGGTTAAAGGTCCTTTTCCTTTTAAATTTTTTGCCCCTTTGTCAGCTTGGTGAGCTGCAAAACGTTTTTCAACATCGGTGCTGATCCCTGTATACCAGTGGCCAAAACGAGTCTGCACAATATACAAATGCCAGTGTGATTGAGAACTGTCGCGCTTTTTTATTGATTCAGGTAAACTTTTTGTCGTGTCGGTGGTCAAATCTGTGCCTCGTGAGCATTAATCATGTTTCAGTAAAACAATTATTGAAAAGGGTTTTACCTTCTGTGACTAATCGGTATCATGCAGTGTATAAAAAATAAGGATTCAAACAAATAATGCAGTCGTTTAAAACTTTTTCTTTTTGGTTAGTACTTACCCTTACTTTAAGTGCTACCGCTGGGTGTTCTAGTTGGGTTTATCGCATCAACATTCCTCAGGGTAACTTTTTAGAACAATCTGACGTTGATAAGCTTCGCGTTAATATGACTCGTGAGCAAGTGGTTTACGTACTTGGTAAACCGGTTGCAGAAGATTCATTCGACAAGAATACTTGGCATTATCTTTATGTTTTTAATCTAGGCCGTAGCAATGAACAACGCAAATCGTTAACGGTTAATTTTGAAGATAATAAGCTCGTGTCAATATCAGGTGATTATGAGCAACCAAGTGAGTTCAATACCCCACTTGAACAAGAGTAAATATAAAAACAAAGGGTAGCAAAAGCGACCCTTTTTTGTATGCTAAATAGATAAAACCACCGGTTAAAACGAGCAGTAAGTGATTCACTTTCAATAGGTTACTATGCTTTATTCAGTGGGCGCCCACCGGTAACTTTATTAGCTCTACCTTCTTCTTTGGCTTTCTCTGCACGACGTCTGCGTGCATCTTTGGGGTCTGCAATTAATGGGCGATAAATTTCAATTCTATCCCCTTGCTTAACCTCTTGTGTTAACTTGCAAGTGCGATTCCACACACCTAATGTGAGGTTATTTGCATCTATTTCGGGGCACTTTTCGATAATGCCCGATTTAATAACAGCTTGCTCAACAGTGGTTCCCTCTGGTACTTCGACAAGTAAACTTGTCGCGGTTGTAGGCAACGCAAATACAACTTCAACACTTATCATGAGCGGACTCCATACACCGTTTTCGCACGTTGAGTAAAAGCATTCACCATATTCTTTGCCACTTCGTTAAACACCTTACCAAAAGCAAGCTCAATTAGTTTACTAGCAAATTCAAACTCTAAGTGTAATTGCACTTTACACGCTTTATCGTCTAAAGGTAAAAAATGCCATTTCCCTTGCAAGCTTTTAAAAGGACCATCAACTAAACGTAAAGCAACGGTTTGCTCATCAATAAAGGTATTTTCTGTGGTAAACCACTTCTTTAAACCCGCTTTCGATATTTCTAAACTGGCCGTCATACCGCTGGGTTGTTGTGCAATAATTTTAGCGTCTGAACAATGTGGTAAAAACTCAGGGTACGCATCAACATCGTTCACTAAATCAAACATTTCTTTACTGCTGTACATTACCAGCGCACTTTTTTCTATTTGTGGCATATTCACTCCCAACTGTGTCGGCGAATTTTAGCAAGCTTTGGCTATTTCCCCAAATTTTAGTAACGGGATTATTTGTATAAAGCCTTAAAAAAGCGATGTAAAAACGCTGTTTTTACGTATAATATGAACCACTATGGCTAAGAAAAAATCATCTAAATCGACAAGCAATACTATCGCGCTTAACAAAAAAGCGCGTCATGAGTATTTTTTACACGATAAGTTTGAAGCAGGGGTTGAACTACAGGGCTGGGAAGTAAAAAGTATCCGAGCTGGTAAAGTAAACATCTCTGAGACTTATATTCACATTAAAAACGGCGAAGCATTTTTACTTGGCAGTCAAATTCAGCCTCTCAACAGTGCTTCAACACATGTAATTTGTGATCCGCTTAGGTATCGCAAATTACTTTTGAACAAACGTGAAATCGATCGTCTTATCGGTGCAACAGAGCGTGATGGTTATTCACTGATCGCCACTGCCATGTACTGGAAAAAATGCTGGGTGAAGTTGGAGTTCCACCTCGCTAAAGGTAAAAAGATGCACGATAAACGTGAAGATGGGAAAAACAAAGATTGGGCGCGTGAAAAAGAACGCCTGATGAAACATAAAGCATAAAATCCCTGCTTGAGCCTAACTTTGTATTAGGCTCTGACCCCCTTACTCTACCTCACTTTTAACATTTTGAAACGTTTTCACGCGTCAACCCCATTCTTTTGTAGTATTTCAAAACCTACCATTTACATGGTATCAATCTTTACTGTGATTATTTCACAAAAATCTCACAATTAAACAAGGATTGAAATTTATGAAGAAAACTCATCACTTTATTCGACGACCTCTTACTGTTTTTACCATTGCCGCATTAGCGGGCACAACTTTCACCTCAGTTGCTGCCGAATCATCAGAAAGCGCTGAAAAAGTTGAGCGCATCGAAGTAACCGGTTCACGCATTAAACGCTCAGATATTGAGGGACCCTCACCTATCCAATCAATCAGTCGCGCAGATATTGATAATATGGGTTATGACAACCTACAACAGCTTTTAGAGCGTATGCCAGTCGCCGGTAATGGCACATTTTCAACCCGTGGGAATAACCAAGATTCAACAGCAAATGGCGCTGCTGCCGTGAGCTTACGTGGCTTAGGTTCGGATGCAACCTTAGTACTTATCAATGGACGCCGTGTTGCTATTAGTGCTTTCGCAGAAAGTATTACCAACTCATTTGTTGATATTAACTCTATTCCTGTTTCAGCAATCGAGCGTATCGATATTTTAAAAGACGGTGCATCTGCTATTTATGGCTCTGACGCGGTTGCTGGTGTAGTTAATATTATTCTTAAGAAAGACATTAATGGTCTAGAGGTCAACTTAGGTTATGGTGGCACTGACGGACCTAATTATGAAGAAAAAACAGCGAGTTTAGTATGGGGAACAAGCACAGAAAAAAGTAGTGCGTCTGTTATTATTGATTATTTTAACAATACGGCATTATCGTCAGATGAAATGGGACGCCTAGGCACCGCTAACCAAGAACCATATGGTGGTATGGATTTCCGCTCTTCGCGTGGTTTTCCAGGCTACTTTTACGTCGATGGCGAAAAAACAATTGACCCATCTTGCCCTGCAGAAAATGCAACCGCCAGTGGTAGCTGTTTATTTGACTATGGCCCCTATGGCTATATAACACCGGCGTCTGAACGTGTTGGCGCTATTTCACAGTTTGAATATAACTTTGATAATGGCATCACTGCATTTATGGAAATGGCAGTACAGCATAACTCCTCACAGGCAGCGGGTGCCCCCACTCCTCTTGATGAAGACGCAGGACTCACGGTTCCAGCAAGTCACCCAAACAATCCTTTTGGTCAAGATATTGAAATTGGTCGGTATCGTACCGTTGATGCAGGTCCTCGCCAATGGGATATCGAATCAGATACACTGCGCTTTGTGGCTGGCTTAAAAGGTGAAATTAATGATTGGAGCTGGGAGACAGCCGTTCAAAAAGGTCGCAGTAAATCAATGCAAACAGGCAGTAGAAGCCAAGGCTGGGTGCGTACCGACTTTCTTCAGCAAGAAATTGATGCGGGTAATTACAATCCATTTGGTGGCACCTATAACGACCCTGCGGTTATCGACAGAATTACAACAAGTCTGGTGCGCCGTGGTGAGTCGCATATGACCTCATTCGATGCCAATATCAGTGGTGAAGCATTTAGCTTTGGTGATGATGTCGTTATGATGGCCGCCGGTATTGAATACCGTGAGGAAGATGTAAGTGATATTCCTGATGATCAATTTCAACGTGGTTTAATTTTTGGTACCGAGTCAGTGTCAGCAGCAGCTGAGCGTGACCAGTATGCTGCGTATATTGAGTTTTCAATCCCGCTTGCAGATAACCTAGAGTTACAATTAGCGGGTCGCTATGATGATTACAGTGACTTTGGCTCAACAACCAATCCAAAAGTAGCTGTACGTTGGGCACCAACCGATTCAATCACTGTTCGTGGTTCTTGGGCACAAGGTTTCAGAGCACCTTCATTAGCGCAAATTGGTTTAGGTCCCTCAGAAGAAAGTCAGTTCTTTGTAGATACGTACCGATGCCAAGCGACAGGGCTTGATTGTAATGCACTTGATTACAACATTCAGTTTGCAGGTAATCCAAACCTAGAAGCTGAAGAATCTGAATCTTGGAACGTTGGCTTTATTTGGGCACCCACAGCTGAATTTGGTTTCGGTATTGATGTGTGGAGCATAACGCAAGACAATAAAATTGATGAGCAAGAATTCGGCCCTATTTACGATCAAAATTGTAATGATCAAAATAGCACAGTGTGTGTACGACTTGCGCCTCAAGGCGGCCTAAGCTTAGGGGTTATTCAAAAAGTACATAGCACTTTCGAAAATGTATCCTCACAAGAAGTATCTGGTGTTGATGTCTCTGCTAATTACACGCATGCAATGAATGACTACGGGTTCTTAAAATTCAATCTTGAATGGGCATACCAAAATGAATTTAAGAAAGATGGCCGTGATTATACGGGTGAATATCGTTACCCAGAAAATCGTTGGATATTCAGCACTAACTGGGAAATGGGTGACTTTAATACGAATGTGAATGTGAGTTACATCGGTGAGTTTGAAGATACTCCTGATATCGACTTTGACGGTAACCTAGACTTTGATAGCAACACATCACGCATGGTTGACTCTCAAACACTGGTTGATTTACAGACTGCGTATAACTTCTCAGAAAAACTAAAACTCTCTGTAGGCGTTAATAACGTATTTGACGAAGATCCTCCATTTGCAATTGGTGATGGTGATAGCGACTTATATGGCTATGTATCAAGCGTGCATAACCCTCGTGGACGTTATTTCTATACTAAGCTAACAATGCGCTTTAACTAAACGCATACCAGATAAAACAAAACCCGCCAATTGGCGGGTTTTTTAATACTTTCAACAAAGGCCTAAATTATAGGTCGCCTTCGTTTTCAGAAAGGAATTTAGCAACACCTTCAGGGCTTGCATCCATACCTTTTTTACCTTCAGTCCAACCTGCTGGACATACTTCACCGTGCTCGCTGTGGAACGCGAGTGCGTCAACCATGCGAAGCATTTCATCAATGTTACGGCCTAATGGTAAATCGTTAACTACTTGGTGACGTACTGTACCTTCTTCGTCGATTAGGAAAGAACCACGGAAAGCAACACCTGCTTCTGGGTGCTCAACGTCGTACGCTTGACAGATTTCGTGCTTAACGTCTGCAACTAGTGCATATTTAACTTGACCAATACCGCCGTCAGCAACAGCAGTGTTACGCCATGCGTTGTGTGAGAATTGTGAATCGATAGAAACACCGATTACTTCAACGCCACGCTTTTGGAACTCTTCAAAACGCTTGTCGAAAGCGATTAACTCTGAAGGACATACGAAAGTGAAGTCTAACGGGTAAAAGAAGATAACTGCTTTTTTACCTTTGATAGTGTCTTTTAGGTTGAAGTTTTCAACGATTTCACCGTTACCAAGAACAGCTGCTGCAGTAAAGTCTGGTGCCTGACGGCCAACTAATACACCCATTTTTATCTCCAAATATTTGAGTTTATTTCCAATTGCCTACGCAATACTCACATATATATGGTTCCGAAAAAACAAAAACCAAGAGTAAGTATCGATATTTAGCAAGATAGTTTAAAGAGGTTACAGGCAAATGAACAATCGAAAAAAGCGATATATGCAATCGGAAAAATTGATATAAAAAAGATATGCGCTATGTCTATCGAATTACCTTATGATGCAGGGTGATTATGAACCCACCTTATTGTTAAATAAATACAAAAAACCCAGCTTAAAGCTGGGTTCTCAAATATAAAAAGGCGCATAACTAAGGGCTGTTAGTCCATAATATCTTCTGGCATATCACCACGGATCTGCTGCCAGATTTCACCCGTTTGATGGCCGTATTTACGCATAAGCGAAATAGCCCCGTCGTGTTCATGACGCTCAGCAAGCGAGGTTAAATCTTTATAAAATTGGCGAGCAAGCTCACGTGTACGTGAATCAGAGAAGTAATGGCAACCGATTTTTGAGTAAAAACCTTTAAAGCCATTTAAGATAAGTACATAGATTCTGTTGTTACCTGCGACAGCAAGTTCATGATGCACTTTGTAATCGTAGTCTGCAAATGCTTGCGCGCTGTCTTCAAGCTGCTCACTTTGCGATAAAATTTCGATCACGCGTTCAGGTGCTAATTTTATTGCAGCACGAGTGTAAATGGCACTAATGTTAGTGCGAGCCGATAGAAGTTGATCGGTAAGCTCTGGCATTTTGTCTTCATCTAGTCGTGCTAACGTCTCTAGAATGTTAAGACCTGAGGTTTCCCAGAAATTATTAACGCGAGTTGGTTTACCATGTTGAATCGTTAACCAGCCATCACGCGCCAAACGCTGTAGCACTTCACGCAAAGTGGTACGTGTAACACCTATTAACTCTGACAACTCTCGTTCTGCTGGAAGAATTGAGCCAGGCGGAAAGTCACCATTCCAAATAGATTCAACAATGTATTCTTCAGCAAAACCTGCTGGACTTTTCGCTTTAAAAATTCTCATTCAATTTCCACTTGAGTTAGCACATACTTCTATCGCACAAAGCGATCAACCCACTGATTGTACCAGATGCTCTGTAACTAACAAGTAAAGTCCATCCAGTGTACATAAAAATCTAAAGATAATAACGAAATAATTAGCCTAGTATTAATAAACCACACTTAAGTTAATAATTAACAATCGTTATCGTACTTTAGCTATACTAAAATTACACTAACAGCATATTTACTGTTAACGCTAAGTGAATTAACTTATTAGCGTTTTCATCCCATCTAATAAGGTACTGCAATGCAGCAACGAGTTCTGCCGGCAATCTTTAAAAACTTTTTAGGGAATTCGCCACAATGGTATAAATACACCATTCTTGCTTTTTTATTGTTAAATCCGATTTTATTTCAATTAAACCCTTATATTGCTGGCTGGGTGCTGGTACTAGAGTTTATTTTTACCCTTGCTATGGCATTAAAATGCTATCCGCTTCAACCCGGTGGGCTTCTGGCGATAGAAGCGATGTTTATTGGGATGACTTCAGCGGGTCAGGTTGAACATGAAATAGTTCAAAATGTGGATGTCATCTTACTGTTGATCTTTATGGTTGCGGGCATTTACTTTATGAAAGATCTGTTACTGTATATTTTCACTAAGTTAGTTGTCTCAGTTCGCAGTAAAACAGTGCTGTCGCTGTCTTTTACACTTGCTGCTGCATTCTTATCTGCATTTCTTGATGCCCTGACTGTCATGGCGGTTGTTATTGCCGTTGCAATGGGTTTTTACAGCATTTACCACAAAGTTGCTTCGGGGAAAGACTCCAGCAGTGAACATGATATAAACGACGATAATCAAGTGCGTCCTGTCAATCGTCAAGAATTGGAAGAATTTCGGGCATTTTTACGCAATTTGTTGATGCATGCTTCAATCGGTACTGCATTAGGGGGCGTATGCACCATGGTTGGTGAACCGCAAAATTTAATTATTGCAGAACGTGCTGGCTGGTTTTTCGGAGAGTTTTTCTTTCGCATGCTCCCCATCACCTTGCCTGTAATGATTGCAGGTGTAGCGACAACTATTCTACTCGAAAAAACGAAGACATTTGGTTACGGTGCTAAATTGCCAGTTCCTATTCACACCATATTATCTGAGCATGCTAAAAAGCTTGAGAAAAAACGAACAACGCGTGACAAAGTCAATTTGGCTATTCAAGCAGTAATAGCGGTGTGGCTCATCATTGGACTTGCTTTACACTTAGCAACCGTCGGGTTAATTGGTTTATCGGTGATTATTTTTGCCACTGCCAGTGCAGGGATCATTGAAGAGCACCAGTTAGGAAAAGCATTTGAAGAAGCACTCCCCTTTACCGCTCTGCTGTGTGTATTCTTTTCAATTGTTGCAGTAATAATCGACCAACATTTGTTTACGCCGGTTATCAGTTGGGTGCTGACATTTGAAGGGCAGTTACAATTGGTGATGTTCTTTATTGCGAATGGATTACTTTCTATGGTGAGCGATAATGTATTTGTTGGTACAGTTTATATTAATGAAGTCGCTGCCGCGTTAGAGGCGGGGCAAATCAGCCGTGATCAATTTGATTTGTTAGCCGTTGCAATTAATACAGGGACTAACTTGCCTAGTGTGGCGACACCAAATGGTCAAGCTGCATTTTTATTTTTACTCACCTCGACACTCGCCCCCGTGCTCAGGCTTTCTTACGGACGAATGGTCTTTATGGCACTGCCCTATACAATCGTATTGACTGTAGTAGGTTTAAGTATGACGTTATTTAGTTTGTCTGATATGACTGAATTACTCTATCAATGGGGACTTATTCAACACCATTCTGGTGGATTACCTGGCTCATTAGGCGGTCACTAATAAGCAGTGTATAGCGAGCAGCATACAATGTGCTCGCTTTTACTTATGCGACAGTGTTAATCAAGCACTTTAGCATCATTCGCTTTATTCAATAAGCTACGACTTTGTGTCAAGAAATGTGCCGTTGCATCTGAAAAATACGCTTTAGCTTCTGCAAAGGCATCTATAAGAGCGGCTTTATCACCCGCTTTTAATTTTTCTAATGTTTGCGCAAACGTATCTTGGTAGTTAGCCAATAAGGCTTCGACATCATCAAATTGCGCAAGCATAATATCAGAGTAAAGCTCTGGCGATTGCGCAAATAAACGACCAACCATCATGAGTTCTAGCTGATAAATGGGTGATGAACAACTTCTCAATTCTGCGAGTGTATGACTTTGTTTTGCTAAAAACTGACCATAAACAAAAGTCGTTAAGTGGCGCATGACCTGGATAATTTGCATTGCTTCATCATGCTTTTTAGCATCCATTTCCACGACCTGACAGCCCCACACTTGTAATTGTGCCAATAATCCTTGCGCAACTTCATGATTACGCCCTTCACATACCACAACAGTCTGCTTTACCCAATGAGATATATCGGGGCCAAACATTGGGTGTAAGCCAACAACAGGGCCTGAATGAGCTGCCATTAATGCTTTTAATGGCTTTTGCTTCACCGAGGTTATATCAACCAATAAACACTCATCATCAAGCGTTGGTAATGCTGCTACTACCTGTTCTAACGCATTGATTGGCACACTCACTAACACCAACTTTGCGCCTGCTAAAATAGCTTCACTATCAGCCTGTTGTTGTTTATCTAAAATACGGACTTCATACCCAGAACGAATAAATTGTTGGGCAAATAATTGCCCCATAGCCCCTTGACCACCCACAATGACAATCGGAGATAGCTGAGGAGCAGAACAGGCCAAGCTCCCTTGCTGATTTTGATACGCTTCTCGCATCATACGACGCAGGATATCTTCAACAAGCTCAGGGTTAACGCCTTGACTCATTGCCTCTTGGCGACGAGCTGCCAGCAAATCGGCTTCACGGTCAGGCGCATGTAATGGCGCCCCTGTTTGCTGCTTAATAGCCCCTATTTGTTCTGTAATACCATTACGCTTTGCTAATAACGCGACTAATTGCGCGTCACATTCATCGATCCCTGCTCTTAATTCTGCTAGCTTATCCACTGTTACCACACCTCAAACCCAAAACGTAAACTAAAGTATACAAAAAAGTAAACCTTTTAATACGAAATATAGTACCAGCATAAGCAGCAAAGTACAAAGTCCTTGGGGCTAATCACGCAGGGGAAATACGCCAGTTCAAATATTGCTGTACGGGAATTATTGAAAGAGGTGTGAAAAGTAAAATAAGAAGAAGCCAGCTAATTTCAATCCGCAATAATGCTTCATCATTTTGAGGGATTAAACCTGTCGCTACCTGCGTTAAAAATGTCTGATTTACGACTGCATGGATGCAGGAGGTAGAGCAATGCAGGAGCTATTGCCGAGAATGACCAAATAACGACATTTTTCCTTGTTATTAACGACGTTTTATCGCTTCAAAACTGCTCACTTTATTAAGCGAATTAATACAATAGAAAAATTGTTCCCTAAAAACCAAAACGGGTTGCAACCCGAAGGCTGCAACCCGTTTTTTTGCGTTGATAAACAGCGCGTATTAGTTAAGTTTTTCTCTAATACGTGCAGATTTACCAGAACGCTCACGTAGATAGTAAAGCTTCGCACGGCGAACTGCACCGCGACGCTTAACTGTTACGCTGTCGATAAGAGGGCTGTGCGTTTGGAATACACGCTCAACACCTTCACCGCTCGAGATTTTACGAACTGTGAAAGCTGAGTGAAGACCACGATTACGCTTAGCGATTACAACACCTTCAAAGGCCTGTAGACGCTCTTTGTTACCTTCTTTTACACGTACCTGTACAACTACTGTATCACCAGCGCCGAATGCTGGTACGTCTGTTTTAAGCTGCTCTTCTTCAAGCGCTTTAATAATATTTTGGTTTACTTTTGCCATTATATTTCTCACTTTCCTAGGTGTAACTGTCTTCTAGCCACAAGCTTGTTGGTACTCTTGCTTGAATTCTGCAAGAAGTGCCGCTTGCTCCTCAGTCAGAGCTAGGTTATGCAACAAGTCAGGACGACGTAACCAAGTTCTACCTAATGACTGCTTTAAGCGCCATTTGGCAATTTCTTGGTGGTTTCCGCTGAGCAATACAGCAGGCACCTGTTTATCATCCAATGTTTCTGGCCGTGTATAGTGAGGACAATCAAGCAATCCATCCGAAAATGAATCTTGCTCTGCTGACTGGTTGTGACCTAGTACACCAGGCACTAATCGCGCAACAGCGTCAATTAATGTCATAGCGGGTAGTTCACCACCACTCAGAATAAAATCACCTATTGACCATTCTTCGTCAACATATGACTCTATGATTCGCTCATCTATACCTTCATAGCGACCGGCAATCAAAATCAGTTTATCGGAGTTGGCTAATTCAGCCGCACCTTGCTGATCTAATTTGCGCCCTTGCGGGGACATATAAATTACTTTTGCACCATCGCCTGCCGCTTTTTTAGCGTCAAGGATGGCTTGTTTCAATGGTTCAACCATCATCAACATGCCGGGACCGCCCCCATAAGGACGATCATCCACGGTTCTATGCTTATCAGTAGCGTAGTCACGTGGATTCCAGCAGTTAAAGTCAATTAAACCATTTTTAACTGCGCGACCTGTTACCCCTTGAGTGGTAATAGCATCAAACATGTCCGGGAAAAGGCTTATCACCCCTACCCATAACGAACTCGTTTGTGACATTAAAACCCTGGGTCCCAGTCTACGGTAATTTCTCTTGCTTCGTGTTTAACTTCTTTAATAACAGAGTCTGTTAAAAAAGGAATTAAACGCTCGGCTTGGCCAAATGCATCTTTTTTGTTTGCTTTCACAACCAAAACATCATTTGAACCTGTCTCCATTAGGTCATCAACCGTGCCTAAGTCGTAACCTTTATCGGTTACAACAGACATGCCAATGAGATCTCGCCAATAGAATTCACCTTGCGGTAATTCTGGTAGTTGCGCCGCGTCAACAGAGATTTCAACATTGGTGAAAGCCATTGCTTGGTCTCGATCGTTTACTTGCGCAACTTTAGCGATAAAGCCTTTGTTGTGGCGACGCCAGTCGACCACCTCTAAGGTCTGCCATTTACCTTGTTGCCCTATCAACCATGGGCTGAAATCGAAGATCCCTTCGGGATCATCAGTAAATGAATGCACCTTAAGCCAGCCCTTTATACCATAGGGGGCGCCGAGCTTTCCTACAACAATTATCGAGGTGTTCTCTTGACTCATGGTTACACTTACGCCTATTAAGCCGCTTTACGAGCGTCTTTAACTAATTTAGCTACGCGATCTGAAAGAGATGCGCCTTGACCTACCCAGTGTTCAACACGAGATAAATCTAAACGTACTTTTTCTTCCTGACCAGAAGCGATTGGGTTAAAGAAACCTACTTTCTCGATGAAGCGACCGTCACGCGAGAAACGGCTATCCGCAACCACAATTTGATAGAAAGGGCGTTTTTTAGCGCCACCACGTTGCAAACGAATAGTTACCATACCGTCCTCTAAATAGATTGACTGTTTTCATTAATAAGATTTACTCCCCAGTACGGGGAGCTGGGGAATTGTACGAGTTTTTTGCAACATTGCAAGTAAGAAGTGATGCAAAATGTAAGTTTAGTTGATTAAACACTGATCTGTGCGTTAGATCTTACATTTGCGCCTAAGTTTGGCATAATTTATCCATTAAAAAAGGAGCTATTTGCTCCTTTTTTACACGAAACGGACTTGTTGAAAATTAAAACTTAGGTCCGCCACCCATCATACCTGGTGGTAACATCCCTTTCATGCCGCGCATCATTTTCATCATGCCGCCTTTACCTTTCATTTTCTTCATCATCTTTTGCATCTGCGTAAATTGCTTAAGCAATTTATTGATTTCTTGTACTTGAGTACCAGAACCCGCTGCAATACGTTTTTTACGTGAGCCTTTAATGATTTCAGGACGGGCGCGTTCTTTTGGCGTCATTGAGTTAATAATCGCCTCCATTTGCACAAATGTTTTATCACCCATTTGCCCTTTTACTGCATCGGGTAAATTTTGCATACCTGGCAATTTATCAAGCATCGACATCATACCGCCCATGTTTTTCATTTGGCGCAGCTGCTCAGCAAAATCATCAAGTGTAAAGCCATCGCCTTTAAATACTTTTTCAGCAACTTTAGCGGCTTTCTCCTTGTCGACTTTCATTTCGACTTCTTCGATCAATGAAAGTACATCACCCATGCCTAGAATACGCGACGCTATACGGTCAGGATGGAATGGTTCAAGAGCATCGGTGCGCTCACCCACACCCATGAACTTAATCGGCTTACCGGTGATATGGCGAATAGATAAAGCAGCACCACCACGGGCATCACCATCAGTTTTCGTTAGAATCACACCACTGAGTGGTAATGCTTCATCAAACGCTTTTGCTGTATTTGCAGCATCTTGACCTGTCATTGCGTCAACAACAAATAAGGTCTCAATAGGATTAATCGCACTGTGTAGTGCCTTGATTTCATCCATCATGTCGCTGTCAACGTGCAAACGGCCCGCTGTATCAACTAAAACAACGTCTATAAACTTTTTCTTCGCGTGGGCAATCGCATTACTGGCAATATCAACAGGCTTTTGCGAAATATCACTTGGGAAAAACTCAACCCCTACTTCAGTAGCTAGGGTTTCAAGCTGTTTGATTGCCGCAGGACGATATACGTCAGCACTCACCACAAGCACAGATTTCTTTTTGCGTTCTTTTAAGAACTTAGCAAGTTTACCCACACTGGTCGTTTTACCGGCACCTTGTAAACCCGCCATCATCACAACTGCTGGCGGCTGCGCATTCAGGCTTAGCTCTTCATTTGCTTCGCCCATGGCTTTTTCAAGCTCTTCACGAACGATTTTAATGAACACTTGGCCTGGACTTAAGCTTTTAGTTACTTCAACGCCAACTGCGCGTTCTTTAACTTGCTTAACAAAATCACGAACAACGGGTAACGCAACATCCGCTTCCAAAAATGCCATGCGGACTTCACGTAATGTATCTTTAATATTGTCTTCAGTTAAGCGTCCGCGGCCACTGATATTTTTTAAGGTTTTACCTAAGCGTTCTTGGAGATTCTCAAACATGTAAAGGTTCCGATAAAACGTGTTTCACCTGTAAAGCGCGCAAAAAACACAATTTAAGTTGCAATACAGGCAATATTAAATTTCAATTCCTAGCAGTATACCGTAAATGGTGGTCGACAATACAGTGTTCAAGTGCGCTGTTTGAGTTTCTTTTTACAAACTCTATGCTTTTGCCTTGCTATAAAATACAATGGCATCAATGAGACAAGGATTTATTGATATAAATTAAGTGGCCAAAACACGATGATTATTAGTTTAACTATTATTGCTAGTTTGTTTTATGTGTTAGCAACGTCGCATGTGCTTTCACGCCTTTTTCACAAACAAGGCCCAAGCCAAAAGCTCACGGTGATTTTAAGCACCGTAGCAATCCTTGCACATATGTTATTACTGGTGAATTCTGTTTTTCGAGCAGACGGCCAAGATTTAAGCATTGTTAATGTGGCACTTTTAACCTGCTGGGTCATTGTGGTGTCTGTCACGGCGGTGTCGCTTAAGTTTCCTGCAACGTTGCTATTGCCTGTTGTTTATGGCTTTGCAGCTATTTTAACGCTTGCTAGCCTATTTATACCGCATCATGTGATTATTCATACCATTGATGTAGAACTAGGCTTAGTGACACATATCTCGCTATCTTTGCTAGCTTATTGCGTACTTATTATCGCGACTTTATACGCTATACAATTTTACTTTATTGATAAGCGCTTAAAGCGTAAAGATTTAGCCATTGTGCACAGCCATTTACCCCCGCTAATGGTGGTTGAGCGTCAGCTCTACCAACTATTAACTTTAGGCACTATTTTACTCACCTTCGCACTTCTGTCTGGTTTTATATTCTTAGACGGTATGTTTGCCAGTGAGTTTATCCATAAAACGGTTTTATCATTGATTGCGTGGCTTATTTTCACGGTTGTTACGGTTGGTCACTTACGCCAAGGTTGGCGAGGAAAACCCGTGGTATTTTCGATCATGATAGCTGCATTTATCCTATCACTTGCTTATTTTGGCAGCCGTTTCATTCAAGAAGTGATACTAAATAAGTTTTAACTTGACTCAGCAAGCTCTCTCTAGCTTAATATGCATTGGTTTATAAAAAAAGGATCCATCGTTGGACGACATATCGACTAGTACCCTGTTTATCGTATTGGGATTATTGATACTTATTTCTGCTTATTTTTCGGGTTCTGAAACCGGAATTATGTCAATTAACCGTATTCGTTTACGCCATCTTGCGAAAGAAAACCATCGCGCAGCGAAACGCGTCAGTAAACTCTTAAGTCGCCCAGACAGACTTATTGGTCTGATCTTGATTGGTAACAACCTAGTTAATATCGCTGCAGCACAGGTTGCGACGATTATTGGTATTCGCTTATACGGTGACGTTGGCTTGGCTATTGCGACAGGTGCTCTGACTTTAGTGGTGTTAATTTTTGCTGAAGTTACACCAAAAACGCTCGCGGCTCTCTACCCTGAAAAAGTCGCGTTTCCTAGCTCTATCGTGCTTAAAGGCTTGCTTAAAATACTCTTCCCGTTCGTTGTAATGGTAAACTGGCTGACCAATGGTATGTTACGTTTATTTGGTATTACGACCGCGCAAATCGAAGAGCACAGCTTAAGTAAAGAAGAATTAAAAACCGTGGTTAATGAATCGGGTGCCTTATTGCCTGCACGTCACCAAAGCATGCTGACGTCTATCTTAGATTTAGAGCAAGTGACCGTCGAAGACATCATGATCCCACGCAACGAAATTGTCGCCATTGATATTAATGACGATTGGAAACTAATCAGTCGCCAACTAACACATGCACAGCATACTCGCGTATTACTTTATCGCGATCAAATTGATGATGCGGTTGGTTTTATTCACTCACGTGATGCACTTCGTCTATTGACGAAAGAGCAGTTTGATAAACCATCATTACTGCGTGCGGTCCGCGAGATTTACTTTATCCCTGAAGGTACCTCGCTGAACACACAGCTTTTGAAATTCCAACAATCAAAAGAACGAATTGGTTTAGTGGTTGATGAATACGGTGATATTCAAGGCCTTGTAACTCTTGAAGACATTCTTGAAGAAGTGGTAGGTGATTTCACCACAACGCAAACACGTACTCCAAGTGAAGAAGTGACAACTCAAGATGATGGCACAGTGCTTGTTGATGGTGGTGCAAACATCCGTGATCTAAATAAAGAGATGGGGTGGGAATTACCTATCGATGGCCCTAAAACCTTGAGTGGCTTAATTGTTGAATACCTTGAAGATATCCCAGATTCGAATTTAAGCCTACGAATAGCAGGCTACCCAATAGAAGTATTGGAAGTGAAAGAGAATATGGTAAAACTGGTGAAAGTTATTCCCAGTAAACGAACTGAATAACAGATAAGGAGTAGCTTGCTACTCCTTTTTTTATAGCTTATTTCATAATTCTACCCCGAAGTTTCCTATTTCATACCTATAAACACACATTAAGCTGCTAATTCGTCTACTATGGCTTGCATATTTTAACGTCTCGTTACATGGAGCAAAAATGGACGAAATATCGATCGAAAAAGTATATAACCAAGCAATTGAGCTACTCATGACGTATGGACCAAAGTTTATTTTAGCGATTTTGGTGCTTGTTATTGGTTGGTGGCTAATTGGCAGAATTGCCAAGATGACCGAAAAATCAATGTATAAAGTAAAGTTTGAGGCAGGCCTGACACACTTTCTAGTGTCGTTTATTTCTGTCATTCTGAAGATACTATTACTTATTTCTGTCGCCTCAATGATTGGCATAGAAACCACCTCATTCATCGCAATGCTCGGTGCTGCAGGTTTAGCTGTGGGTATGGCATTGCAAGGCAGTCTGGCTAATTTTGCAGGTGGTGTGCTGATCTTATTCTTTAAACCTTTTAAAGTGGGCGATGTTATTGAAGCACAAGGTTACATGGGGAAAGTCGTTGAAATTCAGATTTTCGTCACTATTTTGCTTACCTACGATAATGAAAAAATAATCATCCCGAATGGGGCCCTGTCAAACGGCTGCGTGAAGAATAAGTTTGCGGAAGCCACTCGCCGTGTCGACATTGAATTTGGTATTAGCTATGGCGATGACGTTCATAAAGCCCGTGAAGTACTTCTGAGTGTCCTTAATGACTACGAATTAGTGCTTAAAGACCAAGAAGCGAAGAAACCTGTTGTGCATGTTAGTCAACATGGTGACAGCCACATTGGTATGCTCGTTTGGGCATGGGTTGATTCTGATAACTATTGGCCTGTGTATTTTGGCCTCTATGAAAAAGTGAAAATTGCTTTCGATGCAGCAGATATCACTATCCCATTCCCGCAGCGCGATGTGCATATTCACCAGTTTCCTGGCAAGTAATCACATGCACAAGTGTACCTAACAGTAACAGAATGGGTACTCTTTGTAGTGCAATTGAATGTTATAGTGCAATTGAATGCAATAAAAAAGCCCGTAGTTGCGGGCTTTTTATATTTTTGTACCTGTTTAACCAAATAAGCGCTCAAACCAGTTTTTATCAAGCTCATCTTCACACTGTTTAAGCTGAGCACCATACCGGCTCGCACGGTGTTTTACTTTATTAGCTACACTCATTAACCACTTTTTGCTTTTGTAGGTACCGCGCTTATACCCGCCCCACCCTTCATGGTAATTTAGGTATTGTGCGTAAGCATCCCACTTTGATACACCATTCACTTTATGTGTTTTATAAACAAACCAAGCCATAAAATCGATGGCATCATCAAAGTCATCTCTGTCAGCACCGCTGTTGCCGGTTTCTCGAATATAGTCTGACCACGTAGGTGTTTTTGCTTGCGAGTAACCATAGGCAGAGCTTGCTCGGCCGATAGGAATGATCCATAAAAAGTATTCCATCGGTGGAGCGGCATCATGACGGAATGAACTTTCTTGATACATCATGCTCATCAGCACATGTTTTGGCGAGCCCCACTTTTCTTGTGCGTCACGTGCATCATAATACCAATCAGGTTTTTCTTCGAAAATCTTACAAATATCATGCGGTTGCTCTGGTGGAGCCGTGGCACAACCCGCCATAGAAGCGACCAGCGATAAAATAATTAAATTTTTTTTCATTTTTTTTAATATCTCGCTGAACTTTTTCTTATTGAGTCAGTCTGACTTTATGAATGCAGCAGTATAGCATTGTTTCATCCCTGAAGAATCTTTGACGCAGCCAACCTAGGCTGCGTTTTTTTATGCCTAAAAGCTGCTAAGCTTTAGCAAAGTAATCATCTAAAAAGGCCGTAAAGGATAGCGTATCTGCTGCTTTTACTTCACGCTCTTTTGCAATCGAATTGACGGCTTGTTCCCTTAAAAAAGCCGGATCGTAATACTGATAATCCGCGGCTAAATGATTTTCTTTATATTGCTGTGCAAGTGCTAAAGCAAACTGGCCGTTATCTTGGTTTTCTTTTGCAAGTGTTGCAACATAACGCCCTGAAAACGTTTTACTTGACTCAGTTACCCAACTCGACAGCTCATGAATTGTTTCGCTGTAGTAACTTACGCCATACGCACTGTCCATATAACGCGCAACAGGGATTAGACTCTCAAAAATAGTCGATGCCCAATCAACCAAGCTAACTGCTTCACCTTGTTTTGTTAATTGTAATTCAGGGTTGCGCCCTTCATTAACTACCGCATCAAGGTTCTGCGTGCTTAACTGTTGCTCTTGCCAATCCATTGTTGGAGATTCGCTTAAAAGACAATACGTTAAAAAGACATCGAGGAAACGGATTTGCTGTAAATCGATCCCTGTTTCACTGAATGGATTTACATCAAGTGCACGCACTTCTATGTACTCAATGCCCCCTCGTAATAGGGCATCTGTCGGTGTTTCGCCTGATGTAGCATTACGTTTTGGTCGAATTGGCGAGTAAAACTCATTTTCTATCTGTAAGATATTTTTATTAAGCTGCTTTGGTTCAGCACGGGTATAGTCGTCAATATGACCGTAAATATCTGAAGGCGTATGAATGGCAGCTTTCAAACCTGCTACGTATTCCTCAAGCGAGTTATACATCACTCGCAACGATGATTGAGCGCTGTTTGTGTAACCTAAATTACCTAATCGCAGTGCGGTGCCAACCTCAAGGTACAATGTGCCTTTGCCCAACTTTTTAAATGGCAGATCAGTTTCTCGCCCTTGTAAAAATGAGCTACATAATGCAGGTGACGCACCAAATAAGTAACTTATTAACCAAAGCTCACGCTTAAAGTTTCGAATAAGCCCCAGATAACCATCTGAAATAAAGGTGCTAAGTGGTTGCTCACTGGCACTCAACGCGTGCAAGCTCTGCCATAACTCATCAGGAAAAGAGATATTAAAATGCACACCAGCAATAGCTTGCATCATGCTGCCATACCGATTCTTTAACCCTTCTCGGTACAACGTTTTCATGCGCCCTATGTTTGAGTCACCAAACTGAGCCAGCACAATGTCATCTTGATTATCAATAAAGCATGGCATGCTGATAGGCCATAGCAGCTCATCATCCATCTGTGACAAGGTAAACTTTTGCAAATCTTTAAGCTGCGCTAATGTTTGCTCAGCCGATGTGCTAACAGGCGTAATGAATTCTAATAAAGACTCAGAAAAATCAGTGGTGATATGGTCATTGGTTAAAGCGCTTCCCACTCCTTGTGGATGACCCTGTTTTGAGATAACACCATTTGGTTTAATCCTTAATGCTTCTCGCTCGATGCCACGTTTAATCCCATTTATTGCGTGTGGAAAATGTGCTGTTAACGCTTCTAGCGTTTTATTTAAATTATGTTTTATCAAAAATGCTTCCTCGAGCCGCGTGGCTTTAATCCTAAGTGTATGGGGGCAAAAAATAAATACTCAAGAGTAAATAGTTGTTTGATTTTATGCTCCGTCACTCATAGCTCATCTTGCCATTGTGAATACTATTATACAATTGGTTTGAGGGCACTTCATTGATGCTAAATTGCTTCATCACCCCCATCAGCAAGACCGATTATTTTTGACATTCATTTCATGCAATACAAAAGGGTTAGTTTAAGCATAATTTATCAGACAAGTTATTGTTTTAGATCAAGGGATGAATAAAATTTCTAAAACTTTAGCAGTAATCAGCTTGTCCCCTCTTCCCTTACATTTTTCTGAGATTATAATCCGCACACCGTAACAAAGTATATTTCAAGGACTCATATGCGTCGTGGGCAAGAAATCATTAATCAAGAAGTGACATACTCTGAACAACAGGAGCTTGTCTCGACAACCGATTTACGTGGGGTAATTACCTACGTAAACACAGAATTTTGTAACATAGCGGGCTATACCGAAGATGAGCTATTAGGTAAAAACCATAACATAGTGCGCCACCCTGATATGCCTAAAGCCGCATTTAAAGAAATGTGGGAAAAGCTTAAACAAGGCCACTCTTGGCGAGGCATGGTAAAAAACCGCTGTAAAGATGGACGTTATTATTGGGTTGATGCCTTTGTCACACCCATTTACGAACATGGACAATTAGTCGGCTATCAATCAGTGCGTACAAAACCCTCTGAACACTTGAAAACACGCGCTACGGCTTTGTATCAAAAGATTAATGATGGCAAATCAATCGCCTCGTTTCGCGAAAATGTGTCACTAAGACAAATAGTGTCTTTGATTATTATTCTTGCGGGGGTTATTGCACTTGGTTTTACCACATCGTTGATGACTGTATTAGCGACACTTGCGATTATTTTACTGCTTGCTGCGCTTAATTATGATGAGTTAATAGTGACTCCTTCAGCACTTAAATCACAGCGTGCAGAGTTTGATTCTGTGTCACGCTATGTGTATTGCGGTGCACACCCATTTAGTATTGCGCAATATAATCAGCAGATGCTATTTGCAAAATTACGAACAGTGCTGGGCCGCGTTAAAGACTCGACCTACTCCTTTAAGAATATCGCAACAAACTTAGATACGCAGTCATCGCTTACTGAGCAGGGTATAGCGGCACAAGGTCAGCGTTTAGGTGATATTGCGACTGCAATGACACAAATGAGCGCAACCATTGGTGAAATATCAGCAAATACGCACCATACAGCTGAAAAAGTAAATGATACATACCAAAGCTGTACAGATATCAAACTGCATATTGAAGACAATAGCGCGATGGTATCAGACCTTGCTAACCAAGTTGAACAAGCAGCAACAACCGCTAATTCATTAGCCAGTGAAGCCGATAAAATCGGCCAAGTGATGACTGAAATTGAAGGTATAGCTGAGCAAACAAACTTACTTGCCTTAAACGCCGCAATTGAAGCTGCCCGTGCAGGTGATCATGGTCGAGGTTTTGCTGTCGTTGCCGATGAAGTGCGTGCACTTTCTTCACGAACACAGAACGCCACTGCGCAAATTCATAGTTCAATTAAAGAAATTCAAGATACATTATTTAGTTGGTCTAAAGTAATGCAGTCAACTAAACAACAAGCTGATAGTTGTGTTGAAACAACCACACATACTCAAGCTGAGCTTGCGAGTATATTCGCACAGATAAATGAAATATCTGGTTTGGCGACCGAAATCTCTACCGCAGCCGAAGAGCAACAAGTTGTCAGTGCAGATATACGTGAAAACGTTGAAAGTATTAAAGGACACAGCGAAGAGAACTTAAAGCTCAGCTATAACGTAGCTAAAGATGCCGCAGGCCTCGTTGAGGGGTCGCGCAAAGTAAACGATATGCTATTGACGTTTAAAGTTTAGTGTTTCTTAAATAAGCGATTTATTTAAATTGTTTAATCAAACACAAAAGCCGCATCATTTGATGCGGCTTCTTTATTTGCCGATATTAACGGGTTGAAAAAACCAACCCGTTTTCATCTGCATCAATATGGATAATAGCGCCAGGTAGGTATTCACCTCCAAGCAAGCGCTGCGCTAGCGGGTTTTCTATGGTGTGTTGAATTGCACGTTTTAACGGTCGTGCACCATAGACAGGATCAAAACCACTTTCTGCTATACGGTCAAGGGCAGCATCAGTTACCTCAAGAAGATAGCCTTTTTCGGTTAAGCGTTCACGCAGTTTACCTAACTGAATATCGGCAATTTCTTTAATATGATCATTCGCAAGTGGATGGAATACCACCGTTTCATCAATCCGGTTTATAAACTCGGGTCTAAATTGGCTTACCAACACTCCCATCACTTTCTCTTTTAGCGTTGCATAGTCGTTCGAACCAGCTTGCTCTTGGATGATGTCTGATCCTAAGTTTGAGGTCATAATGATCACCGTATTTTTAAAATCAACGGTACGACCTTGTCCATCAGTTAAACGGCCATCATCAAGCACTTGTAAAAGTATATTGAACACGTCGGGGTGCGCTTTTTCTACTTCATCAAGCAAAATAACAGAGTATGGACGACGACGAACAGCTTCTGTTAAATAGCCACCTTCTTCATATCCAACGTAACCCGGCGGTGCTCCCACTAAGCGTGCTACTGAGTGTTTCTCCATAAACTCAGACATATCAATGCGCACCATGGCATCTTCAGTGTCAAACATAAAACTTGCAAGCGCTTTAGTAAGCTCTGTTTTACCTACCCCTGTTGGGCCTAAGAATAAAAAAGAACCTATTGGGCGGTTTGGATCAGCAAGCCCTGCACGTGACCGACGAATCGCATTCGCTACAGCAACCACGGCTTCATCTTGGCCAATGACTTTGTGATGAAGTTGATCTTCCATTTGCAGTAGTTTTTCTCGCTCGCCTTGCAGCATTTTAGAGACGGGTATACCTGTCCAGCGCGATAAAATTTCTGCAATTTCATCTTCACCAACTTGGTTTTTAAGTAAGCTCATTTCTTGCATTTCTGCTTGCGATGCAAGATCTAACTTGCGTTCAAGTTCAGGAATACGGCCATACTGTAATTCAGACATCCGTTGTAAATCACTTGCTCGGCGCGCGACTTCTAAGTCTAAACGAGCTTGTTCAAGCTCCGCTTTAATCACTTGTGTGCCTTGCAAAGAAGCTTTTTCGGCATTCCATACTTCATCAAGCTCACGATACTGCACTTCAAGTTCAGCTATTAGCTCTTGCATTTCAGTACGACGCTTTTGACTTGCTTCATCTTTTTCTTTGGCAAGTGCATTATCTTCGAGTTTTAACTGAATAATACGACGCTCAAGTTTATCAAGTGACTCTGGTTTAGAGTCAATTTGTAAACGAATTGACGAGCCCGCTTCATCAATCAAATCAATCGCTTTATCGGGTAACTGACGATCGCTAATGTAACGGTGCGATAGCTGCGCCGCTGCAACAATTGCAGGATCGGTAATATCAACAGAGTGATGTAGCTCGTAACGCTCTTTTAAACCACGAAGAATCGCGATAGTGTCTTCTACCGATGGCTCTGCTACGAATACCTTTTGAAAGCGACGTTCAAGTGCTGCATCTTTTTCAATGTATTGGCGATACTCGTCAAGCGTTGTGGCTCCCACACAGTGAAGCTCACCACGTGCAAGCGCGGGTTTTAACATGTTCCCTGCATCCATCGCACCATCAGTTTTACCTGCACCAACCATGGTATGAATTTCATCAATAAAGAGGATTACTTGGCCCTCTTCTTTGGCTAATTCATTTAAAACTGATTTTAAACGCTCTTCAAACTCACCACGGTACTTAGCACCCGCAACTAATGCCCCTAAATCAAGCGACAACACGCGTTTGCTCTTGAGCCCTTCGGGTACCTCACCATTAATAATACGTTGTGCTAAGCCTTCAGCAATGGCTGTTTTACCCACGCCTGGCTCACCAATTAACACAGGGTTGTTCTTCGTACGACGTTGTAAAACCTGAATGGTACGGCGTATTTCGTCATCGCGGCCAATCACAGGATCAAGCTTACCTTGCTCGGCACGCTCAGTAAGGTCGATGGTGAATTTTTTTAATGCCTGACGAGTTTCTTCCGCATTCGGGTCATCCACTTTTTGACCGCCACGAATAGCCTCTATGGCCGTTTCAATTTTTTTTGAAGTGATATTGAGCGCTTTAAATATATCTCCTAGCGGGCCTTTATCATCGCACGCAGCAAGTACAAAAAGTTCACTCGATATATATTTATCTTTACGCTTTTGAGCATATTTATCACATAAGTTAATTAACGAAACCATATTATTCGATAGCTGTACGTCGCCACCAATGCCTTCTACTTTAAAAAGCTTTTCGATTTCTTGTGATAATTTTGTATTTAACTCGTCTGCACTCACGCCAGCTTGCGCAAGGAGTGCACGGACACTAGAGCCACTTTGCTGAAGTAATGAATACATTAAGTGCACGGGCTCAATAAATTGATGATCGCGCCCAAGTGCTAATGACTGCGCATCTGAAAGCGCAGATTGAAATTTACTTGTAAATCTATCTAAACGCATGAAGGTTTACCTATTAAAAAAACTAATTGCTTAATTAATGGGTATGATATGTAGTTTGTTCAAGTAAGAGATGAAAATTTAATCACTAAAAAGTGCGATTATTTGCGCCAGATCAAGCTTGCCATTCGCCCTGTTTGACCATCTCGTCGATACGAAAAAAATAATGATGGCTGTGAGTAGGTGCAATACTCTGCGCCATAAATACCCACAACACCAAGCTGACTGAGTTGCTGCTTGGCAAGTAAATAAATATCCGCTAAGTATTTTTCACCTTGGGCAGTAAACGCATGCTGATGAATCTGGTTTTGATCGCAAAAACAATCTTTAACATCCTGCCCGACTTCAAACTGCAAAGCCCCGATAGCAGGACCAAACCAGGCAATGATGTCAGCAGGCTCAGCCTTAAACTTACTCAGTGTATTGGCAAGAATTCCCTTCGCTAATCCGCGCCACCCACCATGAACCGCAGCAACCTCATCCCCTGACGTTGAACACAATAGCACGGGTAAACAATCGGCCGTCATGATGGCAAGCGGTTGCTGCTTTAGGCGAGTATAAAGTGCATCTGCGCTACATACTGAATGAATATCAACGCGTTCATCAACCACCACCACATCCGCACCATGTACCTGATTTAACCACACGGCAGGGCTTGGCAATTGCCTCGTTAAAGCAGTGCGATTTGCCTGCACAGCTTGCTCATCATCACCAACATGAAACCCTACATTAAAGCTATTAAACGGCGCCTTAGATACCCCGTTTTCACGAGTTGTACTGAGGGCCCCAATAGTGTCAGGGGCAGTCCATGTTGGCGTAATCATAGTGTTTAATACTCAATATTTGGATTGGCTTTCGTATCAGCTCGCAATGCTTCTGTCATAGCGGCCATATCGTCTGGGATAGGTGCCTGCCATGTCATTAACTCACCTGTGATAGGGTGCGCAATTGACAATTTAACCGCATGCAATGCCTGACGTTTAAAGTCTCTCAGCATTTGAAATAGCTCAGGCGTTGCGCCTTTCGGTGGACGTGGGCGCCCGCCATATAACTGATCACCAACCAGTGGATGGTTTAAATACGCCATGTGCACACGAATTTGGTGAGTACGGCCAGTTTCTAGGCGTAAACGTAAGCGTGTGTGAGCACGAAACTTTTCAGCAACACGGTAATGAGTCACCGCAGGTTTGCCCATTTCATGAACAGCCATGTGAGTACGTTTTGTTGCATGACGGCCAATTGGCTTTTCAATCATACCGCCTGCCGTCATAGTGCCATTACAAATTGCTTCATATTCACGTGTGAAGTTTTCACGCTTTTGCAGTGCAGACACTAAGTGCGTTTGCGCAGGAATTGTTTTTGCTACCACCATTAAACCTGTGGTGTCTTTATCAAGACGGTGCACGATACCTGCACGCGGCACGTTAATTATATCGGGGTAATGATGAAGCAAGGCATTCAATACTGTACCGTCTGGATTACCAGCCCCTGGGTGTACCACTAATCCCATCGGTTTATTGATTACTAATATATCATCGTCTTCATAAACGATGTTTAATTTGATATTTTGTGCCTCGTACTCGCGCGGTGCTTCAATGGTTGTTTCAACACTGACCAGTTCACCACCGAGTAATTTTTCACGCGGGGTGTTTAATATTTCACCATTCACGGTGATTTTATCATCCAAAATCCACGTTTTTATACGTGAACGAGAATAATCAGGGAACAATTGCGCCAATACTTGGTCTAGACGTTTACCGCCAAGGTCAATTGGAACCTCGGCTTGGAGAGAAATTTGCTCTGACATTAGTAACTTTACCCAATTTACCAGTGCAAGCTTTGCTCGACTGGGTTAGAATCGCTTTAATTAGCATTGTATGTATAGTTTACTCGGTTTTCCTCACTTGGCCTAGCCGAAGACATCGAAGGTAATAAATAAAATGATAAATAAAATAGGGAAACGTGCGTTCGCCATTGTTTTTTCAGTTTCATTACTTGGCCTAGGAGCCTGTTCATCTGCTCCTGATCAAGAAGATATTCAACGCGTTCCGAATAAATCTGCACAAGCTTTATATGAAGATGCGAAACAAACGTTAGATTCGGGCCTTTATGCACGAGCTATTGAGTTATTAAGCGCTATTGATTCACGCTATCCATTTGGTCCACTATCAAAACAAGTACAAATGGATCTCGTGTATGCACATTATCAAGCAGGCAATACTGAACAAGCTCTCGCAACAATTGACCGTTTCATTCGTTTAAACCCAAATCACAAAGATTTAGATTACATGTACTACATGCGTGGCTTGGTTAATATCAAAGCAGACAAAAACGCATTCCAAGAATACTTTGGTGTAGACCGTGCGGATAGAGATGCAAATCGCACTCGGGTTGCATTTACCGATTTATCAACCTTACTGAAACGTTTCCCAAATAGCGTTTATGCGCCAGAAGCGAAAAAACGTTTAGTATGGTTACTTAACAAAATGGCGCGTTATGAACTAAAAGTAGCAGAGTACTATTACGAACGTGAAGCTTATCTTGCCGCTGCAAACCGAGGTAAATATGTCGTTGAACACTACTCGCAAAGCAGTTACCTGGATCAAGCATTAGAGATCATGGAGAAAAGCTACGAGAAGCTAGGTTTACCTGAGCTAAGTGCGCATGCTAAAGAAACGCGCGAAGCAAATAAGCGTAAATAGTCTAAGCGCTGAATAAGCATTAAAAAGGCGCCAAATTTGGCGCCTTTTTTACAGTGTGTGTGACTGCTATTTCGTTAAATTGCGTCTTCATCTTCTTCTGCGGTACGAATACGCACAACACGCTCAACATCTGTGACAAATATTTTACCATCACCAATTTTGCCTGTTTGTGACGTTTTAACAATCACATCAATAGCTCTATCTACGTCTTCATCACTTAGTACAATATCTAGTTTTACCTTGGGTAAAAAATCAACCATGTATTCAGCACCGCGATAGAGTTCTGTGTGCCCCTTTTGACGGCCAAAACCTTTAACTTCACTAACCGTCATCCCGGTGATGCCTACCTCTGATAATGCTTCTCGAACATCATCAAGCTTGAATGGTTTAATAATTGCTTCGATTTTTTTCATTTTAAGGCTACTTATTATTTCTTGATTGCCTCGATTTTAGACAATACGGCTCTCTATAGCAAACAAAGCTATGAAATACGGTGATAAAATCAACAATCATGATATTATTAAATAAAGTATTAAAAGTAGAGACAACAATGAAATCATTACAAAAGGGCTTTACACTCCTCGAACTGATGGTCACCATTGCAATCGTGGGCATTGTGGCTGCCATAGCACTGTGGGATAGCTCTGATTTGCTAGAAAATGACCGCGCCGAAAGCTACTTACAAGAACTAAAGCGCAGTATTAGCTTTGCACGGGCAAAAGCCACCAGTAGCGATGCAATTGTTGTAGTCTGTAGTGGAGCAACAGCTAATATTGAGAGTAATACAGCAATGAATTGCTCTAATGATTGGGACCAAGGCACAGTCTTTGTATTTTTTGATTCAGATCAGAATGGTAATTATAACCCTGCTAATGGCGATACCACTTTGAGAGTCCTCCAAGAAATCCCTAAAACGAGTAAACTGAGCTTCAGTGGCAATAACGCACTTATTTTTGATACTAGTGGCATGATCACCTCTGATCCAGGTACCTTTACTTTTTGTCCTTCTGGCGCAAATGATAACAACAAAGCATTGCAGGTATTAAAATCTGGCACTGCTTTATACCTAGGTGATACAACAAATACCTGTGATTAAGCCCCATAATTTGACACCATTTTAGGTCCAACTATAGTTAATTAAACTGTCACAATTTGGAGTCTTCACGGATGGAGACCTTAAACACATTACACCATAGGAATGGTGCAACACTCATCGAAAGCTTAGTGGTGCTATCAATAGTCGCAATACTTATGAATATTGCGCTGTTTGAATATAAGCCTTATCTAGCTAAAAGTCGCCTAGAAAACCGCACTCACTTAGTTAAACGCGCATTAAGCGTAAGCCGCCATAACGCAAAAACCCACAGCACGTACGTTACTTTTTGTGGGCTACAAGAAAATCAATGCAATCGAGAACACTGGCACAAAGCACTCACCGTATTTGTCGACAGGGGCGATATTGGGGTGTTTGATGAAGGTGATACTATTATTTGGGAACTTGAAGCAGTCGATAAACTTGATATGCTAACTTACCCCCGCCATTCAATCACATTTCGTTCAGATGGCACGCCTGTGGGATTTAATAATGGTACCTTTGTGTACTGCCCTGAATACAAAATAGCAAGCCTTAAAGGGCTTGCTATTTCAATAAGCTCTATTGGGCGTACTCGGCTAAAAGACACCAACAAATGCCAATCCTGATATTTCAATTATTCAATGAGGGATTACTTACCCCAGCAGGTGCTCGCACTCGCAGAACCCGTTGAGGTTTTTAATCCTGTATCTGAAATAGTTAATGTTGCACATTCGCCATCTTGCAAAACGGGCCCTGCTGCGGGTGTGGCAGTAAACGCGAATGTACCGGCATCATTATCGACAACAACTGAAATTTTATAAAAATTATTCTCAGTTGTAGCACTGACCCCTAAGTTAGCCAAAGTTGTTGTATACTGCCTGTTATCGACAAAGAACTGCTCTTGCTTATTGGCAGCATCAAGTAATGCAGTAATGGCTTCTGTTCTGGCGGTGCGTTTAACATGCTCAAAGTAACTTGGTAACGCAATACTGGCTATAATACCTAAAATTGCCACGGTAATCATCAGTTCGATTAAGGTAAACCCTTTTACTTTATTAGTTACTCTTGTCATTTACTTCTCGCTTATAAATATAGGTTTGCTGTGTTTTAAAACCAAAACCAATCGGAGTTGCATCATTAACCAGTTGTATTTTTCCATCTTTAACCGTTAAACCCGGACCTTGTATTTCTTTCACTTTAAAGGGGTTTTGCTCGCCTTTAAGACCTGGTCCTATGGTTAAGAACTGACTCATCTCTTTGACTTTTTCGTCTGTATCCTTGATCTCATCTGGGTTATCAGCATCCGGGCTTCCATCACAAAAACCATTGTTATTACTATCAACACAGCTATCACCAACACCGAAATAAAGCTGAGGTGTATCAGGTACATCATTTGAGGTCGTAAATTTTAGACTATCATACACTTTTGTACCGTAGTGTAAGTGGAACGCATATAATCCCCCTGAGCCTCCCGTTAATGAACACTGATTCGCTGTTTCTGTTGAAGAAGCGGGTGCGTAACTGGTGAAATAAGCGACTCCTCCAATAACAGTGCTTGCTGCCAGTGATTTTTCACCAGCAGCTGGAAGGTTATAATACCAACCATGGTATTGACCTAATTCAACTTCTAAATCGGTAAATTTATCTACGCTATCAAGTGCATTACCAAACGGGTCAGCATCCATATTCATTAAATTAGCCTGGGTGATCGCCGCTGGAATCTCATCGCTTTGGAATGAGCGTGTTACTGTATTAATATCGCGGATCATAAACAATTGATCACTCGTTGTGGTGCCCGTTGGTTTAGAGCGATTCCCACTACCCAGTAATACTGCATCAAAAGGGGTATCAATACGTGTTTTAACCGACTTCCCATTCACGTCTGTTTCAGAGACCTTACTAAACATTGTTCTCGCAACCATCGGTTTATAAAAGAAACGACGATCTTGAGATGCGAGTGCACTGCCTAAACTCGCAAGTTTAAAGTGTGTCCAAGGACTTTCTGTGCTCGTTGGGCTATTTGAAGGCATATCAATACGCCATACATCACCGCCTGTGTCGGATGCATATAATCGATCAGTGAAACCGTCATAATCAGAATCCAAAACACTAATATCAGAAGCAATACTGTGTTTACCTGCAAAGCCATTTTCACTCGACGTTAAAGCCCACACTTTTTTGCCGCTCTGTGCATCGACAATATAAATACCGCGCCCTTTTGTGTCTTCAGTACGCAGAACATTGTCTTTATTGGTGTCGTACCCTGCACCAAAAACAAGCAGTGGTCGATTTTCATACCCTTTCAAGTTAATGTATGTCACCGTAGGTTTAGACCATGATTGTGCAAGCTCTTTAAAGTCTCCCGTTCCGCCAATAATCGGCCCCCCCCACATGAGTCGAGGTGAATCTGGATTTGTAATATCCAGTCCATAATAATTATTGCCGCCACGTCTTAAGCCAAAAAACGCCCAAACACGGTCAGTGCCATTTACAATACCATCACTATTTTTATCATCAAAAAAGACTGAAATAGGTCCATCGACACCATATACTTTTGAGCTTTCTTGGTTTTCTCGTAATGGTTTAATAATTTTGTATAAGCTACTGGGTATAAAAGCCCAGCTTTCTTTTAATACATCATTTTTATCTTGAAAAAAGTGTAGGTAACCTGCATTGGTGCCAATTAAAATGCGCACATCATCATTACCGTAATCAATTGTCACAGGTTTTGAGTGAAGTGGGTCTCCAAAAATATCTTGTCGATGATCACTGGTACTGCCATCACCGTCTTCATCATCCACATCTATTCCTCGGCTCCACTTGATCGTTTTATCTAACTCGGTCGATAAGAGCCCAAGAGTCAACGAATCGACACTTGTTGCTGTAGTTAAATTAAACTTTAACGCTGCCGCTAAGTCGCCACCTAGTGCCGTAGAAACTGTCGACTTAGTAAAATCAACTAATCCAGCACTACCGGCATCAGTATAAATGGTCCGCGATGATAGGTTAGAGAGCATCAAATTAGCCCCTCCTTGTTCTACGCTATTCCCATCTGCACTTTCATTTACAGGTAACCAAAACGTTTTTGCCTCATCGTCAATCAGGCCATCTTCGTTAAGTGCTGGTTTACCGTTTAAATCAACAATTTCATCACCTGATACTTTTAACTTTTTGAGGTTTCCTCGCCAACGAGCGCCTTCTTTAGGAAAAAACATCGCGTAATAAATACCATCACGACTACGTGTTTGGTCTACATTATTACTGGCAATAGACGGTGATGTGAAAGTATCATTCACTTTTCTTATAGCCGAAACTGCCTGATTCAACGCCTTTACCAACTCTTCAGGTGTGCCTGCAACTAAATGTTTGCCGCCACCGTAGGTTTCTGAGGCTGCTTTCAATAAATTTTGGCCCTCAGCACTCATACCAGAGCCAAAACCAATGGTGTAAAGACGCCCTGTTTCATGAATATCAGGTGTGGCAGGATATAAATCTACTTTTATATCTTTTGTACCATGTATCACCTTGGCTAATTGGTGAAGATAATTATTGTAAATATAATCATTACTCCCCAAAGCTGTACCAAACAATGCGTTGTGTTGATTACTAATATCTGTATCACTGTCATTGTCATTATCTGTAGAGGGGTCTCCATCAGTCATGTAAATGATATTAACGGAGTTATCACATCGTTTGGCTTCTGCGACGCTATCAGCAAAGGGAGAGATATATGAATAAGTAAAATTATCTATCCAGACATCTTTACAACGATATCCTGACCAAGTCCATCTACACTCCTGCTTTTTTATCGGATTATTTATTGCTGATTCAATGCTAGTGTCTCTACCATTTACATTTTGTGCGTATAACAAGTCTTTGCCTGTTATATATAAGTAAGCTTCCCAGAGTGTTTCAGCCAGTGGCGTGCCTCCGTTGGCAGGTAAGTTCGAAATAGAATTCTTAATTTCAGATGCAGGGCTACCAATCCCTTTTAATACATAACCACCACTTACTTCTCTGTAACGCATTAACCCAAAGTCAATATCCGGATTTGTATCAATTAATTGATTCATCGCATTTTTTGCTGCAGCCAAACGGCTATCACTACAGACAATCCAGCCATTACTATCTTGCCCACAATCATCACCTGTTGTAGAGGAAAATGCCATACTTCCAGAGGTGTCAAAAATAAGTAAAACACGCGGTTTTTCATTTTTGCTAACATTGTAGTTAACGTATAGCTCAATGTCTTCAGCATACACTGCAGTAACCATACAGGTTACAAAACCAGTCAGTATACTGCGCACTAACGTTTTCATTTTCATCATGAGTCTCCGTTAACGGCCTGAATTACGGCCTACCATCTCTTGAGCAACACCCGTTGTGATTGTGAGTGTGTGATTACTTTTAGAGCCATAGGTAATTGATGTATCTATTTGCAACATGTTGCATGACACACCCGCTGTAAAATTAAACTTGCGTGGACAAGGAATATCACTCGGGCCGTTATTTAAATTAACCATCGAACTTGATGCATCGCCAATATTCCCCAAATCATGAACTCCGCCAGGTATTGCTGATGCTCTTTTAAAAAAGGCACTATTTGCCCCTGCAGCAGCTTGGTTGGCTATTACGCGCTGTACCGTGCCAATTAACTCATTTTCTGCAGCTTCACGTTCTTGTGCTGCATTGGTGATTTTAATGTCAATACTACTGCTACTCATGAGAGTAACTGCAATGCCTGTAACCGCGACAACCATAATAAGAGCAACAATTAACACAACGCCTTGTTGTCTTTTTGCTAACGTTATATACGCCATAAATTAGCTCCCACATTATTTAAGCGAATAGTTGTGGTAAACAATGCTCGACGGTAATTATCAGTAAAGGTTAGCTCTCTACTACTTTCATCTTCACCCAAGGTATACGTTTGATTTTGAATATTTAAATCACCATCTGGGGTAAGCGCTCTGACTAATAGGAAAACTTGCACAGTTAAGATGCCATGACGGTTTTCCCAATCAGTATTCGTCATTTGGTTAATGCTTTTATACGTATCAACGCGGCTATTATTGGTTGTATCGAGACCGAATACAAAGTGCATGTCCTCAACCCCTTCCATTATCGTTTCTGCAACCATGCCTGAACCTGGTTTTAAACGTCTGCGCATTAAAACGGGCACAGTGACAGATTGGTTATTTATTGTGTAATTTTGCTCAGAAATGTAATAAACGTGATGACGATAACGCCACACAGTCGCGTTAACATTAAGTGAGGCAGCATCAATTGGCCCTTGTACAAACTGAGCTTTTTCTTGTTCGGCAACAAAGTAATAACTGCCAGCACCTGTATCAACGGGTTGAATTTGTAAACCTTCAAGAAACTTTAACTGCAGAACATCTGTATTTTTTTTAGCGTTTTTTATGCAGCCTAATGCATCACCAGTCGCAGTTAAAACTGCATACACAGAGCGAAAGTTACTCGTTGCTGTTTTAACCGGGAAACTGCCATTGTTAAGCCCTTCAGAACAGTCGGGAGCAGGATTAGCGGTTGACTCTGTATTTGCTGGCGAAAACGAGTCTTCATAAAACGTTCCCCAAAAGCCTATTTGCTCAATATCACGTTGCATAATATTAATCGCTAATCGGCCTGTTTCTTGTAACTCACCAATTGTCATGGTGTCACGCGTGGTCACTTTCATACTAATATAGGTGAACATAACGCCACCTAAAACAAGTCCGCCTATAAATAGCGCAACCATCATTTCAACTAACGTAAATCCTGCATGCTTTCTCATATCAAGACCTTAAGTAAATATAGCTTTCAAGCACAATTAAACGACGCTTATCATTGGCTGCACCGCATTCAATTGCCGACGTACCTGCATTTGCTTTAATTGCTTGTCGACCTTGCCAACTGATCACCACGTTAATATTAAATTCACTTGCATTACCCGCTGCGACAGGCGTGCTCTTAATACACACCGTTGCATCATCTAAAGCCCCGGTATTTTCACGCGCTTGAATAGCCCGCACCCATTGCTGTTTATCAAGGGCTGCAAGTTGCTGAGCATTACACGCTGCGTTGTAGCATTGTAAATTGGTATTTAACGCAGTGTCACTTGTGAAAGTGCCATTATAGAGGGCTGTAAATCCTGTGGAATCGTTTGCTCGCATTCGTTGAATAATATCGTTTCCTAACGCCACCGCTGCAGCACGCTGCATTGAATCAAAACTAGCTTGCTTAGCTTTTGCCTGCAGCGCTACAGCGCCTAACAACCCAAAGCTTAAAATCACAAAAGCAATAAGTACTTCAACTAAGGTAAAGCCTTGAACATGTGAATGCCGTGTCATATTAAAATCAGCTCATAGATTTCCATACAATAAGCATAAAAGGACAATAATAAATAGCAATGAGGGTTTAGATGAACGGTCAAATTAATTGATAAGCGGTCCGAACATACCGACTAAAACAGCGTCGAAAATTGGCACCGTAAAACTGTGTGATAAAACTATTCACCCATCGCTTGTTTTACGGTTTTAAGTGCTCGGCGGCTAATGGTGAGAGGTTCATCATAATGTCGCATTATTAAATGATGACCACTCGACACAGAGCAATGAAGGCTCTGTATATGCAGCTTATTAACCAAGGTATTACGATGAATACGCAATAATTGTTGTGAGTACGTACTTTCAAGCTGTTTCAAGCTATGCTCGATAATAGCTTCACCGCCAACAAAAATTAGTCGCGTATATTTTTGCTCTGCAACACAGCACAGCACATCGTCGATATTGACTCGGCGCATAGCCCCCGCTAACTGATAGGTGATATGTGAATGAACAGGCCTATTGACTTGTGTACGATTTAGTTTGCTAAGTTGAAGTAAGGTTTTTGTAAGTGCTTGCTCGGTCACAGGTTTTACTAAATAGCCATCTACCGCTAACTCAAATGCTTCTAGAGCATGTTCAGAATGGGCAGTTAAAAACACCACAGCCGGAGGTATAGCAAGCAACTTTAATGCCTTTGCGACCTCTAAGCCACTTAATTTTGGCATATTAATATCTAATAACACGATATCCGGTTGCAACTCTTTACACAGCGTTACCGCCTGCTCACCATTGTCTGCATCGCCAACAACATGGTAGTTAGGATGCATGGTTAATAAACGCCTAACACGTGCCCGAGCCAGCGGTTCATCGTCAACAATCAAAACATTGATCATGTAATTTCCTGCCTTGGAATAACGAGTTTAGCTCTAAACTCACTATCGCGATGTGTGGTGGTTAGCTTGGCGCGATAGTGATAAAAAAGCGCCAACCTTTGGCGAATGTTTTCAAGTGCCATGCCATTACCAGCGCGGCGCTGCTCTGCATTTTCAACCACAGGATTAATAATAATAAACGTATAGCTTTTATCGGTTATATGCATCTCTATGGTAATTTTTGTGCTCTCAGAAGCCGGTTCAAGGCCATAATACACCGCGTTCTCAATAATAGGCTGTATCGTTAGGCACGGAATTTCAACGTCTGGGACGCACGCTGGCATCTGCCAATTAACCGTTAATCGCTCGCCATAACGCCAACGCTCAAGTGCAATATATTGCTCACATAATATCAGCTCGTCTTGCAAAGAAATCGCTTTACCGCTTTTCATTGCAGCTTGGGACAACGCAGCTAAAGCCAAAATAGCTTGCTCGGCGGCTTCGGCATCATAATGCGTTAGCTCGGCAGCTGTGTTCAAGCTATTGAATAAAAAGTGTGGACGAATACGTGCTTGTAACGCATCTAACTCAGCATGCGCTAATGCTTTGGTTTGTAGCTCTTTTTGGTTTTGTATAACAACAAATTGACTAAATAATGCCGCCACTAAAAAGATTATGAGTACATTACTCGCGATAAAATAGCCCGCTGATTCAATATAATAACTATCTGCAAAGAGAGATAATACAGCCACACTGTAAAAACACGTTGATAGCAATAATGAAATAGTCAGGATAAGTAGTTGGAAATTATTAGAATAGCGTGCCAAGTATTTTCTAAAAATATACAGTGCGGCAACACTTGTCAGAAAGATTAAGTGCAAAAAGAAACTGAAAATGGCAAGACGAAGCCATACATCGCCTTCGGTTGCAGGGGCAAACGCTAGTAAAATAGCAATAACTTGACTTACCACGAGTGTAGCAAGCACACCTCGGGATTGAAAAAGAGCCGCAATCAACAAGCCGTTTTGATTTGGCTGTGTGCTCATGGGCTCTCCTAGTATCTGTTGTTAACTACTCGTTTAGATTAGCGTAGCTCAACAGGAACAGCAAATACTATATTCTCTTCTTCGCCAGGGTTTTCAACAACTTGGTTTCCACCCAATTCTTTTAGACGAGTAATTACTTGCTGCACTAACACTTCTGGTGCAGATGCGCCCGCAGTAACCCCTACGGCATTGACGTTGTTAAACCAATCAGCTTCAACGTTACTTGCATCATCAATTAAATACGCTTTAGTGCCCATTTTATCTGCAAGTTCACGTAAACGATTTGAGTTTGAGCTATTTTTAGCTCCCACAACCAGTAACACATCAACTTTATCTGCTAAGTCACGCACCGCATCTTGACGGTTTTGTGTCGCATAACATATATCATCTTTACGCGGACCATCAATTGCAGGAAACTTTGTACGTAAAGCATCAATAACATCGGCAGTGTCATCAACCGACAAGGTTGTTTGACTGCAATAAAATAAATTGTCAGGATTTTTAACCGTCAGATTTGCAACATCTTCCGGTGTTTCTACTAAGTAGATCCCCCCTGCTTCGTTATTATATTGCCCCATGGTGCCTTCTACTTCAGGGTGACCATGATGACCTATTAAAATGCACTCGATGCCTTTACGGCTCGCGCGCGTTACTTCCATATGTACTTTGGTAACTAGCGGACAGGTTGCATCGAAAACTTTTAATTCACGACGCTTAGCCTCACTGCGTACCGCTTGAGATACACCGTGAGCACTAAAAATAACAATGCTGTCATCAGGAACTTGATCAAGTTCTTCAACGAATACAGCACCGCGGTTTTTAAGACCGTCTACTACATAGCGGTTATGCACCACTTCGTGTCGCACATAAATAGGCTTTTCAAAGATATCTAGTGCTCGCTCAACGATACTGATTGCGCGGTCAACACCTGCACAAAAACCACGTGGGTTAGCTAATAAAATATCCATTACCCTGTTACCTCTAAAATATCGACTTCAAAGGTTAAACGCTGGCCAGCAAGTGGATGATTGAAATCAATCGTTACAGACTCACCTTGTACCTCACGGACAAGTCCTGGTAATTCAGTGCCATCAGGTTGAGTGAAGGCAATAATGTTCCCCACCTCAGCTGGAGTGTCAGCGCCAAACTTACTGCGGTCTACATAGTAAATATTATCTGGGTTTGGTTGCCCAAAGGCATCTTCAGGTTCAAGTTCAAATGACTTACTCTCGCCTGCGGCTAGGCCTAACAAACACTTTTCAAAGTTGGCGGTTAGACTACCATCGCCCATTCTTAATTTTGCCGGCTTATTGTGCACCTTCGTCGAATCAGCTGCTGAGCCATCTTCTAATTTAATTGAGAAATGAAAGATCACTTCAGACTTTTCACCAATTACTGCTTGGCTCATGCTTTTTGCTCCTTAGGACTTTCGCCTGTAAAGGCATCGTATAAAAGTAATGCTGCACCGATACAAATTGCACTGTCGGCAATATTGAATGCTGGGAAGTGCCAATTTTCATAATACACATGCAAAAAGTCTATTACATAACCATAGACAATACGATCGTATAAATTACCAATCGCACCCGCAAGTACAAGTGCATACGCAGAGCACAACACCTTATTACTGGCAGGTAAACGTTTTAACCACCATGTTAAAAGCACACTAATAACCAGAGCAATTAAGCTTAAAAACCAGCGTTGCCAACCACCAGCATCACTTAAAAAGCTGAAGGCAGCACCATAGTTATGCACATAGGTAAAATTAAAGAATGGCAAAATTTCAATAGATTCTTTGTAGGTCATGGTATTTACAACAAGTGTTTTTGTCGCATGGTCTACTACTAAAAGTAGTAGACTCAGCCATAACCATACTAAGCCACTTTTTCCGGCTAGTTTGCTCACAAACAACTCCTATGCGAACTGACGTTGTTCACCGTCGCCATCAACATTACTAACACAACGGCCACAGATTTCAGGATGAGCAGGCTCAGCACCTACATCATCACAGTAATGCCAACAACGTTCACATTTTTCTGCCGTTGTTGCTGTAACGTTGATGAACAAGCCATCAATTTCAGTTGCTTGGCTACCTTGTGGTTGTTCAGTAACCGTTTCAACAGTGACACCAGAAGTTAATAATACAAAGCGTAATTCATCACCTAATGCGGCAAGTTTTGAACTTAACGCTTCAGTTGCATAAATACTGACATTTGCTTGTAAAGTCGCACCAATGATGTCTTCTTTACGCGCCGCTTCTAATACGCGGTTCACTTCATCACGTACATTCAGAATTGTGAGCCAATCATCGTTACTGAACTTACCTTGCGTAGAGGCTTTAAGCCCATCGTACCACACTGATGTGAATACAAATTTATCACGTTCGCCCGGTAATGCTTCCCAAATCTCTTGTGCAGTGAAGCTTAAGATTGGTGCCATCCAACGCGTCATTGCTTCTGCAATGTGATAAAGCGCTGTTTGACATGAGCGGCGTGCATGGCTATCGCTTTTCGCTGTGTATTGACGGTCTTTGATTACATCTAAGTAGAATGAACCAAGCTCACCCGTACAGAAATTCATTAATTTTTGCGTTACAAGTAACATTTGGTACTTGTCGTAAGCAGCTAAAATTTCATCTTGTAACTCGGCAGCACGACCAACAATCCAGCGGTCTAGTTCAACCATATCGTCGATAGCAACGTGATCTGTTTTTGGATCAAAACCATTTAAGTTAGCAAGTAAGTAACGGCTCGTGTTACGGATACGACGGTAACGATCTGCCGAGCGCTTGAAGATTTCATCCGAAACCGTCATCTCTGCAGTAAAGTCTGTTGATGCAACCCATAGGCGTAAAATATCAGCACCTAGTTTGTTCATCACATTTTGTGGTGAAATAACGTTACCCAGTGACTTAGACATCTTACGGCCGTTTTCATCAACGGTGAAGCCGTGCGTTAACACTTGCTTGTAAGGTGCATGGCCATTAATTGCAACCGATGTCATCATTGACGACATAAACCAACCACGATGTTGGTCAGACCCTTCAAGGTAAAGATCTGCTGGGCCCGTCAAGTCTTCACGCGCATCAACAACACACGCGTGAGTCACACCTGAATCAAACCAAACATCTAAAGTATCTTGCACTTTCATGTACTGATCAGCGTCATCACCAAGTAATGTTGCAGGGTCTAAATCGTACCACGCTTGAATACCTGATTTTTCAACTAGCTTAGCCGCTTCTTCGATTAATGCTTGCGTATTCGGGTGTAACGCCCCTGTGTCTTTATCAACGAACAATGCAATAGGTACACCCCATGTACGCTGACGTGAAATACACCAATCAGGTCGGCCTTCAACCATGTTCGCAATGCGGCTTTCACCCCACTCAGGTAACCACTCTGTCTTTTTGATTTCATTCAATGAATCTTGACGAAGGTTCGCTTGATCCATGCTTACAAACCATTGTGGTGTCGCACGGAAGATGATTGGCGTTTTATGACGCCAGCAATGTGGGTAACTATGATTGAGTGCATGATGATGCAACAGCGCGTTATTTTCTGTTAATACATCAATAACACTCGCGTTGGCTTTAAATACATGTTGACCTGCAAACAGTGGCGTATCAGGTAAATAAACACCATTTGCACCCACCGGGTTTGCTACTTCTAAACCATATGCAAGACCAGCCGCGAAATCTTCTTGACCATGACCAGGTGCAGTGTGAACAACCCCCGTACCCGAATCTGTCGTTACGTGATCAGCAACAATCACAGGCACTGTAAAGTCATAAAAAGGGTGAGCAACGTGTAAGTTTTCTAAGGCAGCACCTTTAACATAACCCAGTACATGGTAATGATTGAAACCGTAACGATCCATCGCATCTTTAACGAGTTCAGAGCCTAAGATCAAACGCTGTTGCGCGCCCTCGTCATCAACTTGAACTAATGCATACTCAAGCTTTTCATGAACAGCCACTGCGCGGTTGGCAGGAAGTGTCCACGGTGTAGTTGTCCAGATAACAGTGCTTACAGCGCCTGTACCTTGATGACCATCGGCAAGTTCAAATGCGTTAATAACGGCATCTTGATCTGCAAACTCAAAGCGTACGTCGATAGCAGGTGATTGTTTGTCTTGGTACTCAACTTCTGCTTCAGCAAGCGCTGAACCACAATCTGTACACCAATGAACCGGTTTAGCACCTTTGTGTAAATGACCATTTTTAATAATACGGCCTAATACACGGATTGCATTCGCTTCAAAGTCAAAGTTCATGGTCAGGTAAGGCTTGTCCCAATCACCAAATACCCCTAAGCGTTTAAAGTCTGTTTTTTGACCTTCAACTTGCTTTTTAGCATATTCGCGACATTTTTCACGAAACTCAGCCGCTGACACTTTAACGCCAGGCTTGCCAACTTTCTTTTCAACCATTAATTCAATAGGTAGACCATGGCAGTCCCAACCAGGCACATAAGGCGCATCAAAGTCAGACAAGGTTTTTGACTTAACAATAATGTCTTTAAGAATTTTGTTTACAGAGTGGCCTAAATGGATGTCACCGTTTGCATACGGAGGGCCGTCATGCAAAATGAAGGTTTTTTTACCTTTTTTAGCGCTGCGAATTTGACCATATAGATCGTCTTCATACCATGTTTTAAGCATAGTTGGTTCACGTTGTGCCAAATTGCCGCGCATTGGAAACGCTGTTTCCGGTAAATTCAAAGTATGTTTGTAGTCGCTCATTAATCCTACTTTCCGTATCGGCTACCTAATTTAAACCAAAACACTGCTTAGCGGCGGTTACATCATCTGCAATCTGCGCCGTCAGTTGTGTTAATGTCTCGAATTTTTTCTCATCGCGAAGCTTTTTTACAAGCTCCACATGCATAAATTGTCCGTAAATGTCCTGCGCAAAGTTAAAAAGGTGAACTTCTAATAATGCGCGTGTCCCGTTAAATGTGGGTTTGTTGCCAATATTTGCAACCCCAAACAGCTGTTCATTGCCAACGGTCGCTTTCACCGCAAATACGCCATTTACTGGGCATACTTGACGTTTCAAGGCAATATTTGCCGTTCTAAAACCAAGCTCACGGCCTTTTGCCCAACCGTGAATAACACGTCCAGAAATCGCATACCCATGACCCAGCATCGTTTTAGCCTCTTCTAATTGCCCTGCTGCTAGCGCATGGCGGATTAGTGTGCTACTTACTCTGTCATTAAGACGACGAAAGCTGGCCGTACTTTTAACATCTATATTCAGCGCTGCACCCATATTTTTTAGCAACGCAAAGTCACCACTGCGACGTTTTCCAAAACAAAAATCATCACCGACAGTGAGCGCTTTCACGCCGAGCTTATCAACCAAGACTTCGTTAACAAACTGCTCTGCTTCCATGTTAGCAAACTGCTGATTAAAACTAATACAAATTACGCGTTCAACACCCAGCTCTGCTAACAATCGAAGCTTATCACGCAAACGTGTCAATCGAGCGGGTGCGTTATCTTTAGCAAAAAACTCTTGTGGCTGAGGCTCAAATAACATAACAGTGCTGGGTAACTGATGTTTTTGCGCATCAAGTAGCAAGCCTTTAATCACTTCAGCATGGCCTAAATGCACACCATCAAAGTTCCCAATCGTTAACACGCAACCATAGTGTTGTGCGCGAATATTATGAATACCTCTAATTAACTCCATGCCACCTATTTGCCTTTGTCAGCACGCCCAAAACATGTTCATCGGGCTTGAAGCGCCGATTATAATCTTTTTTTTAGTTGGATTCAGTAGTTGCAACACTTTTTATCGTATTTAGTCGTATTCCTAAAATAAAGAGCACAACAAAGTATACCAATACAGCCAGCACAAGCAGCCCTGCCAACAACATAACTTGTTCACTAAAGTGCCAGCTTCGCCATGCAAAGTGCTGACCTGCATACCATACCGCAGTCGCCATCAAAATACTCGAAAACAAACACTTAAATGTAAAACCGACGCTCATTGAAGAAAACTGATAAACCCCTTCTTTGCGTAACTGCCGATAAAGTAAAAACGCGTTACAGCTGGCCGACATAGACGTGGCTAAAGCTAACCCTAAATAACCAATAAAAGGCGCTAACATGATGTTAAACACCATGTTTAGAACCAAAGTTTTTATGCCTATTTTCACGGGGGTTTTAGTGTCTTGTCGCGAGTAAAAACCAGGCGCTAACACCTTGATTAACATAAAACTGACTAACCCTACCGAGTACGCCATCACGCCATAACTAACCGCTTGAACGTGATCAATTTCACCGTCTTGAAACGCACCATGGTCAAAAAGCACCGTGATGATCAACGGGCTTATCACCATTAAACCAAACATGGCTGGTAAACCTAAGAAAATAACAAATCGCACTCCCCAATCAAGCGTATGCTGAAAATCAAGTGTGCTTTTCGTACTATGTAATTTAGACAGTGCCGGTAAAATCACTGTTGCAATACCAATACCGAATAACCCAAGGGGGAACTCTATCAATCTGTCTGAATAGTAAAGCCAGGCAATGGAGCCTGTCATAAGCATTGAGGCAATCATGGTATCGAGCAATAAATTAATTTGACTAATCGATACACCAAACAAGGCCGGTAACATCAACTTTCGTACTTTCACGACATTTTCGTCTTGCCACCCCCACTTAGGTCGGCTCAACATGCCCGCTCGATACAAAAATGGCAGCTGAAAAATCAGTTGCACCAAGCCACCAATGAACACCCCTATTGCTAATGCATAAGCACCTACTGCAAATTTATCATGCAGAAAAATAGCACAGGCAATAATTGAAATATTCAATAATACAGGTGTAAATGCGGCCACGGCAAAGCGGTTATACACATTCATTACTGCGCCACTAAGAGCAACAAGACTCACAAAAAACAAGTACGGAAACGTGAGCTTTAATAACGCACTCGCTAATTCGAACTTAGCGGCATCCTCTCCCCCTTGCCACCAATCAATAAACCAGCCAGTACCAAATAAAGCAGCAATCACTGGCGAGGCAATCACACCAAATAAAGTGACGATCAGCAAAATTGTGCCCAAAGTGCCCGCAGCCTGCGCGACAAAGAGTCTAACCTTGTCGTCACCTTGCTGCTCTTTTATTTCAGACAATACGGGTACAAATGCCTGTGCAAATGCGCCTTCGGCAAATAGACGTCGTAAAAAGTTAGGGATTCTATTAGCAAATAAAAACACATCAGCTGCCGCACTTGCACCCAGCAAGTTAGCAACAACCGCATCGCGAACTAACCCTAAAATACGCGAAATCATCGTCATCGCACTGACAATCATCCCGGAACGAAATAATCCTTTTGCCACCTTAAACCTATTATCAAAAAACCTTTAAGATGGGCGATTATGCCTAAAATATCTCTAAAGCACTAGGCTCGGACACGACGCTTTGTTACAATGGCGATATTAACTGCTAAAGCGGCAAATTGATGTTCGTTATAAGGAGCAGTTTTTCTTGAGCTGTCAAAAATTCATTGACATTCATGATAAAAACAGGCATATTCCACGGCCTTTAAATTAAGCTTATTTTAAGATTGTTAGGAGCAAACCTTGGCTAACATCAAGTCTGCAAAAAAACGCGCTATCACGAGCGAAAAAAATCGTCAACATAACGCAAGCCGTCGTTCAATGATGCGCACTTACTTCAAAAAAGTAGTTGCTGCAATTGAAGCGGGCGACAAAGAAGCTGCACAAGCAGCATTTGCTGTTGCAACACCTATCCTAGACCGTTACGCAACTAAAGGTCTAATCCACAAAAACAAAGCAGCTCGTCATAAGAGCCGTTTAGCAGCTAAAATCAAAGCGCTATAATTTGTTTTTGAAAGATATAAAAAAACCGGCTTTTGCCGGTTTTTTTTTGCCTGAAATTTGACGTTACACAATTTCCAGCTCTGGGTAGAACTTTTTCAACATTGCCGCAATTTTCTTCGGTGTAAATGGCTTAACAACAAACCCTTTAGCGCCTTTATCAATTGCATCTTTCACATTTTCAACTGTTGAATGGGCTGACACCATCACCACATTTGCCTCTGGTGAAATGTCGTTGATATGAGAAATAATTTCTTTACCATCGCCATCTGGCAATTCAATATCTAAAAAAATGATATTAAACTCTTTCTCTTTACATTCACTTAAACACTGCGCAGCCGTTGAAGCCTCGCGCACGTCATCAATCCCCAAGTGCATGAGCGTTTGATTTAAAAAGCTACGAACTGTTCCCACATCGTCAACGATAAGAATTGAAAGCTGCGTATCCATACTATTCCTCTTAAGCAATAAAGGTTCACACTAATTGAATGTAACTCTGTGACGCAATAAGACAATCAGTGTTATATGATCTGAATTTGACTATTATATCAAAAACTTCGTTATAATCTCATTATAGAGAGCTATGTATAAAAGGCCAGATAAGCTTTATGTCTAATAAAATAAAAAAACAATCGCTGTTAGGTAAAACACCAGCACGAAAAAAACCAACATCGACAACAAAACGACGACCTGCAAACCCGCAACGTGTCTCCCCCCAAACGGTGCAGCAGGCTGGCGCCCCCGAACCGGTTAAAAAAAGTGCAAGTCGCTGGTATGCAATTGCCGCTGTTGTATTAATTATGCTAATTACGCCCAAGCCCGTTCTCATTACCTATGAAAAACTAGGGATGGTATCTCAAAGCGTGTATTGGCCAGGTGTTTTTGGCTTCGGGGCAAACCTCTTTGACTCAACCCTTATACCCCGCGCAGACCTTAGCCGTAATGTGATTTACTTATGCCAAGATAAACGCGACCCTGCGAGTTGCCAAAAATACCGTGTAACAGAGCAAAGCGGTTTTTTTGCGGCAATGAAAAAGCTAATAATGGATTAAAAAATCTAATCTGAAAATAAAAAATTACTTGGTTGAAAGCTGTGTAAAAGATCACCATAATGGCGCTCCTTTTTCAACACAGACACTATTAGATACGACCATGCTAAACGAGCTAGATTGGCTTTTAAACTTTACGTTACTTGCACTAGGATTAGGTGCTTTTTTTATTAATCAGTTAACCTTATTGCGTTTTGCTGCTATTAGCGCGTGTAGTTTATTATTTTTATCGTTTAGTTTAGATCTGATGTCATCAAGTGTGATCTCAAATATGAGCTTAGTGTTGATCAACACATTTTATTTATTCAAGGTCTACACTTTTGGCCAATTGAATATTAATCAAGGTTAATCTTCTCCCAAGATTATTTGATAGAACACTTTAACGCTTCTATCATCCTTTACGCCCAAACATCGCTATGTTTGGGCTTTTTTTTACTTACAATATGACTGAACTGAGATACCATATATTCCGTATAAAGATATTTTAGAGGTGCCTTATGTCATTAAACGACTTCGACTTATTTCTCTCTTCTATGGAAGATGTAAAGCCTCTCAAGCACGATACTGTAAAACTCGATACCACCAAGCAAGGCCCTTCTCTGTCACAACAAGAAAAACGTAAAGCCGCTGAGTCTGATCTCGCAATCGATGAAAACTACCTTCGCAGTGAGTTTGTTGAATTACTTGATCCACACGCTGTTTTAGCGTTCAAGAAAGATGGCGTTCAAGCCCAAGTTTATAAAAATCTTCGCTTAGCGAAATATCAGCTTGATGCAACCCTAGATTTGCATGGACAGGCACTCCAACATGCCCGAAGCACCTTATTCAATTTTATTAATGATTGTCATCTGCGCAATATTCGCGTGGTGTTAATTCGCCATGGAATTGGTATTAAAAATAAATCAAAACCAGGTATCTTAAAAAGCTACACCAATAAGTGGCTACAAGAAATACCCGCTGTACTTGCGTTTCACAGTGCACTTAAGCAGCATGGCGGCAACGGTGCTACCTATGTAATGATCAAAAAGTCAGATGAGAAAAAGCACGAGAATAGAGAGCGCCATTCTAAGAGAAGTTAATAACATAATTTAGATGTAATCAGGTGCAACGCTCACTTTGCGAAGCACCTCTTAAAACGTTATGATTGACTTTGTACAATTTCTGGTACGTCAACACCTGCAGCATTGGCTTGATTAAACCATGCAGATATACCTAATACGATTACAGACACCACCACTAAGCTAAGTTTTGCCCCACCTTGATTAGATTTCATAACACCTCTTATTATTATTGTTGGTTTATTGTCCACCAACAGCATAGCAAAGTTACAGATGTTAACAAGCTGTTTAATAAAATAATTTATTAGATGTCAATAACCTTTTGTTCTATCAACCAGATTTACTAGCTTTTCCCCATTTAGCAACCTTTTTACATTACCTGCAATTTGTTCAGTTACCGTGTTTATATCCGATAAAGCAGCACAATGAGGAGTGAGTGTAATTTTATCATGAGACCAAAATGGGTGCCCTTCAGGTAAAGGCTCTTCAGCGAACACATCAAGCGTTGCGCCACGTAAGGAATTGTTATCTAAAGCCGCCAGCAAATCGGCGTCAACGATATGCTTACCACGGGCAACATTAATGAGCACCGCATGATTTTGCAGCTTACTTAATAATGCAGCATCAATAATGCCTGTAGTATGTTGATTAAGAGGCAACAAACACACCAAGTAGTCAACCTGTTTTAGCATTGTATTCAAGCCATTTTCTGTATGGTAACAAGTAACCTGTTGTTCTTGTTTTTCGCTATTTGACCATGCACTTACCGTAAAACCATTCGCCACCAAACGTTTGGCACATGCCTTCCCAAGCTCACCATAGCCTAAAATACCCACATGCTGATGTGCATAGGCTCGTTTGGGTTTCCATGCTCCTTGTGATTGTTTTAAAAAATATTCTTTCAATCTTAATTTTTGCGCTAATACATGGGTCAACACATATTCAGCCATATCGCTGGCAAGGGTCTCGTCGACAATACGTACCACAGGAACAGAGGGGGCAATCGCCGTTAAGTCAATGCTGTCTACGCCTGCACCAAACGACGACACAGCTTTTAAATTAGGGAGTTTCGCCCATAAGTCTGCAGGCGCATTCCACGCCAATACAAATTCAACGGCGCTATAATCTGTACATTCTGACCACAACTGTACTTCCACTTCGGGTAATAAAGTACGTAATCGTTCAATTAATTGACTGCAATCTCGGCCAGTGATTGCCACAAGTAAAATCATTTTGTTCTCCGCTTATCGTTAGCGCTCTTTAAAAAGTCACACAACTGCAACTTAACTGTCACAGCGAGCTTTTACCCTACTTATATCGCTAGATGCGTTTAAGATTGAGGTGTGTATGATCAGTGTTGATAAAGTAATAGAAGCAAATTTACCACAGTTAGAAAATTCACCAAAAGTAAAAGGGTTGGTAAAAAAGGGGCTAGGCTATTTATTACATGAACAAGAGTTTGTTGCCTTTGGCGATGCCTACCCTCACTTACAGGGGCTCGAGTTTGTTGAGCAAGTACTCGATGAACTTGACTTTGATACACGTTACAAACCAAAACAAATGGAACACATCCCCAGTGAGGGTCATGTTGTTATTGTTGCGAACCATCCAATTGGCTCGCTCGATGCATTAGCATTAATCAAAGTGCTATCCAGCATTAGACCCGACCTTAAAGTCGTTGCTAACCGCATGCTGATGTCAATCACGCCAATGCACTCATTGTTATTACCCGTCGACAACTTATCGGGGACAAGTAAAAAGAAAGAGCTGGCCAATATTCAACAGCATTTAAAATCAGAAGGCGCATTATTAATATTTCCGGCTGGTGAAGTGTCACGACTAAGCCCTACAGGTATCAAAGATTGTAAGTGGAACAGCGGCTTTTTACGCATGGCAAAAAAAGCCAACGCGCCGATCTTGCCAATTTATATTAAAGCCAAAAACAGCCCACTATTTTATGGCACTTCGATGATCTACAAACCATTAGCAAGCTTGTTATTGGTCAAAGAAATGTTTAAACAACGACAAAAATCGTTAGAGTTTGAAATTGGTGCATCAATACCGCCTGAGTCATATTTAATTGAGAATTTAAAAGATAAAGAAATTGCGCAATTGATCAGAAAGCAGCTTTATCGCCTGATCACTAAAAAGCCACTACCTTTAAAAACACAAACGCCAATCGCAAGCCCAGAGGCCACTAAGGATTTAAAGAAAGCCATTGAACAGTGCGAACTGCTCGGTGAAACATCAGACGGAATGAAAATTTATCTTTATCAATATAGCGGTAGCTCTCCGATTTTTCGTGAACTCGGTCGTTTACGCGAAATAGCCTTTCGTGCTGTCGGTGAAGGCAGTGGTAAGCGACGTGATATTGATAAATACGATATGGATTATCAGCACCTCGTACTGTGGGATGCAAAACAACTGGAACTAGTTGGTGCATATCGTCTTGCGTGTGCAAAAGATATTATAGAAAAACATGGCCAAAAGGGACTGTATACCGATAGCTTATTTAGTTACAGCGACGAAATGGCGCCATATTTCGAACAAGGTATTGAGCTGGGTCGCAGTTTTGTACAACCCAAATATTGGGGCAGAAAAAGCCTCGATTACTTATGGTTTGGTATTGGCGCATTTGTAAATAGGTACCCGCAATATCGCTATTTATTTGGTGCTGTTAGTGTATCAAATGCCTTACCTGAACAAGCAAAATCTTTACTCGTTCATTACTATCAGCATTATTACGGTGCGCAGCGAACATTAGCGATACCCAACAATGAATTTCGTCATACTGAACAACAGCGTGAACAATGTACTCAGTTATTTTCAGGGAATAATATTAAAGAGGATTTTGTAGAGCTGAAGCATATTCTGGCTAATATTGGCGCCCAAGTCCCCACTTTGTTTAAACAATATACCGAATTATGCGAACCCGGTGGCGTACAATTTCTCAGCTTTAGTATCGATCCTGAGTTTAATAATTGTATCGATGGTCTTGTACTGGTTGATCTTAATAAAGTAAAGGCCAGTAAAGCTAAACGCTATTTGGGCGAGTCTCGCTAAAACACACAGTGGATATCGGCCAATCGGCCGATTATCTATGCTTTTTAGGTGTTAACATTGCTAAAGATATTAACCAACAGCTCGCTGTAAATTTTTTCAATGAGTAGTAAGTCGGCCACAGGAACATGTTCATTCACCTGATGAATAGTGTGGTTTCGCACACCACATTCAATTACTTGCGTATGCTCACTCGCAAAAAAACGGCCATCTGATGTACCACCATGAGTGCTTAAGACTGGAAATGTGCCTGTTACTTGATGTATCGCCTGCTCAACCTGTTTGAGCAAACAGCCGCCTGATTTATGGGGTGTGTAATAAGACTCGCATGGGCGCTCCCACTGCACCTGTAGGTGCTGCGAAAGATCAGCCAAGGCAGCCTGAATTTCATTTTTTATATCGGTACTTTTATAGCCATGGCTGTAACGTACATTAAACGTTAATTCACACTGTGCAGGCACAAGATTATCGACCACATTGGCAATATTAATACCGGTTACTTGTAATGTCGTTTCTGAGCTTGGTTCATCTTTAAACCAGTTAATGGCGATGAGTCGCTTTACGACCTCTGCGCTAATATGTGCCGCATTCACGGTGTTCTCAGGATAAGCAACATGCCCCGCTTTCCCTTTTATAAATAAACGTGCAGAGAGCGCTCCGCGGCGACCATTTTTAATCGTATCACCAACATGCAAATGACTGGTTGGCTCACCCACGAGGCACCCATCCAGTATGACGCCTTGTTGAGCCAGTTTCTGTGCAATTAAAAGAGAACCATACTCGGCTTCGCCTTCTTCATCTGAGGTGATCAACCAATAAAAGGTTCCTCGCACATTTTTGCGTTGCTGCAGCAGCGCCTGTGTTGCACATAACATGGCAGCTACACCGCCTTTCATATCTGCGGCGCCGCGTCCATACACAGCGCCATCAACAATGTCACCCGAAAACGCATCAACTTTCCAATCCCCCTGTGCAGCAGGAACAACATCAATATGCCCTGAGAAAGCCACTACGGGTCCATCACCAAATGAGACTTTAGCGATTAGATTCGTTACTTGATTATCGCTAAACACATCACACTCAAAACCAACCGTGGTTAATTTTTTTGCTAACCAATCAATCGCTCCTGCTTGTGCGGGTGTGACAGATTTAAATCGAATTAAGGTTTGTAAAACATCAACCACCTCATCATAGGCAGATAAATGTTGCTCAACGTGTGAATTTAGTACGCATTTCATAATAACCCTAGCCACTGAGATAAGTAAGGGTATTACAGCGCGCTTTTATTACCGCAATGTGAAAGTGAAAGTAATGACTGTTCGCCATGCATTATCGTCATTTGCATTCATTAATAAGCCTGCTTTGCACAGCACGTTACTGTTGCGAAAACCATGATGAATAATGCCCCTCTCTGCCAAGGAAGGGCACAATTGCAGGCCTTTTTTAGTAATGATTAAGGTGTACTAAATACAAATAAACAACAAAAAAGAGCGACTCTAGAGATTCAAAAAACCGATAAGAGTCAATTACTTTTTTTCTGTTCTTGGTTAAAAACTTAATCTAAATCAAAAAAAAGCTTCACTTCGTTCAAACATTTTTGAAACTTTGATCTAGAACAGGTTTTAGCTGTGTCGACTCGGTAATAATAGCCTCAACTAAACAAGACAAGTAGTTCGTGGAGAACAGCATGAAAACTAAATTAAGCATTGCATTACTGACTTCATTATTAGCACTCTCTCCTGTTGCAAACGCTAACTTAAGCGTCAACGTCGGTGCGATTAATGTTAACCCTGATAACGACAGTTCAAAAATCAACGAAGCACCTACTTTAGGTTTACGTGGTGATGACAATACACAAGTGGGTATCACTATCGATTACGCATTTAATGATAATTGGGTACTTGAGTTAGTTGCAGCAACCCCATTTAGTCATGATGTTCAAGGCACGGGTGGCTTAGCAGGCAACAAGATTGCTGACATTAAACAATTACCACCGTCGTTGATCGCGCAATATCACTTTTTAGATTCAACTTACAAATTCCGTCCATTTGTGGGTGTCGGTATCAACTATACAACGTTCTTTGATGAGCAGGCTTCAGCAGCGTTAAAAGCAACGCTGGGTACGAACGATGTAGAAGTAAAATTAGATGATTCATTTGGTTTTGCAGCACAAGCTGGTTTCAACTACATGATGAATGAAAACTGGGGTCTACACGGTATGGTTGCATTAATCGATATCGATACTGATGCTACCGTGTATGCAGATGGCGCAAAAGCACTCACATCAACGGTAGAAATCGATCCAGTTGTTACTATGCTAGGTGTTAAATACAAATTCTAACTTTCATTTTGTGAAAGCCCATACGCACAAAAAGGCCGCAAAGGCCTTTTTTATTGTCTTTTTATTCCTTTCTTCACAGCGCTAGTTGTATAAAATTAAAAGTAAAAATCTGCGAAGTATTAAATTTAAACTACACTTAACACTCGGTGCACAAACAAAGTACTAAAATTACAATTTTGGGTGTAAAAGTAGATGGCATGTTGCATTTATGAGGACAATATCTGAATTTTCAGAGTCAATGTTTGGTTGTTCCAATCTGTTAACGTCGATAGAATGCGTCCGCAGTAAATATTGCCCTAAAGAAATGTAAATAAAGTAAAAACGAGGATCATTTGTTTAAAGTAGTCGTGAATTTTTTGCTTTTGTTTGTTTGTCTTGGTTTAGTGGCATGCAAAGTAAAAGATCCAAATGAGGATAAACCTCAACAACAAAAGCAAGATGTGATCGACGCACGTGAATCACTTTTAACAGGCCATGCTAGTGTTTCGCTGACTGTCGTTAATGACGACTTAACTCCCTTAAGTAACATTCCTCTGACTATTGCAGAGCAACAATATACGACTGACAATAATGGTCAGGTATTTATTGATAAGCTGGGTTACGGTAATCATGCCATTACAATTCAACAGAATGGTTACTTTACCAAAGTAGGTATTCTTGTAAATCACCCAAACTCGACAACCACACAAATCAAACTCCACGCCAAACCTGCAACGAGTAAAAGCCTGGTATTTGGGGGTGATTCAATGTTTGGACGTCGTTACTTAGACCCGAGTCTCGCAACAATGGGCACCACAATCCCCAATGTGAGTGACGCACTCATTCGTCCAGCGACAGCCGCAGCAGATAGCATCGCAATTACTAAAGATGTTGCTCCCCTGTTTAAATACGCAGATTTTGCTTCAGTCAATTTAGAGTCACCGATTACCAGTAACCCTGCTGTCGTTCATCCGACCAAAGAATTTAGCTTTTTTTCGTTACCTGATTCGTTACAAGGCTTAACAGAAATTGGGATTGATTACGTGGGACTTGGTAATAATCATATCTACGATTATTTACAAACAGGTTTAGAAGACACACTACTTGAAATATCAAACACAGGGCTGCTGTATAGTGGTGCAGGTCTTGATGAATTTGCTGCATTCAGCCCTATTACAGCACAGCTCGACACATTCAATTTAGTACTCTTTGCTGCTACATCAATTACCGGAAAAGAGCACGAATTTACTTACGTCACCGATGCAATGAAAGGCGGTGCTGCAGATTTAACAAATGCAGAATATGTGCAAGAAACGCTTGAGAAAATACACCCAAGTAATTTTGTTATTGCGCAAATGCATGGTGGCGACGAATACACCTATTCTCCTTCGCGCTTTATTGCAAGTCGCTTAGTTGATTTATCAACGCAAAATACCGACTTACTCATTGCTCACCACCCTCATGTAGCACAAGGTTTTGCGGTATATAATAATGTGCCTGCCATTTTAGGGTTAGGTAACCTCGTGTTTGATCAAGCTCGCCTCGATACCTTATTAGGGGTAACGGTGATGGTCGAACTAGACTCACAAACTCAAACCGTTCAGCGTGCATTTGCCTACCCTATCTTTATTGAAGATTACAAACCACGTTTCACAACGGGCTTTTTAAGTCACTATTTATTAAGGCGCCTAGCCGAATTTTCAGACGATAATATTACGCTTATCCCCCGCGATAATTATGCTGAGGTGTACTTTAAAAAAGCACACGCAACCAAACGCAATCACAAAGTCAGCGTTGAAGTAAATTCACAGACTCCTATCCTTGATTTACGTGAGTATGCTCCCTCTTCTGCCGCCTATCTATCGGCAATAGAAGTCACCAATGGCACTTTAAATGAGCTTACTTTTGGGCGAGATTTAATGGTCTTTGGGGACTTTGAAGATTGGGATAACGACAGCGATGCATTTGAAATTAGCCGCTGGGATCATAGCAGTAATAGCGTTTTACCCTGCACTGAAAACCCGCACAATGGCATTCAAGCTTTATGCTCAACACGCGATGAATTTGATAATACCCCCTCAATTATTCCCTTTAGACACACAATGCGTGTGATGGAGCTAACTGATGAAAATTTTCAACCAATGCTTAGCAAGCAGTTTTCTTTATTTGGTTACATTCAATCTGAAAACGGCGGCAAGATAGAAAGCTTACTCACCTATACCACAGAGGTAGATGATCTGGCTTTTTCACAAAATCAGGTCTTAATTAGTGAAGGTGGTGACAAAGCATGGCAATCCTTTAGTCACGATTTCACATTACCATCTGATGAATTTACATTAGGCCAAAAAAAACAACCACCTCGGGGTGTAAAACTACAATTTAGGCACTATGCTCCTAATAAGGGAGAGGCCATGACTCGCTTTGATGATATTGCGATGATTTCATGGCAAAAAAGCGTTGCACTGCAAAACAGTCAGTGGAACACAGATAAAATGCACGGATATGACTTTTTAAAGGTCTCTGTAAACGATACAGCAAGCTTAACACTCACTTTTACTTCACTTGATTAAGGAAGAAGCGTGGCTGTCACTCAACGATTATTGTTATTAAAGAATCACCATATTTTTTGGCTTACGCTTGGCTTGTTTGCTTTAGTGGTGATTAATAATGTTTTGAATCTTTTTCAAGCTAGTAATGCTTATTTCTATCAAAAGTTAGCATCGTTTGGTGAAACGCAGCACACCAATATCGTACTTATAACAAGTAAAAACTTGGCTAAAAACCATTCAGAACTTATTGAAAAAATAACTGAATATAACCCCAAGGCCGTTATCGTTTTATCAAACCAAAATATAACACCTTCAATTACCAACCGTGTTTATTATCCTATAACGCAAAGCGAATACTGTGTACCACGTGTTGAAATGTGGTCAAGTTACCACATGCGAATCCCAGCCAATGATAAAGAGTCTCTGTGTAATAGCATCTGGCAAACTGTTTTTGGCTATGAAGGTCAGCAACCTCGGCTAATTGATTTTAAATTAGCGGTCAGTGCTCTCCCTAAATTCAGTGCTGAGCGGGTTCTAAGCTCTGATGTTATGAGTGAACAATTAAAGAATAAAGTCATTATTGTTGGCCAAACAAGTTCTGCGTTTAATGTAAATATTCATGCTCCTAAGTTAACGGGATTGAACGATCCTCTCCTGCTTATGGCCTATGCCGCAGACAGTATCGAAAAAACAACCACGGTGAAAGAGCTTAAACCTAGTTATAGCGCCCTCATTGAACTTGCTCTGGTAATTAGCCTGCTGTTTAGCTTTCAAAAACTGGCTGTTATTTACTCATTTGTCATTGCCTTGGCAAGTTGCCTTTTCTGGGTCGTGGTCAGTTACCTTGGTATCGAGTTTGCTGCTGTTTATATCCCTGTTGGCCAATACATTATTGTTATCTTTTCGACCCTTTTTTCGGCTTTGATTGTACGAAAACTATCTGAAGATAAAGCACTAACGGGGGTTGTAAATAATATCCAACAGAAAATGATGGGCCGTTTTTTACCGCAAACCTTTATTGAGCAAGCCTCTCCATGGGATCCAATAATTCAACTAATAAGCCAGCAATTAGATCTCGAAAAATCAATTTTTTTGGCGAGAAAAGAAGATGATCATCGCATTGTTGAAATAAGAGCGATCAATTGCGAACTCGACAATATCCAAGAAATGCGCCGTGACTACAAACGATCCCCGTACAGTGACGCATTAAAAGCACTGGGTATTGTAAAGATTAGCCGACCTTTTTTTAAAAATGTGCTCAACACCGAAATAGAGTTTATGGTCCCCCTTGTTTACGCGGGTGATGTTCGGGGTTTTTGGGCTTTATCGGTTATTCCAAATGAGACTTTTGATCGACACGCCTTTGAGAAAAATGTGAACAAATTTGCAGCACAAGTCGCTGAACTGCTCTTTCATTATCATATTTATAAAACAACTCAGGCGAAGAATCAGAACTTACTCAATAGACTTGTGTCGTTCAAACTACATGAGCCAATCGATCAGCAAGTTAAACGTTCGCTCAATGACATGGAGCAAAAGTTAACAACCTTAGAGTTGGTGTTTAATCATACACGCTGCGCAACGGTTCTCTTTAACCTGTTCGGTCAAGTCGTACAAACAAATGCAGCGTTAGAACACTTTGCTAAACAACATCAGCTTACCATTTTTGAAATGACAGCCTTAGATTTGTTATGTCATAGCTGCGCCCTTGATAGCGAAGTAGCCAAAGGTAAATTGCGCTATGTCACATTAAATAAGGCGGATATTCATTTACCGGTAGTCCTTAATAATCAACATTATGTTTTAAATATAAAAGCGATTCATACCGATGGATCGCAAACCGCTTCGGGTGAACCATTTCAAGTATCGGGTATTTTATTTGAATTTCTCGATACCTTTGAGAGTGAGCCACAACTCGACGACGGTTATGATGAAACCCTGAGTGAGCAATAATGGACTTTGTCTTAGCTCTCTTTCCCGCAGGCAGTGGCCTTGGACAGTCAGTTATTACCACCGTGTGGGTGGGTACGGCCGTTGTTTGTCTATTGAACTTACGTTTTGGTTTCCCATTAACGGGGCTTGTGGTGCCAGGTTATATCGTGCCTTTGCTCATCATCAGTCCCACATCTGCCGTCGTTATCATTATTGAAGCAATCGTTGTCTATGGCTTAATGCGATTTAGCGCACATTACATAATGGAAAAATGTGGTTATGGCGAGATGTTTGGTCGTGACCGGTTTTTTGCCATTATATTGCTGAGTATTTTAGTACGTGTTTGTATGGACACGTTAGTGTGGCCTCCCGTTGCCAATCAATTAAGTCAGTGGGATATTACCCTAGACTACGCGTCACAACTGTACTCTTTGGGTCTTGTGATTATTGCTTTAACAGCGAATGTAATGTGGAATGGCGGCTTCAAATACGGTCTAAAAGTCACCTTTATTCAACTTTTGATCACCTTTGTGCTCGTTCGCTTCGTACTGATGCCGTTTACTAATTTCAGTATTGCTAATTTAGGTATTATGTACGAAGCCGTTGCGGCATCCATTATTGCCGCTCCCAAGGCCTATATTATTTTAGTGATCACGGCCTTTATTGCCTCAAGAGCAAACATAAAATACGGCTGGGAATTTAACGGAATAATGCTACCCGCCTTATTAGCACTTCAGTTAACTCAACCCAGTAAACTGTTGACCTCTTTCGCTGAAACAGCGGTCATTTTAGTGTTAGGCGGCTCGTTAATTCACTTTACTCGCCTTAAGCACGCCAATATTGAAGGCGCTCGATTACTGCTATTCTTCTTCACTATTGGCTTCGTGTATAAACTAATTCTCAACTACATTGTGGTGTGGTATTTCCCCGCTATAAAGGTCACAGATACGTTTGCATTTGGTTATATGCTTGCCACTTTACTTGCACTCAAAATTTACCAAAAAAACGCATTAGGGCTGGTGATCAGGGCAACATTTCAAACTTCAGTCGTTGGGGGGGCATTTGCTATTTTGGTTGGTTTTATTGTGATGCTTGTACCGTCAATGCTGTCAAAACACACTGAGACTTCAGACATTCAAAGTCACCACGTATTCACCCTTGACCAGCAAATCAGCCGTTACAAAAGTTATTTATATACCGCACAGTCAAACAAAGTCACCGTGAGTAGCTATAAAGCAAATCAAGCTGTCACTGATTTTAAATATGGGGTTTACCAAGTTAATCAGGCGATTAAAAATAATCAATCGATAGCCAGTCTTAACGCGCTGTTTAACCCGATAGGATTCAGACTTGAAAGTGATGAAGACTATATTTATATAATAGACACGTTTGAAGATCAGCAGCGCGGCCTTTTCGTATTAAATAAAAATCCGCAATCAACGCCTTTATTGATCACCGTACCATTTCCTATCACCGAAAGTTTAGCAAGTGATTCAGCAGGGCTTATATTTCAGCACCTCAATAGCAAAGCGCTGGTTTATGGTACCGCAAAGACACCACAACAAACGTTAGCGCAAGAGAATCAACAAAGTCCTTTCTATCAGGCATTTATTACGGCACTTAACACTGATGAAGTATTGCAGGTACGTGAGTCTAACCACTTTACTAAAGTCTCTTTAACTGATTCTCCAGCAAAATCACAGAGCCAATATTGGATTTATAATCAACTTCCTGCATCAATAAGCCAACGAGAAATTCACCAATTTATGGGGTCTGAAGAAACGTTCTTTGGTAGCGCAACAGTAAATAGTCTACCCACCTCACAATTTTCGGGCTCCTTGCTTGAGGTGTTTTTAGATAGCGACAACTACGCGAGTATATTAGCCAATGCTTATCGCGATAATAAACGCTACAGCACACTTCAGTTTAATAAATTAGAACGAGACATTAACCAAATAATTGATGATTTTTCTGTGCATATCAGTGAAAAAGGCAGTTTTAAATATCAACCGCTGTCTAAAAACCAGGTGGCCCTTTGGGAGTTCGAAATACTCAAACCACTGTATAAATTAATTGCACAGATAGGAAATGATCCTCTCAATGAGAATAACCTAAATCAGTTAAAACAAATTAATGGCACTGCTGAGTTACTTAACTACCAATTACAACAGGTCCAGACAATGAGCGGCCGCTATTTACTATTGAGCCCTCAGGACAAAAACCAAGCGTATCAGCAAGGTCAGGGCTTATATATCTTTAAGTTAAGTGAACATGAGTCTATCACTCTTAGTGTTCCCCGCCCTTTATTTGAAAGTAATACATTGGCTGTTGCCAGCGAGTTGTTCAGCCGCACCAATGCAGCTTACTTAGCAATTGCGGGGGCTCATCCGTATGCGCATCCAAAAGCGAATGTATTAGCCGTCGATAATGTAGGGTCGTTATTTAATATCGTTCATCAAAGCTACTTACGCTTTAATGAAATGACACCCAGTTTAAACATTCAGATAAGAAGCCACAGCGCGCCTTCTTGGGTGCGCCCGAATGCTATCGCATTCTCGACGACACAGATTAATGAGCTTGCCACACCACTGATGAATCAACTGAGTAATCAGTTAACGGCTTTGGGGATTAAGTATCAAGTTGTTGAAGGACAAGCAGCAACCAGAGGGCTTGAAATTGGTAGCTCTCCTCAAGCGGGCTATCAACAATTTAATGCGAATAGCGAGCTGGCAACCTTGTGGTTAGCGTCTGATTTCAAAACGCAATTTTCAGTAAGCCAAAGCAGTTTGTTACAGCGTTTACTGGCTATTTCGAACACCCCAGCACTAACAGTTATCAATCTCGCTACTTTGTCGCCGTCGAACTGGCAAGCGTTAAGCGACCTTGATAAGCAAAATATGAAGAGCATTATTGATAGCTACGCCGCGAACCAACGTCTCACGTCTTTGGCACGATTATGCAACGAAATGAATAAATGTTCACTGCACACAATTGAGTTAGAGCATGTCAATAAATATGCTTTGATGTTCAAACACAACAGCAAAATCACAGCCATATATTACCCCACTAAAAATCAGCTATTTGACCTAGATGGGTTTAATCTTATGATGAGCGGAGGCGACAGTGTATTTAATTAAACGCTTGCTTGCGCTACTGGTTATTGTCAGTGTGGTATTCACCCTACTGTTCTTTGGTCGACACTTTTTTGTTTGGCTCGATTCAGCTGAGCCTATTGGTGCCAGCACAGGCGAAGAAACACGCTCTAATGTGCAATGGTTGAGTAAGGATAAGCCACTGCGATTCAATTTTTCGAATCAGCGGACCCACTCGTTGCGCATTCTTTCTAATGCCGTATTTGATAACTCGATTTCTTTTGATCAACCGGTTAACTACGCTATTAAGTATGTTCTGTATGACCAACAAGAGCGTGTGATTTTAGACGATATTTATCATCATGCTTCTAAGCTGTACACCGACTTAGACGGCCAAAAAATTAAGCAAATTATTGAAAACAAACAATCCTTGAGTGTTGCCTCGGGACAATCTTTTTACTTACCCATAGCTCATTACCCACGTGCGACCAGCTTAGAGCTGACTATGATCCCCGAACAGGCTAATCTTCAAGGAGTGGTCGTTCGTGTGCATGCTAAAACCCCTGAACAAAGTATTGATCCTCTTAACACATGGCTTAAAAGACCATTAGATCGCCGTCAACGGGCAACAAACTATTTAACGTTAGGTGAAAATGCCTTAACCAGTAACGAAATCAGTAATGCGATGGCTTACTGGTGGCAGAAAATCGCCCCACAGGGTATTCCAGATATCGACTTTAAATCTGATATTCTCTACGAAAGCCTCCCCTATAATGTGTTGACCTATGACTTTAGTGCTGAACAACACGATTTAGGTGCTTACTTTACCGAAGAGGGTTTATGTGCCAGCGTTCGCTTAGATGAACCCGACAGCCTTATTTTCACCGTCAAAGAAGGCGCAAAACTGCCACATTTAATTTGGTATGACAAACTGCAATTCTCGGCGCCGACGCCTGTCAGCTTTGCTCCTACCGATGTTGAAAACCGCTATCAAACACAGCTCATTGCAGCTGGATTAGTGAGTATTTGTAGTGATGAAGCGATACTTACTCAATGGCAAACTCTCTCAGACACCCCAATTTTAACGAGTTATGCTGGCAGTTATTTAATAAATGAGCAAGGCAATGTCGAGTTTGATATTGACCCCAAAAGTGACTTAAAGCTAGACGTACGTGCTTTAGAAACAAGTCAGTTAGAGGTCGTTTTATTTGATCAAACACACACAGAAATCGAACGCTTCTCTTTAGCGCATAAAGGCGACGTCTCACACTACGATCGCCTTATAGACGATACAACGCAAAGGCAGCGTGTTGGTTTACTCACCTCGTATTATTTGCGCACGCCAGCTAATGCGTATCGAGTACAAATAAAGGCGAATAAAGACACTTATGTCCAGTTGCGCGCTCGTTACGCACAATTTCATTATCAGCGTGTAGTTGCTCATCAAAATATCACAACGCCGATTGATCAATTTTATGATATTGCAGCGTGGTACGAACTACGCGCGAATAATCACTTTGAATTAACACAGCAGGCACGTTTTGCCAATATTCGAACCTTTACGCCCCCTGCTGAAGTTGAGCCAATGACGACCTTTTATCAGCCAAGAGAGCTTTACACTCTACTGCCTATTTCAAATGTGGCCCTCGCACTTAGCCCTGACCGTTACTTTATACCTAAACAACCGGCACAAATTTTTAACTTTGGACTTTACACACCTAAGACCCCAGCCAGTTATTCTGATACGGGTGATAACAAACTGATTTTTAGGTTGTCTAATACCCGTGCTCAAGAACGTAATGCATCAGATGTGTCAGCGACTGAGTTAAAACAATTACAAAATAAAGCAACGGCAACCTATCAAAACTGGCATGGTGAGAGACCGTGGATTAAACAACGTCTCTATCAACTCAATAAAAATACGCCTTTGATACTCAACTTTGATGCGCAAGAACAACCAATGAGTGTGGTCTTTAAGCTGTTTCGTTCGCGCAGTGCGCAGCCTATTGAGTTTAACATTCTTGAAAAAGCTAATTACAAATCAGGATTAACCAGCGAGTACAGTATCGCTAAACAGCGTGTTCAATTACATAGCTCAGAATTACTTAACGCGTTTCTAATTCATCCAAAAAATAGCCAATTAAATAGCTACCCTAGCGTCACGCATACGGTATCAAGTGACATAAATAAACTGCACTCACTGACAATTAGCGCATCTGAGACAGTCTGGTTATCGATACTTCAGGAGTACCCGCTGGGGGAGCAAAAAGTAAGGTGGTGGAACAATGAATATTAAGTTTATCATCATTATCACGGGGTTATTGATCTCGGCATGCCAAGCTGAATCAAACATCTCTGAACTTCATACCGACTTTCAGCAGTGGCTAAAAAATAGCGAGGCCGTCCCTTCCCATTTCACGTTAAAGGATGGGGGGTTATACGCAAAGGAATCATTAGATTCTGGCGGTGAAATACATTTTAAGGAAACCGGATATGCCTGCATTGCGTATGCCCCACACCGCTTCTATGACCTGCATACTTTAGATATTGCACGCTCCCTATTTAATGACTGCCAGGTACTCCTTACCAATACCAAGCACCGCACAAGTCGCGACGCAAATGGCGTGCTGATTGACTTTGGTAAATATAAAGAAAGTGCTGCAAATGCATTTATTTTAGCCTATGCGGATACCGTTGAGTCTTTTACCATTTTCCAATTACATGGATTCGCCAAAGAAAAACGTAAAACTAATCAAGGCAGAAAAGCCGACATTATTGTCAGTCAAGGTCGTGAAAATGCATCGTTATTAACACGTAATATCACCGACTGCTTAAATGAAAAACTAAACGTTGCTGTGATGCTCTATGGCCGAGATATTTATGAGCTTGGAGGAACAAAAAATATACTCACAACCCTTGCGCCAAGCAATAGTCAATTTATCCATATTGAATTAAGCCGCGAAATTCGCGAAAAATTAATCACTGATAACCACTTATTAAAGCTGTTTAAACAATGCCTTACTTCGTAATTGCTCTCGTTAGTATAACGCTGCTGCTATGTCAGCCAGCCAAAGCCTCACAGCCAAAACACGCCGTGCTGATGCCCCCTACTTGGTTAAACACATCACCACACTTATCGCCTTTGGCGACAACGCAGCACCTAACTTTTGATGCCAAACAGCACCGTTATTTGTGGCTACCAGAAGGTCATTGGCTTGAAATAGCCCCCGCACTTTTAAATCAGTTTATTCTAAGTGCAGGTAACACGCAGTATTTACAACAACGTTTACGCGTTCACAGCGACTTACTTTGTAATACCAAACGCTGTCAGCTGCCAGCCACTGGGCATAACCGCATTATTGCCATACAAAATCATCTCGACGAGCGTGCTGAATTTACTGCCATGATAGGCCATTACCAAGGCGCAAGAGACAGCTTTAGGCGCGCCATAAAAATAGCCGCTCCTTCCATACAACTAAGCTCTGCCCAAGGAAATGAGCGGTATTATGCGCTCAAAAAAAATGAAGAAGTGAAACTGTTTTTTCCTGCTGCAAAAAAACTAACGATCTCTGTACGTCAAAATATGCAGCAGCCCGATCCTAATGGTGTGGTGTACGCATCTATTGATAACGAACTGGTTGCTAGAGTAAATACCATAAATAGCCAAGCATTTGAGTTTAGCGAATACGATGTAGGCCTCGTAAACAGTGACTACCTTGCCATTGCGGCTGGGCAGTATTTAACTCTTAAAAGTCACACCAATGCGTATATTAAAATTGAGCAAAGCCACCGCGCTATTTATGATGACCGCGCAGCCGAAAAAGAACAAGAAAAACTGTTACTCCCCTATTGGCTAACCACCGCAAATGAAGCGATTGAATCGGTTTATAACACACACTCTTTTAGTGTGTTTAGCGATGATGTGTACACACAAAACAACCCGCTTTCTATAAAACGTCATTACAACTTATTATCGATGATGACAGTGCAATCAAACCTCACTGGCAGCACTGAGCATTCATCACTACAAATGCATAGCAAAACCATTAGCGAATTAGTGGAGCAACGCCTCGTTGATGAGCGGTTTTACCCACGTATTAATCAGCAAGTGCGCGAATTAACCTACCTTGGACACCAACCCATTGAGTTCGATTTAAGCATTCAACAACGTGCAACGCCGTGGTTAACCCTTATTGCAAAAACACAACAAGACACCCAATTTCAGTTAACCGCGGGTGAGCGTAATTGGCTTATAAACCTAAAAGCGACCGAACATTATCAAACACTTATGATTTCGGTGCCTATTTCAACCTCATCGGTAACGATTAAAAGGCTAACCAACACCTCGAAGCCTATCGATTTTGCCCTGTATGCGAGAACACTCGCCTCCTTACCGAGTGACGAATTACTGTATCAGAAACAGGGAGACCTCACTGAAACAAGCCCTATTATCGCTAATTTATTGAGTCGTTATTTAAACAAACAACATGACGACTATGTGGCTTCAATCGAACCCTATACACCGGCTTTGCAAAATAACCCCGATATAGACTGGCAAGCGTCACTCACAAAAGCACAACATATTGCTACATCAGCGCCTCTAGAAGCACTGGCTTTATTGAAACCGTTGAGCACAAGCCCAGACCCTGATATTGCGATTAAAGCATGGCAGCTAAGAGTAGCCATACTGCGTGAACAACATCAGTTTCACCTTGCCAACAGTTACCTTGAAGGCTTGTATAAAAGCGCGCAGCACGCTCAGTTAAAGCACTATGCCGCACAAGCCCTTGTTCGTGCCTATCAAGCAGAACAAATCGAACATAAACTTTTTGCATTATGTGCGGGGAACGTGAGGACAATAGAGCAATGTGAAGCTCAACTTATAAACCTCGCAGTAAAACAGCAAAAGAACCGTTTAGCAGTATGGCTTGCACATCAAACCCAAGCGCAAACACAGGTTGAACACAGTTTTAGTGCGCTCAATTATCAGAGTTTAACGCAACTTGAAAAACCTGAAGAGGCACTTTATCAACGCTCTATTGGCTCGCAATACGCGTTGATTAACCCAGAAGGAAAGCAACAAAGCACCCTCGTTAATAACGATATACCTTGGGTATTTACCGCTAACCACGTAATGCATTTAAGCATAAAGGCACGGACTAAAGCCGATCAAAGTGGTGAATATCATACCGCGTGGTTAAAAGCTGATAGTCAGTATCAGCATAAGTTAATGCCCATTTTTAGTGATATAGCGGCCACATCCCAATTCGTCAGTAATCAGCAAGCAGTCTCTATTGCCGCTAATTTAGTTATTAGCTTGCAAGCCGGTGAAACGCTCACTGTGACCACCAATCAAGCTGCTTACCTTGATATAAGTGTTATTCCAAAGCAGTTATTTGCACTTTTTGATTATTATTCTGATGCCACCACTCAAGCCACCAGCGATGATATTAGCTCGCTTATTCATGCGCACGATACAACGCCAAACAAACTCCTTATCAATGGGTTGTATCTACTATCTGAAAAACGTCTTAGCAATAATCAGTACACACAACTGCTGCAACGAATCGACACACTTCCCCCCTCTGCCCATTCGGTTTTCTTACAAAATAGAATTGAACGCTTTGGTCAGTGGCAGCCCATTGAAAACATGCTCGATTACGCTGGTACACGTCTGTTTAATATGCAAGAGACTGAACAACGTAGTTTTGCCGACAGGTTTGCTCAACACACGACTCAATCCGCACCTGAGCAAGGGATTTTATTACGCCCTTTTCATACTTTATATATTGATTTAACGAAGACTGAAGGCACACAAATTCGCTTTAAATTTAACTTTTCTAGCGCAGAATTAGCGCGTGCAAATAGTGCTAATATCTCTTTTCAGTTAGCAAATCAACAAAAGGTGTGGTCTGTTTCTGAGCAGCAAAGCATTCCATTCACCTTTAATAAGCGAGAGTTAAACAACAATACAATTGCCGTACGTTGGCTCAACCCATACCTGTCGCAACAGCTTGCTATTGAAGCAGAGCAATATATTGAGGGGCAATGGAAAGCGTTGCCGCTACCAACAAATTTAGCGTTTTATACTGTATCAGCTGATACGCCACTTATTGCTAACTTACCTGCCGATACATTAGTAAAACTAGAAGAGATGAATGAAAACAAACGCAGCGAGCGTCGTTTTTTCCATCCAGCAGGTAAAATTGAAGTGCGCACGGATCAATTAAAGTATGTACGCCTCTATCGTTGGCATTTAAGTGAAAGAAACAACAAGATTACGAGTTTTTCTGACATCAATATGCCACTGCCAGAACTAATCACTTATCAGGCACCATCAGCACCTAAAATAGTGAATAAGCAAGCCACTTTGCATAGCGATGAGACCAACCTACAAGGCTTTATTCGCTTTGATCGACAACATATATTTCAAAGTGCAGAAGACATTCCTGCACAACAAGAAACCGACATAGGTGTGAGGCTTCGCTTTAATGATCAACAACATTGGTATCAATTAGAAGGCTATTATGCGTTTGACGAAAAGCAGCATGACTTCATTGCCTTAAATGGTTACCACTCTTGGCTTGATGACACGAGCCATTGGTTTATCGATTCACAGATCACAAGTCGATGGCAGCTTAGTCATGATAACTCAGATAGCCAATACGCGTTAAATGGCGCTATTAGTATTGGACAAGTATGGCGCCAAGATACAGTGCATCGGCATCAATGGTCTGTTGCCCCCTTTATTCACATCAGTAGCGCAGACTTAAACGACTACCTCAATGACGAGAAACTAAACCCTAATATTTTTAATTTTTATCGTGAAAATCATGCTTCTGGCTGGCAAGGTTCTTACCAATATCGCTACCAACCTTGGGTAGATAACTACCTCAACTTTGGTGTTGCATCTGGCTCAAATGATGATTGGCTAAGTCTTGATTATTTGCGGTTTAACAGCAGTTGGAACCAATATTACCATGGTCACATTTTGCAAGTTGGTCTTGATAGCTACTACCGTTTTGCCGATGATCATCGTGCAACAGCCACGTGGCAGTACATCAGTCGGGTAGCTTGGCAAAAGCAAATTGATATAGGCTCCTTCTCACAGGGTTGGCTAAAAATCAGTTGGCAGCAAGACTGGGTATGGAATAACCATAATATCAGTCTGGAATTTTCATCGGGCAATAATCAGCATACTGGCTTTGCTCCCTACGCCCATGATGAAATTATTTTTCCGACACTTCAACTTAACCATTTGCTAGAGCGAAGAGATTATGAGCAGTAAAGAACTTAAAAAACGCTTAGAAACCTTACTTTTTGCAGATATCGCAAGCTTTTGGTTAGATCTCTACAGGCAAAAATACCGTCAATTAGTCAACGAGCTAAGTCAGTGGGAATTGATCAAGAACCAACCAGACGGACACGACGAAGATGACTGGTTATTACTGCAAGCAATTGCCTTTTTAACTCATAAAATAGATACCCTACAACATCAACTTACAAAGTTAGATGCAGATCATAGCCGTTTTATAGAAAAGCTAAGTCATGCCGAACTCAAAGCAGAAAGACAGTTCCATATACTGGATTATGCGGCCACGTTAGGGGCTGATAAACAACAGTTACAACAAGATCAAGAAGCCTTCGCACGTTGGTTTGATGAAGGGGCCATGATCAACCGTTATCAAGATAAAGTGTCTGAACTTGAGCAATCATTAAAGTTTTTAATTGGTAAACTGGGCGACCTAACGCACCGTTATTTACGCCTTCATTTGCACGAAATAGAGCAGTCATGGCAAACCGTAAATTTAGAAAGCTTTTTTTTAGATTTACTCGAACACACAGATAACGATGCAATAAAAAACTCTCTTTTTAGGGCCTTGGCAAACCAAGTTACTTTATTAAGCGAGCATGTGGACGATCCGGAATTTAGCGCTGATCTGGTTGAAATGCTGTTACTCTCACTTGAGAAATCAACCACACCACATGCAGCCAAAGTGGATATATTAGAAATACTGATCAACCTTCGCCCCACCTTTACCCGTTATTTCATGCGTTCGCACATTGACTTAGAAGTCCCAAATACGGGTAAAGCTGACCGCCAACAATTATTTTTATTAAGCGCTTTTTCAGCCATCATCAGTAAACAACAAACGCTCAATGAGGCAAATCAAAACCTGTTACAGTTGCTGGCAGCTCACCCCTACCCGCGCGTGCGTCAAAGTGTGATAGAACAATGTTTTATTCTGCCGTGCTCATTCGCATTTGCACTGATAACCGAGCGTTTAGAAAAAGAAACCCACCTCGCAATTAGGCTCACATTAATTAAACAATTAACCGCAACCCGATTTAGCGATGGGCAACACAGCTTGATTGTTTGGCAACAGCAACTGATGCAAGCTCAACATTTTGCAGAGCAACGTTTATTGCTCGAGCTTGCACCACGTATTATGTTTAATTTACAGGTTGAGTGTGAAGAGCAACAAGCCAATACGATTTTCAAGCGCTTCATCGACACCTTAAATAAACACCTTGAAGCACAACAAAACCTTGCCATAAAGCGGATTATTAGCCGTGTCCGTGAACAGCTTGTCAGTTTTATGCACCAACAACACGTTGCTGAACTCGAGGCAAACTTAAACACCCATTCGTCAATCAATAACCAAAACATTGACGAGGCACTACTAGGTCGGCTTTTAAGTCAACAGGCGCAAAAATATGAAGCCTACAATGTGAGTCAAAAGAAACAAGGTTGGCACATAAATCAAGGTTATAAACGCGGCTTCCGCTTTTGGCGCTTTTGGCATGAATTTAAAAACCCCAGTACAGGTAAGCGCCAAAGCTATAACCATTTACAAGCAAGAAAACCCAGTGCATATATGCATGTCCCAAGCTGCACTGTCGCAGAAATTAGCCAAACAGATGTCCCCGGCGAACCACGATTTGATGACCTACAATTTAGTTCGCGTCCTCATTTGCCATTGCTCGACTTTCTTTTAAGTACTTTATCGCAAGATAACTTAAAAGCCCCAGCGAAGACCTATACCCCTGATGGCATATTAGTCGTAACACCACCCAAAACAGTATTTAAACGCCTTCAAGCATACTGCTGGATTTCACTTAACTTTGAAGAACTTAATAATTTACGAAACGGCTCTGACATAGAGCAAAATAATTTTTTAAATGCTTTAAGAGCGAAAGGATTTACATTTGATTTCCAACAATATGGTGCGGTACTCGATAGCGACTTCCCGGTAGAATCAAGTATTGCGACTCTGTATAAAAAACTCGCCGTTACCCCTTTTATGTTTAATATTTGGGTGAGTTTTAAAGAATATGCCTATTCAATTTATCAAAACAGTATTGGTCAGCTGGTGTTTTTCGTGCTGGCTTTCATAGGTTATTTTTGGACACGCCACATAAAAGTGAGCCGCCAAATTCGCGCCGACAGAGCGCAAATTCCAGTATCTATTGGTGGTTGGGGTACTCGCGGAAAATCAGGTACAGAGCGATTAAAAGCAGCACTGTTTAGTAGCTTGAGTTTAAAGCTAATCAGTAAAACAACAGGCTGTGAAGCCACATTAATTTATGCAAGAGCCAGTGGAGAGCAATTCGAAATCCCCTTGTTCAGACCATTCGATAAAGCCAGTATTTGGGAGCAAGGTGATGTGCTTCATTTTGCAAAAAATGTTAAGGCCGATGTGTTTTTGTGGGAATGCATGGGGTTAACACCTCGTTATGTCCGTATTCTGAGAAACTGGATGCAAGATAACTTTTCAACAATAACCAATGCATACCCAGATCATGAAGATATATTAGGCCCCACAGGCATTGATGTTGCAAACGAAACAAGTCATTTCATTGGTGAGAATAGCCTTGTTTTTACCAGTGAACAAAATATGGCGCCAATTTTAGAACTCAATGCCAAACGAAAAAATGCCAGTTTAATTCAAGTGCATTGGGCAGATGGTATGCAAGTTACTGACGATATTCGTGCTTTATACCCATATCAAGAACACCCCGCTAATATTGCACTTGTGTGTAAAATGGCGCAACACATCGGCCTTAGTAAAGACTATGTGTTTAAAGAAACCTCTGCACGCATTATTCCTGATATCGGCGTATTGCAACACTACCCACAGGCACGCATAGGCGCAATATCTCAGTCTTTTGTTAATAGCATGTCAGCCAATGAGCGCCTAGCAACACTAGAAAATTGGCAGCGATTGAGCCTTTATGATTTAAATAATAAAGCAGATACGCAAGTGATCGCCTTAATCAATAACCGCAATGATCGTGTGGCACGCTCCAAGGTGTTTGCCGGCATTTTAAGCCATGATTTGCGATTTGACCGCATCGTTGTCATTGGTACTAACGTCGATGGTTTTTATAGTTATTACCTGCAAGCACTCACAGAGCGCATCGATAAAATTATCAGCAATAACGACACCAAAGCGCTTGAAATTTTACTCACTCAGCTTAATTTGATGTCATCTTGTCAACTAAAGGCACGTTTAGTTAACGCCTATGATGAAGATATTGCTGAGAAATTACTCTTGGTGGCGCACCGCACTTCAGTAGATAAAACCAATATCAGCGAAGTACTCACAGATGCGAGTAAAAAGGAAATTTCGACAATCCTATTAAACCTAAAACATTATCAAGCCCGAACAACTTTAGACTCTTTAAAACAAGACACATCTAAGCACAGTGAAGAAATCAAGCAGCAACTACTCAGTATTGCAAAATCAAAAGTGACCTTGCTTGATGATAGTAGTTTATCTGCGGATGCACTCACCGACACAATCTCTGACTTAGCATTAGCAAATACTCATCAAGTCATTGTTGGGATGCAAAATATTAAAGGTGTCGGCCTCAATTATGTTTATGCATGGCAACAGTGGCAAAAGATTTCACACTCGGTAGACCACCTTTTTGATGAGCAATGCACGGCCAAGGAGTTTAGGAGTACACTGTCTAATTTAAATATGATTGTGTCTTTCAATCGTTTAGATATTGATTATCTTCAAGAAAAACTAGCGCTTTTAAAGAAAAGTGCATTGGCGCAAAATGAGTTTTGCCAAGCTGAGATCACAAGTCTATTCAACAAACTAGATAAAACAGATAACAAGCAACAACACACACAACAACATCAACATGCTTTTACACGTTACTTTAACCAAGTCGTTGAATCTTTTTTAGATGCAGGAGCTGCTGTTAAACGTAAAAAGCGCGCAAATCAAATTTACCAAGACATTGCTGATCAACGCATCACATTAGAAAAAGCCATAAAAGTATTGGGTAAGTTAAATCGAAATCAAAAAGCGGGGTGGTTTGCGAACAAGTCAGAACAAGATTAACTAAATAATGACAAAGTAAAATAAAAACCATACTAAAGGAGGTTTAGCATTTTAAACCTCCAAAGTAATTGAAAAATCAGAATTTTCCCAAAGATAAAACAACTGTTTTATCGTCAATAAGTTACCTAATTATTAGGGTATTTCGTATATAAACAGGACCGTTCCTCGTTTGAATACTTCTATCCTAAAGCAGTAAAATGATACCAGCTTACATTAATTAAATGTTAACAAATAAGGTTATCATGAAAAAACTGATTTCTAAATTTGCAATATTACCTTTCACTATTGCAACAAGCATCGCATTGGCTAACACCAATTTAGTTACAAATGGCTCTTTTGAGAATACTGACGCTGTAACAGCAAACTCAGGACAATGGCAACTATTCAGTGATATTTCTCACTGGGATCGTAGTGGCTATGCAAAATTTGAAATTCAAACCAATAAACTTGGCTTAATTGCAGCACAAGACGGCATGCAATATCTAGAGCTAGATTCAACATCGAATTACGGTATTGTGCAAAATATTGCCACTCAAGCTGGAAAAAAATATGAATTGAGCTTTTATTATTCAGCACGCATTGTTGGTAACAATCATACCAATAAAGCTGAAGTAAAATGGAATGGAAACTCACTCGCGGTCATTAACAGCAGTGCAAAAGGTTGGACCAAATATACCTTCAACGTAGAGGCCACCAATGCTAACTCCGTACTCGAATTTATCGGCCGTGGTAGCTCAGATTCTGTAGGTGCATTACTTGATAATGTTTCCTTAACTGAAGTACCTGCACCTTGTGCAGTGACGACTGGCTTGTATGGTATCAATAACTTTGGCTCTGAGACTGAAGGGTATGTATACCACTTTAATCCAGCGTCAAATGCTGTCACTGTTGTGGCAGGTATTACGAATACAGCATCGAACATTGCCAGCAATGAGGGTGTGCTTTATTTCATGCAGCAACTAGATAGCACTACAAAAGCATCTCAAATCTTCAGCTTAGATTTAGCAAGTAACGTGCAAGCAGAAGTTGCCAATAGTACATCGTTCCCTATTTACCGCTCAGCTATCACGCCTGATGGTCTATCACTTCGTGCGACAAGCAAAACTTATATGTACGACTTTGATTTAGCAACAGGTAATAAAACTGTGCTTGGTAAGCTTTCATACTCTGGCGACACATTTGCAGATGGTGACATTGCTTTTTCAAACGACAATAACGTGTTATATGTGCTTACAGGTAAAGCACTTTACACATTAGATGAAGGCAGCTTTGAATTAACACTGGTTGGCGAGCATGACATTAATTGGGCTTCTGGCATTGCCATTGCAGATGACGGCACTATTTATATTTCTGGCAGAGAAAATAGTGAAAATGCCAAAATCTACCGCTTAGATCAGAACACTGCAGAAGCGACATTCATTATGGACGGTCCTTCGCACATAAACGACTTAACGTTTGTTAGCCACACGGTGTGTGCAGCGAAATAAATTGTGTTCAAAGCCTCAAAAATGCCGGCAAATCGCTGGCATTTTTTTTACTTTGAGCATTATACTTATACGCGTTAATAGTGAGTGTATTGGCAGTGTATTAACATCATTGATTAGTGATCTTTTTTTGCTCAAGCATTTCTTTCCAATGCATTATCTCTGCCGGTAAAATAGGCGCAACACCTTTAAACCCAGCAACTTCAAGCATTTCTTCAACACTAACCACTCCTTTCTTACGCTTGAATACACCGCGTACATAAGCAATGGCATGTAAGCCTCGCTCTGAATGAAACTTTTGCTCAATATAAAAATACTTATGATCCCATCCGACTAAACGCGTGCTTACTGTGTATTTTTGCATCGGTTTAATGTCTCGAATGTAGGTGATTGCCGTCGCGTTAACGATTGGAAACCAACGACGCTTCATAATATGCTGCAACAATCCAACCCGCTCAGTCATCCAAGTACGTGCTAAATCCATGATGCCTAAATACCGAGAGTTAGTCAGATGAAAATTTATATCACAGTCAGTGGGTAATGCTTTAAATTCAATATCAATCGTATCAAGTAAGTCTTGGTAATCACGATTACGTTTAATTTTAAAAAACAATAAAATGAGTCGGAAATAGAGGTTCACGATAAAGGTCTAACCAGTTGTTAATGAGCAAAGTGTATCACAGCATATTGCTATGGCGAATATTCTGCTCTAATCTGTGCATATATTAGTATAAAAAAAGAATAATCTAATGAAATTTATTAATTTAGCGGCCTTGTTGACTGCAAGCTTATATACTCAATCTGCCTTTGCTGATTTTAATTACCCGGGCGAAGGGACTTTAAGTTACCCTACTGGGGTTGAGAAACCCTTTAAGTTTGGTTTTGGCTGGCAACAAGACACAGAGAAATTCACCATTGGTAATAAAACCTATGATATGTCGTTGCCTGAGTCTTACTCTGTCGCCATTACATTAAGTAAAGATGAGCAACAAATATGGGTACAGGAATTTAATAATGGGTTCTTCGAAGGGTTTCGTTGGCAAATTGGCGAGCATACTCTGGCATTAGAAAAACGACAGTTTTCTGAAGCAGTCAAGGGCGATTATGTGATAAGCCTAGATAACCGAGACTACTTTTTTGCGCGCAACAATATCAGTATTGTTATTAAATTTGATAACGAGGGTATAAAAAACATCGCCATTGATGGCGTCACAAAAGACATGGGCACTAAACAATAGTGCCCATAGGGTAATTACACTTTCACCGTTTTACGATTAATGCCGTAATCTCTAAGCTTATTAGCCACCGCGGTATGGCTTAACCCTAAACGCTTCGCTAGCTGACGAGAACTTGGATACGCCGGATACAACTTACGAAGTAACGTGGCTTCAAAGCGTTTTACGGCTTGGTCAAGTGTGCCCTCAAAGTCTGACTCCAAATAGCCTAAATCATGTGTAAATGTTGGTAATTGTAAATGCTCAATTCTAAGCTCATTATCATCTAACAATGAAACAGCGCGATAAATCGCGTTTTCTAATTGTCGCACATTACCCGGCCACGGATAATCCTGTAAAAACCGTAAACATTCTTCCGATAAAACAGGCACCGAATGACCGTTTTGCTGAGCGTATTTTTGAATAAAATGCTCAGCGAGTGGACCCACATCCGCTTTTCTATCGCGAAGTGGCGCTATTTCAAGAGTCAAAACGTTGATACGATAGTAAAGATCTTCTCTAAAGGTGCCTTCTTGAACCATGGCTGGCAAATCTTTTTGAGTCGCCGCAATAATACGAACATTCACTTTAACTTCGTTTTCATCGCCTACTTTTCTAAAAGTTCCATCCTGCAAAAAGCGTAATAACTTAGTCTGTAACTGAGTCGACATTTCACCCACTTCATCTAAGAATACGGTGCCGCCATCAGCCTGCTCTAACACGCCTCGTTTTGGGGCTGCATTTTCCTCGTAACCTGCATAGCCAAACAGTTCAGATTCAGCAACATCATCTGGTAACGAGGCGCACGATAAAGCAATAAAAGGTTTTACAGAACGATTAGACGCATAGTGGCAAGCACGCGCTAAAAGCTCTTTACCCGTACCTGTTTCACCGGTTATTAAAATAGGTGCTTCGAGTTGCGCCATTTTCCGTGCTTCTCTGACAACACGACGCATAGCAGTACTAAAGTTATGAATAGTGGCAAAACTTTCTTGCCCATAACGACGAAAAGCACTGACCTGCTGACCAAGACGGCTTTGCGATTTAATATTAATAACAGCACCTGCAAGCACATCCCCTTCAACGCCTTGGGGAACTGAAATAGGCAGAATATCGGCAATAAAGTCTTCACCTGCCACTTCAACACGCGTGGTTTGTCCTAATACTTCTTTACCCTCAAGCCAGCGGGTGAAGTTAAAGCCTTTCAATAAATTATTTATATTAGCGCCAATAACTTCTTTTTCTGATAACTGTAAATCACGGCATGCTGCATCATTACATAAACGCACCCATCCTTTTGCGTCTATAGAAATAACGCCGTCGGGCAAAGCTCTCAGCAGTGTATTTAGCTCATTATGTTCTCGCTCAGAAGGTAAGAATGCAGTTGTTCGCACATCTTTTACGCCATCAATTAAACGAATTGATGGCATAATTTTTTGAAACTGCTCAAACTCTATCGGTGGAAAACTCACATACATTCGGCAATTAACCGAATCAACTTCGATACCTTTTAAATCGACCTGGTAACTTACCAAAATATTGAGAATTTCTTGTGCGATACCAATTCGGTCGGCACAGTGAATATCTAAACGCATTACATCCTCAAAGAACGGGAACCTATAGTATGAGAATAATACGCTAACTCCCCATTTCTGGGTAGTCTATTGTAAAGATTTTTGGACAAACGTGTGCAAAAAACTCAATTGCTTGGGTACTTGGTCCACTCTTGGCCATCTAATTGGATATAAGGCTGTCCTTTAATGTACATCATAACTGTATCTTGGTTTTCAGCGACGACCGGAGCACTTGGTAAATTATCAAGCACACGCTTAACAGGCACCGTACCCGCAAATACATCCAGTTTCATGGTGTTATTGATAAGTTCAGACAACGAAAAATAACTCATCGTCTGTTGTACATCATTCAAACCGCTGTGTTTAACATCAGGACCAATAAACTTCACGGCAGTGGGTACAGACACAATTGACGGGCTTGGGATTTCACGAAGACCTGCAAATTGTAGTTTATCACCCTCTAATGCTGCACCATGTTCAGGCACAACCATTAACAACACATTGCGCCCTTCTCTTTCAAGCTGACTAATAAAGTCATCAATATCACTAAATAAATGCTGCTGGCGAATTGGATAACTCTTTAGGCTATTCATGCGAGAGCGGCCCGCTAGCTGATTACCATCATGCAAGCTAATCGTGTTGTAATAAAGCGCACGTGGCTGCTTGGTATTTTTATGGCTCTCCAACCAATTACTTAAGATAGCGGCATCTGAATAAATAGGCTTTCCATCGAAACCATATTGCGCAGCTTGAAATTGACTAAAATCCAAATTAGGCACTGACACGCCACCGTATTGTTTGATCAAGCCAATAAAGTCATCAAAATGACCATCATGATTTAATGCCACGCTCGTGTTATAACCTAGCTGCGATAAGTTACTAAATAATTGACACTCTTTAGCTACAGGTTTAAACAGTTGGTCTTGAGGAGTTTGCCCACAACTCGCACGCAGTAACCTTATTGCTGCAGGACCACTGTATGAGGTTGCTGAATTAAAATTACTAAACAAAATATCAAAGTTATCAAATAAATCACGCGGTCTCACACCAATGGCGTCAAGGTCCGCAGTGGCCAAAGAGCAAATATTAAGCACAACCACGTCAAAGGGTTGTCCATTGAAGTTAGTCGGAAATTGGCTTTTTCGTTGAGTTTGTTGCTGATAAAAATCATCGAGTTGTTGATCAAACGTTTTTTGTGGTGACGAACTCGACACTGCGACAGGTACCTGTTTTTTCGTTGATTGATTATTCACAACCACAGGGGTTGAGAGTGTATCTGTTACTGTCGTCGCACTCAGCCAATAAACGTAAATAAACCCGATCACTGAAATACTGGTGTAGCGTATCCATTTTACTGAATACCAATACACCACGACTAAAACAAACAGCCCCAGTAATATATCAACACTGATCACTCGCGTCGCAATCTCCGCAAAGTAAGCAAAGCTGAAGTCTTGTACATTTTCAGCTTGTTTAGTTAAACGTGAAATGGGGGGGAGCCACGAATCGTGATACAAAAGTGCAGCCCCAACTACGACACTGATACTCTGTTTTAAATACGTTAACCATTTGATTTGAAATGACACGGCTAAAAAAGCAAAAAACGCTAAATTTGCGACGAGATCAAATGAAATATCACCACGACTATAAAGAAAAAACTTTACTAAAAAGTATAAGTTCCAAACACCTAATCCTGAAAGCCTCACTGAGAATCCTTTTTCTGTTTTTTGGGAGTATAGGGCGTTAATAACACATGCCTAAAAGTCAATGTACGGTAAATACTTACTATTTTTTTAAACAGGATTTTACCTGTATTACTAATCAAAACCCCCAATAATAAAGCGATAATAAAAGTAATAAAGAACTGATTTAAACTCATATTTGCTCACCTTTTAAAGTTACTTTTACGGGTTTAGAGATAGGCCTAATCACCTTTTTAAATTCAGGTGTCTCCTTATTCAATGAAGAAATATCAGCTGTTTTAGCATCAAAAACATAACTGACATTTTCTTTTAATTGCTCGGTGTAATCAGGCACGTCAACATTGGTATACCTGCGCTGCAGATGACGGCATTCTTGCTGAATGTAGAAATGATCTGCAATCACATTTTTCGACATAAAAAAGTCGCTAATTTCAAGCTTAAATAAATGCTTAATCGCACTTTCTACGTCATGCTCACGACACGCATGTAAATACAGGTAAATATAATCGTCAGCAAAGCTAAAAATATCCCCTTCACGTTTTACATGAAACAAATGCAGCGGGTGTATTGCATCTATACGGGGTAAAAGTTGTAACATAACAAGCACCCCGCTAACACCTAAATTTGCAGCTGAGTCACTATGCTTAGCAACTTGTTCAACAAATTTATTTATCGGCAGATACCCTTTAGTCAGTACGTTTTCACTGTATTTCAATACCTCATCAATTGAGTTAGGAAGTGGTCTTGAAAACTGGAATCCTTGGATTGATTGAATTTGTGATTGTAACCGCGAAGGCTCAGAGAAACTGTATAAAATCAGGTTAACGCCTAACGTTAAAAAGAGGCACTCATCTTGATGGCGAATAATGCCATCTACATTTTGAATGACTAGCTTTAACTTTCGACCACATTGTTTGCGAAGCGAAAAGCACTCACCTGCCAATGCAGACAAATCAGTGTAGCGCGTTACCGAAAACACTAATGTAGCAGCTTTTTTTGTAAGGCCTAGTTTATACAGTGCATTATTATCTTCGACTATTTTATAAGACAGCGGTAACTTCGTCCCTTGCGGCAACGCATGTTTAACAAGCCACACCTCATCTTCATCTAATCCTTGTTGCGATGATGTTTGCTCATTCGACTCTTCTAAATGAGCATCAAAAACGCTCAATTGCCCCTGCAAAAGCTCACAATTTATAGAATGACCCGCAATTACGCCATCTTTATGGCTCCAATAGTCATATTCTAAGGTACGAATTGAGGCTTCTTGAGTAATAAAAATTTGGCCATCAAAAAGCGTATTTAAAGCCAGAAACTGGCGCCTTACATCACTAATACGCGAGCCCGAAATCAAGAATATAACTGTTACGTTTTTAGCAATAGATAAATCACGGTAAAACCCGAGCTTTTTGGTTAATTGCGCTTCAGTAAGAGGTACTAGCAGCTCTGAATCCAAGTGTAAAATCAGTGTACTATTTCGAAGCTCTTTATATTGTTTTAATTCCTGAATCACGCCGCGAGAGAAATGTAAGTTTTTTGCTAAATTTGCATCGTGATGTAAATGAAAAGGATGCAGCAAACCTTGCTCAAAAAGGCTAAATAATAGCGTGTTATTTTCACTCTCAAAAAACACCTCAACGTGCTCAGAGAGCAGGAACACAGGGTCTTTATTACTAGCTAATAGGTGTCTTACTAACTCTAATAACTGATTGTCTAAAGATGCCAACAGTGCATAATTTGCACAGCGCTTGAGCGCTGAGTAAGCGTTTTGTAATCCTGTAATTTGTAAATGGGGCACCAGAAAATCCTTTTAAAAGATACTTTAGTACTAGTTTTAAGCGCTATTCTATATATAATGCAGCTTATGTCCATGTATCGTAGACAAATTAAATTCAGTTTTTGCCGTTATAGGTCTATTAGATGAATGACTTTGCATTAAAAAAATCAACTGTTTTAACAAAAAATGACATTGACAATTTATTACGCCAATTTGGCGGAAAAAATCAAGGTTATATTGAAATAGTCGACGTTGAAAAAAACCGTCAAACGATCGATAAATATCCTTTAATTAAAGATATCGCTTTATCTATTAAAGATACACAACAAGATAAATTATTTAACAAAAGCACATACTAAAGAATGAAAAAGATTTTCGTGAAAGGGATAAAAGGAGGTACTGGAACCACATCGGTAGTGGCTAACCTTGCGTGTGCTTTAAGAAAATCACATGAAACAGTCTATGTAATAGATCTCGATCCTAAAAGCGACATAGGCTTACACCTAGGGCTTGCATGGGACCATTTACTAGGATGGAGTGATTACGCCGATTTTGCATCTGCCAGTGAGCAGTTCCATCAAGATAATGACGGCGTCACATTCTTACCTTACGGAAGTGGCTCAAACACAAAAAGCAGCTTTAAAGATATAATAAATCATTGCCAGCAACTTCATGACAGCGATGACGCGTGGTTCTTATTTGATTGCCCTGCACATATTAATGCACTTGAATACCCGCTTGACCCTGAAGATATTTTTCTTGAAGTCATCAATTGTGACGCCATATGCCATAGTTTGATGTATAAGCAACTGAATTTTTTAAAGCAGTCTGGTTCATCGTGGCAGCACTACTTCTTGACTAATCGTTTTAATTCAGCGTCTGAATTAGAGTCTGACTTATTACAGCTATGGCAATCTGAATTGCCTCTTTTTGCGCCTTTATACATCAACAAAGACGAAGCTATCATGGAAGCAACCGCATTTCGTAATGTGGCGATTAATTGTGCTCCATACAGTGTTGCCAACGATGACTTTGAAACCTTAGCCGGTTGGCTCGTTAGTCGTGCAAACAATAATGAATCATAAGCCAACAGCAATGAAATTACCTGAACGTATCATCAAAACCTGCTTAGGCTTGTTATTTACAAAGAAGATAACTCGTTTTGTGTTTTTTAAATTTCATGGCTACTTTAATCAGCATAAAATAAGCCTACTTGGGGCATTTATTCTGCCTTTTTTGGTGTTATTTTTATCCTTGTTTATAAAACTGGATAAAAACAGAAAAAACCTAATAAAACAAAAGTTAAAGTACTTTTATCCGCATGTAACGCGCCCCGTTGTCACACCCAGTAACTGTGTACGCATTGTATTGCAAAGTATTTATTTAGCCTTGTTCAACACCACAACAACATCACAGGCACAGATAAGCTATGAGCAGCGTAAAACATGGCGAAAAATAAAGCATTCACTCAGAATACTGCGCCTTGTCGACAAAAAATTAGTGCGTGCATTTAAGCGACTTTGGCTGTTTGCTAAAACAAACCCATCAGCAGAATCTTACCAGCGTATTAGTAAAGCTGAAATTTGGAACAATCGCATACTGAAAATCGCGTTTTTCACCATACTCATTTTTGCTGTGGCAGTTTTTGTCACGGTGCCTTTCAGTATCGAAGCACAAGCGGTGTTCATTAGTTTACTGCTTATCGTTGCCTACTCGCTAAGGCGCGTTGAAGGACAGATGGCCACCATCACCATGATCACGCTGGCAGTCACAACATCAACACGTTATTTATGGTGGCGCTACACCGACACGCTTAACTGGGATGACCCCGTCGCATTAGGGTTAGGTATTGGCTTATTATTAGCTGAAAGCTATGCGTGGCTGGTGCTTATTTTAGGCTTTTTTCAAACCATTAACCCACTAAAACGTAAGCCTTTACCACTTAATGAAGACACGTCAACGTGGCCAACCGTCGACATTTATATTCCGACTTACAATGAGCCATTAAGTGTCGTTAAACCTACCACTATTGCTGCCCAAAGCATCGACTGGCCTGCTGATAAGTTAAACATCTACATTTTAGATGATGGTAAACGTCCTGAATTCGCTGAATTTGCAAGACAAATTGGGGTTGGCTACCTCACTCGCTCAGACAATAATCACGCTAAAGCGGGTAATATGAATCAGGCTATGAAAGTGACACAGGGCGAATATATCGCTATTTTTGACTGCGATCACATCCCTGCCCGCTCTTTCTTACAAATGACTATGGGGCAATTTCTTAACGACAGCAAAGTGTGTCTAGTGCAGACTCCACATCATTTTTTCTCTGCGGATCCATTTGAACGAAATTTAAAAAACCATCGAAAAATCCCGAATGAAAACATGCTGTTTTATGGCTTAATTCAAGACGGAAATGACATGTGGGACGCTACATTTTTCTGTGGTTCGTGTGCTGTACTCAGGCGAAGTGCGCTTGAAGAAATAGGCGGTTTTGCCGTTGAAACCGTCACCGAAGATGCTCACACTGCATTAAGAATGCAGCGTGCAGGCTACAAAACCACCTATATCAATATTCCACAAGCTGCAGGGTTGGCTACTGACAGTTTATCGGCACATGTGGGTCAAAGAATTCGCTGGGCACGAGGGATGGCGCAAATTTTCCGCTTAGATAACCCGTTGTTTGGTAAAGGCCTGAATATTGCTCAACGACTCTGTTATCTCAATGCAATGTTACACTTTTTATCTGGTATCCCTCGCATTGTCTTTTTAACGGCCCCGCTTGCGCTAATTTACTTCAATGCACAAATTATCTATGCGCCTTTTGTGGCTATTTTCTTATATATAGTGCCAACATTATTGCAGGTAAAAATTACTAACTCTCGTATTCAAGGTAAGTATCGTTACTCTTTTTGGGGGGAGGTCTATGAGTCTGTTCTTGCGTGGTATATTTTAAAGCCCACCACAGTTGCGTTAATTAACCCTAATAAAGGAAAGTTTAATGTGACTGAAAAAGGGGGATTAAACGACACCGATCATTACGACTGGACTATTTCAAGGCCCTACATCATCCTTTTACTTATCAATGTTATCGGCATGATCTATGGCGTATTCAGACTCTTTTTTGGTGATACATCTCAGATAGGTGTGTTAATTATCAGTATGTTATGGGCAAGCTACAACGTTATAATTCTGGGTGCTGCGGTTGCTGTTGCAGCTGAAGCAAAACAAGTACGTAGCTCACACCGAATTAAAGCTAACTTCCCTGCTGCAATTAGATTAGCCAACGGACACACGATAAAGGTCAAAATCACCGATTACTCTGATAACGGCGTCGGGCTTGAAACAGAACATAGCCACCTGTGCCGTGTAAACGATAAAGTTGAACTACTAATGAGCCGAGGCTTTAAGCAGTATTCATTTGCCACCTACATTTGCAACACACGCGACAAACAATTGGGCTTAACGCTTCGTGATCTAGATTTAGAAAAACAAAAAGCGTTTATTCAATGCACCTTCTCTCGTGCAGATGCCTGGCTTGATTGGCAAGAAAACTTTAAACACGATAAACCGTCATACAGTTTTTCAAATGTATTTTACACCAGCCTTCGAGGCTTTAAGAACTTGATTTTCCACGCTCCAAATGAATTAAGACCCGTCATTGTATTTGTATCGCAGGTCTTATATTTTGTGGCCTCGTTATTACCTAAAAAACCAACAAAAGCGTTTAAACCATCATGATGAAATCACTATTAACCTTGTTATTAGCAGTTGGCACTCTCAGTTTATCTGGCTGGGCTATGAGCGCAGAGCCACTCCCTGATAAATCTATTTTTGATGATGGTTACCCTGAAAGTGCCCCTGTCGAAAGTTTAACGCTCAGTTTTGAACAGTTAGGGCTTAGTAAGTTTAAACTCGATGGCGTGAGTAGTAATACACGTGTTGAGTTTACCAATCGTTTAGACAGGCTCGGGAAAAAGTTAACGCTTAACTTTTCATATACTTACTCACCTTCTTTAATAGGCCGAGTCTCGCATCTAAAAATATTTTTCAATGAAAACTTAGTCACTGTATTACCTATTGACGATAAAAATACGGTACTCGGCAGTGTAGCCGAGCACAGTGTTGCGCTTAATCCCAAGCTAATTAAAGATTTTAACCAAGTGCGTTTTGAACTCATCGGTTACTACGATTTAGTGTGCCAAGACGATTACAGTAAAACAATTTGGGCAGAAATTGGCAAAAGTAGTCATATCAGCATTGAGAGACAATCACTTGCACTTGAAAGTTTACTTGAGTATTTCCCGGCGCCGTTTTTTGACTCGCGTGATTACACCAAACTGACATTGCCATTTATTTTTTCTTCGCAACCCGATGAGCCAACACTGGAAGCTGCCGCTGCACTATCAAGTTTTTTTGGTGCGCAAGCGAAATGGCGTAAAGCGCAGTTTCCTGTCCATATCAATAGTACGCCCACTGAGCATAGTGTGGTGTTTGCAACCAATGATAATAAGCCTGACTTTTTACTAAATTATCCCGATGTCGATAAGCCAACAATCGAAATCATCAGTAGCCCGACACATCGCTATGCAAAAGTTTTATTAGTGTTAGGCAAAAACACAGAGCAATTAAAAGAGGCAGTTGTTGGATTAGTGTTTGGCTATAAAGTCATGACAGGTCGAAGCGCCACCGTTGACGCAATTGCCAGCCTGCCTTTAAGAAAAGCTTACGATGCGCCGCTGTGGGTTCGTTCAGACCGTGCTGTGAGTTTTGATGAATTTATCGAATACCCGACCCAATTACAATCACAAGGCTTTCGTGGACAACCTGTCCGTTTAGACTTACGCTTTGCACCCGACTTATTTACATGGCGCGAAAATGGCATTCCCATTACGCTCAACTACCGCAACACCCCTGTTGAACATGGCATGTTGTCGCGCTTAAATATGCTTATAAATGGCAAATTTGTAGATGGTTTTATTCTTGAGAACGACCATGGTAAAACCATTACCACGCAAACGTTACTGCCGCTATTATCAGACATAAACCCAAGCCAATCACGCCAAGATTTTGAGCTAACAGGGCTTGATTTAACCACTAACAACCAACTCACTTATGACTTTAACTTTGCCGTTGTAAAAACAGGCGAATGCAGTGCGATTCCTGCCGGTGGCGAATTTGGTGCTATCGATGGCAGCTCTACAATTGATGTGAGTAAATTCCATCACTATATTGCTTTACCCAATTTACGAGCATTTGCGAGTGGCGGTTTCCCCTTTACGAAATATGCCGATTTACATCAAAGTACTTTAGTGATGGAGGCTAATAGCTCTACAAATGCGATTAGCTTACTGCTGAATTTTACAGGCCATTTAGGGGCGATTACCGGTTATCCTGCTCATCGTTTGAGTATTCAATTTCCAAGTAGTCAGCTAGATTTTGCTGACAAAGATATTGTCATTATTGGTAAATCAGATTCATTTTTAAGCTCGGTCGCCGAAAACAGTTCTCTCAGTGTATTGATTGATAATAATCAACGTATTGTCGATCAAGCTATTTATAATGGTGCTTATGACAGTACCGATGCCGAAAAAATTAAAGTCAATATACGGAGTTTGGGCCGTTTAGCCATTATATCTGGTTTCCAATCGCCTTTTGATTCTGACCGCTCAGTAGTGTCTTTAATTGCCACTAACGACAATGCTTACTCATTGCTTACAGATGCACTATTAGATAACGCGAAAACATCACAAATAATGGGTAGCTCTGCAATTATTAATAACCAAGGCATTAAAACCATAAAAACCGATGACCAGTATTTTGTTGGCCACGTGCCAATCCACACGTTAATTTGGTTCCATTTTTCAGACCAACCTTTGTTGTTGGCTATTTTATCAATTCTTACCCTACTGCTCATTTCATTTATGTTATGGCGACTATTAATGTTGTTAACAAAGAAACGTTTATCTGAAGGAGATAAAGCATAATGAAAACTCTTGCTTCTTTGCTATTCGTTTTAGCATTTTCAACACCCGCTTTTGCACAATTAACCTGTGCAGCGTGGCCACAGTGGAATACGTTTAAAACGCATTTTATTTCGCCTAAAGGACGTGTTATCGATTTAGGCAGCGAATATGATATAACGACATCGGAGGGTCAATCATATGCACTTTTCTTCGCCTTAGTTGCCAACGATCAAGCCAGCTTTGATACATTATTAGAGTGGACGGAAGTTAATCTTTCTGAAGGCGATTTAAGTACGCGCCTGCCGGCATGGAAATGGGGTATAAAGGAAGGTGAAGGTAAAATTTTAGATTCAAACCCAGCCTCTGACTCTGATTTATGGATAGCATACACTCTCTCTCAAGCAGCCAAGCTATGGCAAGACAGGCGCTATGCAGTGCTAAGCAGTGTGCTTGCAGAACGTATTATTCGTGAAGAAACCGCACAGCTTCCTAAACTGGGGATTACATTACTGCCTGGACCTAATGGCTTTAAGGACGGAAACACTTGGAAGCTTAATCCAAGCTATGCCCCACTGTTTATCCTTAAGCAATTTGCTGAACTTTATCCGCACTCTCCTTGGCAGCAATTGCATGACAACTCTGCCAATATGCTTATTAGCACAGCCGCTAAAGGGTTTAGCCCTGACTGGGTTAATTACAATGCAGAGCAAGGCTTTTTTCATGATAAACACGCACCTGCTCTGGGAAGTTATAATGCAATACGGGTCTATTTATGGGCCAGTTTGATGGCTGAAGATGCGCCTTACAAATCAGCATTAATGAAACAATTAACCCCCATGGTTGAGCACATTGTTTCTTCAGGCAAAGTGCCCCTAGAAACACAGGCTGTCACGGGGAAAGTATCAGGTACGGGACCTATCGGCTTTGGGGCTGCACTGTTGCCATTTTTAGCGGCAGAGAATGCATCGCAATCAATCACCGCATTACAACAGCAAATGATGATGGACACCGGTTTTATTAGTAGCCGCTACTATGACAGTGTGTTGTATTTATTTGGCACGAGCGCATTAAGCAAACGCTTCAGCATTAATAAAAATGGCGAACTCATTACGAACTGGAGTGCTGAATGCCAATAAAATGGTTACTTGCTGCAATTATAGCAAGTCCGAGTGCAATCGCCTCTTCGACACAAAACAGCCTTGATACCCAATCTATTGATTGGTTAATAAGCCAAGTGCAACTCGGTGAGATTGAGCTAGACACTGAACTTATGACCAATAGTTTAGATAAGCTGTTGAGTATCGCGCCTAAAGACACGCAAGTGCAGTGTGCAGAGATACGCGTGCTGTATGCGCTGAAAGAAACAGAGCAAGCCAACAACTTGCTTGCAGGCATTGCTCAACAGCCCCACCCCTGCGTTGACAGCCTTGCACTTTTGGCCAGAGTAAATAACGAAGATAAAGCCACGATTCAACAGGCTCGTCTGCGTGCGCGCGCGGGTCAATATGCTGCAGCAGTTAAAATTTACAATACGTTATTTAAATCGACTTATCCGAATATCGAGTTCGAGCTTGAGCATATTAATTGGCTAGCCCAAGACAGCAGCCAATATCAACACGCCCTAAGGGGGTATCGTTCTTTAATGAAACGCTACCCAAATAGCGGCCGTTTTGAGTTGGCTTATGCCCGTCATCTTATTAAGAAAAATCCAGCAAATGCACAGGCGATTGACCTGCTAAGTCACTACGCACACAGTAATCAATATGGTGTAGAAGCCGAATTTGCTTGGCTTTCAGCACTCGAAGACATGCCGCTTAACCAACAAACCATGCGTGCCTATGCACGTTATTTTGAAGCGTACCCAAAAAGCAGTAAGGGGCAGTTACAATTTAGTGATTTTGAAAAAAAATACCAAGCAGAGCAAAGAAAGCTTGCAGATCCTGCCTACAAAGCGTGGGTTAGAGGCAACCAAGCACTTGAAAAGAAAGATTTTTCAAAAGCACAGAAGTATTTTAATTCTGCGTTATCAGGGCGTCCAACAGACCCAGAAATCTATAATAGTTTGGGTTTGCTTAATCTTCGGCAAGGCAATAATGCGCAGGCTTACAACTTTTTTAAAAAAGCACAACAGTTCAGCACAGATGTAAATCGTATTACCGTATTAAAAGGCTTAGCAAACACAGCACGATTTTGGCAGTACATCGATGAGGCAAAATCGGCACTCAGTGCATCACACTTTAAACGTGCTGAACTTAAGCTAAATTTAGCCGACACTCTCGATGAAGACCCAGACACTGTGCTGTTTTACCGCGCACAACTTGCTGAACAAAGTGGCCAATATCAAACGGCTATGAATTTGTATAAGCAAGTATTAAAAAACGATCCACTGGCAGAATCGACCCTAAGCGCAATGCTTCGCCTCAGTGCGTCAGATGGTAATTATACGAGAAGCCATCAGTTTTATAATGGTTTAAGCACTCAGCAGCAAGCGCTTATAGCCCAAGATTATACACTTTTACAAACTCAGCAATTACGTGAACAAGCCGATGAATTAACCGCCAAAGGTGACCTCGATGGAGCTGTACAACGCTTATTAGTCGCCATAAAACAAAGCCCGCGCCAAAGTTGGTTGTACTATGATCTAGCAAACTTATACCAACAACAGGGGTTGGTTGATCATGCTAAAGCTCTTTACAAAAAAACCTTATGGCAGTTCCCTCTTGATGCTGAACTTCGCTACAGTCATGCTTTGTTTTTACGCTCATTAAATGACTACGAGGGGGCATTAGCAACCCTTGATTATATTCCAAATAACGCACGCACTGAGCAAATTAATGTATTAACAGAGCAACTGAGTATTAATGCCAAACTTGAAAAGCTTGCGACAAATAATACGGCAACGAATAAAGCCACAATTATTTATAAACTCACGGAATTAGAAGCGCAACCACTCACCCCGCTTATGCAGGCAGAGCTGGCAACTCAGTGGCGACAAATTAATGAAAATAACTATGCTATTCGACAGTTAAAGAAGGCGCTTACGCGCGATCCAAGTCTCAACCCTTACTGGCATATGCTCTATGGTGGCTGGCTTATCGAAAGCGCTAATCAAGCAGACACCGACACATGGCTTGCGCATTACCAATTACCCACTAAGGCAACTGAGGCCGAGCAAGCGCAGTGGTTAGCTTTGCAAATTGACTACATTAATACCTTCGAGCAAGGACAACGTCGTATTGCAAAACTGAGCTCACTCGATCAGCAACACAATAATAATCCCCAATTAGCTGAAGCCCTTATCACTGCGTATATTGAACAAAGTGAAAGCGACGCTGCAATCAACCGATACCAACAACACACTGCGGCCGGATTCAGTGTTTCGATTGATACCGCATTGGCAGTTGCTAAATTAAGTCGAGAGCAAGGTGAGCACCTTTTAGCGGATCACATCATTGCAGAACAGGTCCATGCTGTTAATGCACAAGAGGCATACCGCCAACAACAGCTAATGGCTGCCCTCGGTAATGTTAAAAACCAGTCAACAGCCCTCAAGCTCGCTCAACAATTACTCGCCAAGTCAAACAATAATGCCGAGCTTTATTATCAAGCGGCATCCGTTGCCGATTCGCTTGAACAAACTACCCGTGCAGAGAATTGGTATCGTACTGCAATCGCCCCGCAAACACACAACCAGACCACTCTCAGTGATGAACAAAATTATGCGCTTTACGCGCTGGACGACGATGCACCTTGGTACGTCAATAATGCGAAACGCCAGTTGCAACGTATTGAGCGCGATGAGCAGGCGTATATTACTGCGGCCATCAACCTTAGCAGCCAAACCAGCACTCAAAATGAGTCATCATTAGGGGCCGGTGCCACTCCCATAGAGGCTGGTTTCCCGCTTTTTGGCGGCACCGGTATTGTTAAACTCGATCCGATGACGATTTCAAGTCAAGAAACACGTTTTGATGAAACCTTCGCGGGTAGCCGCTACGGACAAGGTGCGTTGTGTATTTTCGATTGCCCATTGACCAGTATTAAGCCGAAGCAACAAGGTATCGATATTGGCCTTGCGTGGCAAAACGAACAGTGGCGCTTTGATATTGGCACGACCCCACTGGGCTTTTTAGTTGAGGACATTGTTTGGGGCATTGATTACAACGGCGATATTGGTGATTTTGGCTATGGTGTTACAGTGAATAAACGCCCTGTCACCAGCTCAGTTTTATCGTATGCTGGTCTAGAAGATGTATTCACTAACCAAGTGTGGGGTGGCGTACGCGCTACACAACTTCAGCTCAGCCTTTCTCACGATCTAGGACTCGACTGGGGATTTTGGGGCAGCACAAACTATCAATTGCTCAAAGGTAAAAACGTTAAAGACAATCAAAGTTACAGTCTTATGGGGGGCAGTTACTACCGAGCCATCCGACAGCGGGATCAAGAGTTAAGCTTGGGCATTAACCTATTACACTGGTCTTATAAATATAATTTAAGTGAAGAAACGTGGGGCCATGGTGGCTATTACAGCCCGCAAAACTACTTAGGGGCTTCTTTTCCTGTGGTTTATGATCACCGAATTGGTCACAATTTTATTTATCGTCTTCGTGGGGGTGTATCGTGGTCAACAACAACGACTGACGAAATTGAATTTTTCCCGAACGATGCTCTTTTGCAGGCTCAAGCACACGCGCAAACAGACGTAACCGGAGTGACGCCTATTTTTGAAGATGATAAAAGTAATGGGCTTTCTTATAACTTAGGAGCCAGTTTTGAATACCGTTTTACACCCCATTGGTTTTTTGGCGGATATTTAAATTTAGATCGTGCAGATTTTTACGAACCAAACTATGCACAGTTCTATTTTAGGTACTACTTTAAGCCGGTTTATAGTGAACTGACCTTCCCTGGAAAGCCCGTTGTACCTTACCAAAGCTACTAAACACTGGCCTATAACCCTTCCCCTGAACTGAAGGTCTATGTATACTGTAGCGCGCATGTAGCTAGGATAAGGGTGTGTCTCTTACCCTCAAGTTCATAACTTGAACAACAAACCATTATCTTAGCTGCATCACACACATGGCCGCCCGTTCAACAATAAAATACACAGAACGACCAATGCAAAAATAACAAGGCCTCAACAAAAACTTAAAGTTAGGAAGTAAATATGAGTTCATTACCTAAAGCAGGTGACTTTTTAGGGCATCCTAAGGGGTTATTCCTGTTGTTCGGCACAGAAATGTGGGAACGATTTGGTTATTACGGCATGCGTGCCATTTTAGTGCTGTACTTAGTTGCACTTGTTCAAGAAGGTGGTTTTGGTTGGTCAAATGCTGATGCATTGAGCCTTTACGGTACCTTCACTATGGCTGTTTATATTACGCCATTACTTGGTGGTTGGTTAGCTGATAACGTGCTAGGTCAGCGTAAAGCAATTATCCTAGGTGGTTTATTAATGGCTGCTGGCCATTTTACCATGGGTATTCCTCACAGCTATTTAGCAGGCCAAGAAGAAAACGTTTTCTATCTTGGTTTAACACTACTGTGTTTAGGTAATGGTTTATTTAAGCCAAACATCTCAACAATGGTAGGTGATCTATATAAAGAAGGTGATCAACGTCGTGATGGCGCGTTCACTATTTTCTACATGGGTATCAACTTAGGGGGTGCACTTGGTCCACTTATCGCTGGCTATGCTGCTGCATCAATGGGCTGGCAATGGGGCTTTGTAGTGGCAGGTATCGGTATGGTGATCTCTGTACTAATGCAACTTGCACTGAGCAACAAATACCTAGGCGATATCGGTGTGGTTCCTTCTGCTAAGCTTTCACAAGCACAATCAGAATCAAACACGAAAGAGCCACTGACTAAAGTGGAAACTGACCGTATTAAAGTTATCTTCACAATGAGTGTATTCAGTATCATCTTCTGGATGGGGTTTGAGCAAGCAGGTGGTCTTATGAACCTATTTGCCAACGACTACACTAACCGTATGCTATTTGACTTTGAAGTACCTGCATCTTGGTTCCAATCGTTAAACTCTATTTTCATCATTGTATTTGCACCGCTCGTTGCCATTATTTGGTTAAAACTTGATAAGCGTGAGCCTAACTCACCAGTTAAGTTTGCTATTGCACTTATCTTCTTAGCACTTGGCTTTATCACCATGATTTTGGCACTAATGACGCAAGGTCAAGGCGATAACCTGCAAATCAGCATGATGTGGCTCGTGTTATTTTACTTATTCCATACACTAGGTGAGCTATGTTTATCACCAATTGGTTTATCAATGGTAAGTAAACTAGCACCACTGCGTTTAGCGTCAATGCTTATGGGTATTTGGTTCCTGTGTACAGCTGTTGCAAACAAGATTGCAGGTTTCGTAGGTTCTTTCCTAGGCGAAGGCGAAGCGGCTGTTGAAAATGCAATGGGTATCTTTATTGGTTTAGGTGCGACAGCAATCATCTCTGCTGTCATCATGTACTTATTAAGCGATAAACTTGTTAAGTGGATGCACGGTGCTGAAGGTCAGCATGTGCCTCACACACAAGAACACATTCTTGCAGAAGAGCTAGAAGTGACTGCTGAAAAGCAATAATACGTTTCCCCACAGCGCCTGCTGTGGGGATTTTCTTTCTAAAGGCTACTTCCCCGTCCTCAATACTGATACTATAATCCAACGTTAATCGGTATATCGGCAAGGACGTTACATTGCGCTTTTTAATTCAACTGTCAGTTTTTTTAACTATTTCATTACTCGCAGCCTGCGGGGGTGACAAAACAACAAAAGAAACAGCAGTCCCCCCTACTCAAACCGGGTTAATTATTTCTGCCGATAATGGCTTAACTGAGCAGTTTGATAATGGCAAAGTCATTCTCACAGCCCCAAAGAATACCGTCACAACAGACACAACGTTCACGTATACATCAACAGCTGCGACACCTACCGATACTGACCAAGGCATTGTCTCTGCGCGCTATACATTCAGACCGAATAATGTGGTTTTTTCAGACCCACTAACCTTAGCGATTAAGCTACCAGAGCAACAAGCTGATGTTGCTTTTAGCATCGTAATTTTAAAAAATGAGCAATGGCAGCCCCTTACTACAATAAAAAATGACGATGACTTTGCAGTCAGTCAAATCACTGAGTTTGGCACATTTGCTTTAAAGTCGCGCAATGTGCCTGCGGTCAGTAAAACGATTGGTGAACAATGTGATGATAACGCAACATCACAAACCGTCCGCTTTATCCATGTAGCCGACTTACATGCCCGCTTTGGGTTTAAAGAGCAGCTTTTTAGTCGTATCCGCAGTTATTACGACAATGCAAAGCAAGCGAACCCAAACACCCTCTTTACAAATGGTGGGGATGACTATGAAAAAGGCACGGTTGCTGAACAAACATCGCAAGGCTTAGCTACAGTTGAAGCCATTAAAGCAATGGCATTTGATGTGAGGGTTATTGGTAATCACGATTACGCCTGGGGTCCTGAGCAATTACTTGATTTTGCCGATGACGATAATGCCATTGTGCTTGCCAGCAACACGGAATACGACGGTAATGCCGACAGTGAATTTGCAGCGGTTGATTTTTCAGTGGTAAAGGTAGGCTGTCTGCGTATTGTTTTTTTTGGCATGACTTCAGTGCCATGGAATGAGCTTGATAATCCGATTGAAGATGATCCAATTCCAGATTTTATTGCTAACTTCAAAATGAACTGGCAATGGCAGGAAGTGGCAGAGCAAATCGTTAATCAATATCGACAAGACGTAGACTACATGGTGATGGTAAGCCACCTTGGGGAAGGCACTGATACGCGTATTGCTACCACTGTATCTGGCATTGACTTAGTGCTCGGTGGGCACACCCATGGCGGCGAAAATTATCAAACTCTCGAAAACGGCAGTCTTGTAATTCAGCCAAACTTTTTTGCCCAAGGTCTAACCGATTTAACCTTAACCTTCGACCTTAAAGATAAAAGTATCACCGATGTTGATTACAATACGGTATCGACCAGCGACATAATGACAGTTAGCACAGACACAAAAACAGCAATAGACGAAATTATGGGCCGCTATGCCCCCGACGCCAATACCGAAATTGCTGTGTCTGAAAACTACCCAAGCGCGGAGGAAGTAGCCCTGCTCACAGCGAAAGCAACAAAACAACAATTTGCAGCTATTGATGCAGCCCTTTTTGATGCAAGCCAAGTACAAGATCGCTGGTTGCCCGGCACACTCACACAAGAAGATTTTCATGCCGCGTTTAAAGTTGAGCGCCAACCCTCAAATACATCAGGCTTCAATGCAATTTACCAAGTCAATGTCACAGGCGCTGAGCTTAAAGCCATGGTACAAAGCCAACCTGAGTGGGTTTACTTAGCCCCCGCGAGTATTGACGATGCTGCACAGTATCAAGTGGCACTTTTTAAAGGCCCTGCCCTCAATAGCACCTTATTCTTCCCGACTGTGCCAGCATTAGAGGCAAATTTATTGGCCGAAAGTTGGTGGATACTGGATAACTATGCCCGTTTTCGTACCAGCCAGTGTTTATATTTAGACACTGAGAATACACTGAGTGCCTGCGAAAATGAGGATGTAGTCACTGTCTGGAATTTTAATGATCCGAGCCAAGGGTTTAAAAGTGACTTAGGTCCCGCAACTCTTAACTTCTTCGACCCAGAACAACGTAATTGGGGAGAAGAAAACAGCCAATTTTCAACGACCAGCGCATTACAAATTGCTGATTTAAAAGACGGTATCTCAGGGGTATTAGCGTTTTCTCGGCACAGTCCAAGTCAAGGCTTACTACTAACAGCAAATAGTGCTGCCAATGGCGACTTTACCAATGACGGATTGATTGCCGATTACACACTCGTCATGGATTTACTGTGGCCTGAACAAAGCAGTCAACAATGGCGCGCTCTGTTACAAACCGATATCACCAATATAAGCGATGCCGACTTATATACGAATAAAGCTAACGCGATAGGTATTGCTACAACTGAGAGTGGTTACTTTGGTAACCTAAACGCTGGTGAGTGGCATCGCCTTGCTTTTGTATTCTATGCAGCGCCGACTAACGGAGCACTAAAAATTTACCTAGATGGTAAGCTTATCGGTGTGAAAGACGAAGGCGAAATAAACCAGCGCTGGGCGATTGATAAAGCAACCTTACTGCTGACCGATAATGACTATGAAACGGAGCCTGGGTATTTAAATGCGCTGCTGTTTGCAGGCCGAGCCATGACAGACAATGAAATAGCCACCTTAGGCGCAGCAAAACAACAATTGAATTATGTCCGTTCAACACGCATCTTAAATCACGTTGTTGAACGTCATTACCAAACGGCACCACAAATAATGAATAATCCGTGGTTACAGCAACGCAGTAAGTTTTTTAACAAACAACGCCAAAGTGTAAACTAATTAATACACACAAGCTAAATAAAAAGGCCAATATTGGCCTTTTTAACTCCTTTAAAAGAAGCATTTAAAGCATTTAAATTCAAAAGCTTAATAACAAAAAACAGTGTGCATCATGCGTCCTATTAAGCCTTTCTATTTGCTTAAGCCTAGGGTGATTGTTGAAATTAAAATCATTGTCCCATTTAATTTACAAAACACACCGTCGCTAAATAAGCCTCAGATCTTCCCCTTATCGGTTTTCTGGTTAATCATCCGCTCATTACACAACAATAACTTTTTTAGCGCAGTGCTTATAATTGCGGGAGTAATGACAATGAGCGAAGTAAATAATCCGTTAGGTTTAGTGGGCATTGAATTCACTGAATACGCAACACCTGATGCAGATTACATGGACAAAGTATTTACTGATTTTGGTTTCTCGAAACTCAAAAAATTCAAAGGTAAAGACATTGTTTACTATAACCAGCACGACATTCATTTCTTACTAAACAATGAGCGTGAAGGTTTCTCGGCCGAATTTGCTAAAAGCCACGGCCCAGCAATCTGTTCAATGGGTTGGCGTGTAGAGAATGCTCAAAAAGCATTTGAAGTAGCGGTTGAACGTGGCGCAAAACCTGCCACTGATTCAGCACACAAAGACTTACCTTACCCTGCAATTTACGGTATTGGTGACAGCTTAATCTACTTCATCGAACAATTTGGTGACAAAGGTTCAATCTATGAGTCTGATTTCGAAGACTTAGAAGAGCAAAACGTTGTTGAAGACAAGGGCTTCCTTCGTATCGACCATTTAACAAATAACGTCTACAAAGGCACCATGGAAACATGGGCTAACTTCTATAAAAATGTATTTGGTTTTACTGAAGTTCGCTATTTCGACATTAAAGGTCAAAAAACAGCGTTATTATCTTATGCACTTAAATCACCGTGCGGAACCTTCTCTATTCCAATCAACGAAGGTAAAGATAACAACAACAACCAAATCGATGAGTATCTAAATGAGTACAATGGTCCGGGTGTACAACACTTAGCATTCCTAACGAATGACCTAGTAGGTTCACTTGATAAGCTAGACCAATCAACAATTGCAACGCTAGATATCATCCCTGAGTACTACGACACCATTTTTGACCGTGTACCTTGGGTTAAAGAAGACAAAGAAAAAATCCGTGAGCACCAAATTCTTGTCGATAGCCAGAGCGAAAACTGCTACTTGTTACAAATCTTCTCGAAGAACCTTTTTGGTCCTATCTTTATTGAGATGATCCAACGTGTAGACGACGGTGGTTTTGGTGAAGGTAATTTCCAAGCATTGTTTGAGTCTATTGAACGTGATCAAGAGCGTCGTGGTGTAATCTAAACCACACGTAACCAAAAAAGCAGCGTGTTTAACACGCTGCTTTTTGTCGTTTTGATTTCTGTTTTCAACGTAACTGTTTAAATTGCGCAGATTGCCTCCATATCACTATCTAACACATCAGCGCGAACTAATAAGGAAAGAGTATGAGCCTAATTAACGAAACCCATGATATTAATTTAAAAAGCTGGGTGAGTTCAGCAAACGAAGCGAACTGTGACTTCCCGATTCAAAACTTACCATTCGCAGAAGTTCGTCGTAAAAACTCAGACGAAGCGTTTCGTGGTGCCGTTGCTATTGGCGATCAAGTAATTGATTTAGCGAAAGTGAATGAACTTGGTATCTTCTCAGGTGATGCACAGGTTGCTGTTGCAGCGGCTAGCAAAGCAACGCTTAATGAGTTTATGGGTTTAGGTCAGCAATACTGGTCTGCACTGCGTCATGCATTATCAAACGCACTTCGCGAAGGCGCCAAAGAGCAAGCTCAGCTTACTGACGCCCTCATTGCACAGGCTGATATAGAATTTGCACTGCCATGTCGCATTGGTGATTACACAGACTTTTATACCTCTATCTACCATGCAACGGCTGTCGGCAGCTTATTCCGTCCTGATAATCCTTTACTGCCTAACTATAAATGGGTACCCATTGGCTATCATGGTCGTTCTTCATCGATTGATGTATCAGGTCAAACATTCCACCGTCCAAATGGTCAAACAAAAGCACCTGACGCTGAAGTACCTTCATTTGGCCCGTGTAAACGCCTAGATTACGAATTAGAGCTCGGTATTTACTTAGGTAAAGGTAACGAGCTGGGCGATGCAATTACCATCGAAAACGCTGAAAACCATGTATTTGGTTTCTGTGTATTCAATGACTGGTCAGCACGTGACTTGCAAGCATGGGAATACCAACCTTTAGGTCCATTCCTTGCGAAAAACTTTGCATCAACTGTCTCACCATGGATTGTAACAACAGAAGCACTTGCACCCTATAGAACACAGTGGACGCGCGATGAAAATGATCCGCAACCAATGGACTACTTAGAATCGACGCACAACCGTGAATTTGGTGCATTCGATATTAAGATGGATGTGCAAATTGAAACTGAAAAAATGCGTAAAGAAGGTCACGCTCCAACGCTAGTTTCTAAATCAAGCTTCAAGCACTCATACTGGACAGTGGCACAAATGGTCACACACCACACGGTAAACGGCTGTAACTTCCAACCTGGTGACATGCTTGGTTCGGGTACGCAATCTGGCCCAGAGCACGAAGAAGCGGGTTCTTTATTAGAGCTTTCACGTGGTGGTAAAGAAAAAATCACACTTGAGAACGGTGAACAACGTACTTTCTTAGAAGATGGTGACAACGTTATTATGCGTGGCTGGTGTGAAAAAGAAGGTTTTGCACGTATTGGCTTCGGCAGAGTTGAAGGCACCGTATTACCTGCTAAATAGAAATACTTATCTATTTTCATAAACTAAGGGCATTTTTTGCCCTTTTTTTTGTACTTTTTTTAACTGAGTTACAATTTTTTGCTAGCTTTTTTAGTTCAGATTGCTATCTTAGCTCGGTTATTAGCCGATTTATGTACGCCATGTTAGTTAAACTTAAGTCTTTTTATCGCACGTTTTTTCCAGCTCGACAGCTGCTGATCCGTCAAAACGGCGAAGTAAAACACCTTATATTAGCACCTTGGGTACAATTAACGACTTTACTCGTCGTTTTAACCGCTCTTGTTTGGTTGAGCGTGTCAACATTACAAATCATTTCACAAGCTGACAAAATGTCTCAAATAGAGCAAACCCAGCTTAGCAAACAACAAGAATGGCAAAAGCAATACCAACAACAGCAAGCCATTTACACAAAACAACTTGAACAATTGGCGGTGTTAGAGCAAAAACAAGCTTTACTGCAAAGCATGATTGAGTCTTTACCTGAGTCAATGAACAAACCAGCATTAAATAATGAGGCTGAACCTATCCTACTGCCGATTCAAGAGAACGCAGACGAGTTTCATGCCCCATTAGAAGACGAGCAACTACCTGCACAGGCAAAACAATACGAAAGCGCCTCAATGCGCATTACACGCCTTAATAAGAGCTATGACTACACCTTCAATTTTTTAGAACAGCAAATTAAGCAACGCCACGAAGAGATTATCGCAATGCTTGAAGGGGCAGGATTAGACAGCGCTCTTGCTCGCAGTTCTGTAGCTGAAGATACCGACACAGCACAAGGGGGTCCGTTAGACTTATTTGATGAGTCTAAAATACCCAGTCAATTTTTGGCCATTGCAGACAAACTCTTGGCATTAAACAATTTAGAAAATTTATTAAGTGAACTACCGCAAACACTGCCTGCAGCCGATTACTATATTTCAAGCAGTTACGGTTTACGTAAAGATCCAATGAATGGCCGTCGCGCTTTTCATAAAGGAGTAGACCTGGCAGGTTGGCACAAAACAGAAATTTTTGCGCCTGCGGATGGCACCGTACTTCGCGCAGGTCGCAATGGCGGCTATGGTAATTTTATCGAGCTACAACATAAAAATGGCTTCGTAACACGCTTTGGTCACTTAAATAAAATTAAGGTGAAAAAAGGCCAAACAGTCACTAAAGACGATGTAATTGGTTTAATGGGTAGCACTGGTCGAAGCACCAGCACGCACCTACATTACGAAGTTTTAGTGAATGGTAAACATGTCAATCCAGTTAAAATAACAAAGGCGCTTTCTCGTGTTCGGTAAGAAAAAACAAGCAGCAACCAGCAGTAGCTCATCTTTAAAAAGAACCAACCACACTCCCTCTATCATTGCAGAAGATATGCGTTTGACGGGCTCACTCACCAGCCAAGGTGAAGTTCAACTTGATGGTCGAATTGAAGGTGATTTGCGTGTAAAGCATTTAGTGATTGGCCTAACCGGTATGATTGAAGGCATGATCGAAGCTGATAGCGTGGTCGTTAAAGGTAAAATTATTGGTTCGTTGATTGCAAACAAAGTGATGATTGAAAGTAGTGCCGAAGTGCATGGTGATGTCTTTCACGACACTTTAAGCATTGAAGCAGGTGCAATGATAGAAGGCAGCCTAAAACATCGACACGAAGAAGACAACGTTGCCCCTATTAAACCTGAAGCGAGCGAAGAAAGTACATCCTCGCTGCTAGTCGATGATGACAACGACTTGTCATTTGTTAATAAACAAGCCGCTGACAAGTCTTAACGCTTTTTAGCCGTTATATACATTGTAATGTCTGCGGTGAATACCAATTCATCGCGGCTGTTATACACCTTAACGGGTACAACTAAATCTTCTTTATCTAGCCATTGCCGAGGGAAATCTATCTCAGCCACTGCGCGCATATCACTATCCACTTTTGCTAAATAATTAACCGTCATACTTTTTGGGATCCAACGGTGCGTTTTAGCAGGTACGGTGGCATCAACCATTAGCCCTGCACATAATTCAGCAATATTACACTGAGCAATGGCATGTATCGTACCAATATGATTATGTATCGCACGGCGATTTTTAACCGTTGCACTGCAATAGCCCAATTTCAATTCATTGACGACAGGCTTTATTGAAGCAAAGTAAGGCGCTTTAAAACACACGGCTTTACTAAAAAGCCATTTTCCTTTTGGCAAAGACTGGCACTTCGACCAAATTTTTAACAGATTCGATTGTGAGCTCACGACATCTATCCAATTTTTTTATTAGAAATAAAAACTAACACATCAGACCAGATAGCGAAATGAAAATTTAAAGTAACCATTACTCGCGCAAACATAATGACAACGTATGTATCACACAATAACCCGCATCAACGCTTTTCTTTTCTTTAAGGGGCACATAAAATACCGTTTTAAGGAGAGCGAATGCAGTCACGCCAGCACAAAAACCCCAGTTTACTATTCATCTTAGGCCTTCTGGTTATCTTTAGCCCGTTAGCTATTGATATTTATTTACCGGCTTTTCCAACTATTGCAGACCAGTTTCATGCATCGGAGAAACAAGTACAACAAACCGTCGCAATTTTTATGCTGACCGTAGGACTTGGGCAGTTAATCGCAGGTCCTTTAGCAGATAAGTTTGGCCGTAAACCTGTCGCCATTGCAGGAGTAACTTTATATGGTTTGGCTGCGTATGGCGCTTACCTATCTCCTGACTTTACCAGTCTTATGATCGCAAGAGCACTGCAAGGCTTGGGCGCCTGTGCAACCTTTGTCGTGGCATTTGCCATAGTTAGAGACAGATTTGGCAGTGAGCGCAGCGGTCAGATAATTACTTACCTCAATGGTATCGTGTGTTTTATCCCTGCCCTCGCCCCTATTTTAGGTGCATGGTTAACGGTGCAATTTGGCTGGCGTATGAACTTTTTATTTATGGCTGCCTTTGCCCTCGCAGGCTTACTTATTACGCTAATACTTTATAAAGAAACACGCCCTGCCGACAGTGTATACAGTGGTCACATTCTTGATTTACGGCGCTTTATTCCCATAATCAGCACCCCTCTGTTTTTATTTCATAGCTTAATTTGTTTAGTGACTATGTCAGCAATTTTGGTGTTTGTAACCTTAGCACCCGGCTGGCTTATTACTGAATTAGGCGGTAGCGTCAGCGATTTTACTTTTTGGTTTACCTGTAACGCCGTGCTTAGCATTCTAGCTAGTTTCATAATGCCTTTGTATATAAAGCGACAACCTAAACGCGCATTAAAAATTGGCCTTATGTTATTAGTGCTCTCTGGCGGTTTAATGCTCATTTTAAGCCAGCAGCGTAGCGCTATTGCCCTCATGTTCCCCATGTTTATAGCTGCATTTGGCTTTGCATTAACTTTAGGGTCATCAGCCGGTAGAGCGTTAAGCTTATACCCAAAACAAGCGGGGACTGCATCTGCACTTATTGGTTTAATGCAAATGAGTGGCGCAAGTTTACTGGTGTTTATAACACAGTATTTAAACTTAGCTACGCCCGTTTTAATCGGTGTGCACTTCTTAATGCTTATACCCTTTGCTTATTTACTCTTAAAACATAAACACTTGTCATAGAGTTTAGTTCACATTCGTTACCAAATACGGGTAAATGAGAATAGTTATATTCTATTTACCCGTTTAGACTTCTCAATATAACATTAGGTTATAAAAGACCTGTTTCTAGAATTTTTTGTTCCGTTTTTATGGATAATTTTACTTGTACCCACGGTTTTATTAAATTATTGTTTAACCAAATTAACATTTAGTTAACTCAATAACACGTTTGGGATACGAAATATGAAAAAGAATAAATTAGCTTTAGCGTTAATCATCAGTGGTCTGTGTGCAGCAGGAACTGCACACGCAGCGAACGACCGTTATATCATCCAAGTAGACAACAATAAAAAAGGCGTGGTGAAAGCCCTTGCTAAAAAACTGGGTGGTGATATCAAAGTTGATGGTAATGGCTTTATTGCAGCACAATTTACTGGTCACGATTTAGCAAGCGTTAAAGGCTTACTTAATAACCCACATATTAAACTCATTGAAGAAGATCATAAACGTGTACCCATGGCGGTATACAATGATGATGCTGGCAATGCAATGCAGCAACAGTTAACTCCCTATGCAGTTTATCAGTCACAAGCTGATCAAGTAACTTTTGATGCCAATGCCGGTATGAAAGTGTGTGTCATTGACTCAGGCCTTGATGCATCAAACCCTGATTTTGTGTGGGGTAATATCACAGGTGATAACGATAGTGGCACAGGCAACTGGTTTGACAACGGCGGTCCTCACGGTACTCACGTAGCAGGCACTATTGGTGCTGCTGACAACAACCTAGGTGTTGTTGGTATGGCTCCGGGTGTTGCTATGCACATCATCAAAGTATTTAACGCTGAGGGATGGGGTTACTCGTCTGATCTAGCTCATGCAGCTGATTTATGTTCTCAAGCAGGCGCTAATATTATCAGCATGAGCCTAGGCGGTGGTGGCTCAAACAGCACAGAATCAAATGCATTCGCAAACTTCACAAACGCTGGCGGCCTTGTTGTAGCAGCAGCGGGTAATGATGGAAACAGTGTTCGTTCATACCCTGCTGGTTACCCATCAGTAATGATGGTAGGTGCTAACGATGCAAACAATCAAATTGCTGATTTCTCACAATTCCCAAGCTGTACGTCGGGCCGTGGTAAAAATGTAACGACTGACGAAACAATCTGTGTAGAAGTTACTGCGGGTGGTGTTGATACCTTATCTACATACCCTGCTGGCATGGCAACGGCTGCAAGCTTAACCGCGGATAATACCGGCTATGCTACGTCTGCAATGGAAAACTCAGGAAATGCTGCGGGCACGGCTTATTATATGGGCACAGCAGAAAGCGTTGATACAGCAGCATCAGGCAAAGTATGTATGATTGACCGTGGTGTCATTTCGTTCTACGACAAAGTGGCAAACTGTGAAAACTCTGGCGGTATTGGTGCAGTTATCATCAATAACGAAGCGGGTATGTTATACGGTACGTTAGGCGATACAAACAACACAAGCATTCCAGCCGTAGGCGCAGCACTTGAAGACCGTGCAGCTTTACTTGCAAGCACGAACATTAGCATTAACATTGGTACTAGCGATTACGGCTACATGAGCGGCACTTCAATGGCAACCCCTGCAGTTTCAGGTGTGGCAGCGCTGGTTTGGTCAAATCATCCACAATGTACTGGTACTGAAATCCGTGCTGCACTTAAAGCAACAGCCGAAGACCAAGGCGCTGCGGGTCACGACGTTTACTTCGGCCACGGTATTGTTAAAGCGGCTGCGGCTGATGCCTACCTAACAGCTAATGGCTGTGCGGGTGGTAATAACGGTGGCGGTACGACACCGGGTGGTGACGAAATTAGCTTATCAACATCAGGTTATAAATCAAAAGGTGTTGCGTATGTTGATCTTAGCTGGAATGGCGCAGCAACCAGTAATGTAGATATTTACCGTAACGGCAGCAAAGTAACGTCTGTAGCAAATAACAACAGTTACACAGACACAATTACAGCGAAAGGCGGCGGTTCTTACACTTATCAAGTATGTGAAGCACAAAGCACAACTGTTTGCTCAAACAATAGCACAGTCGCGTTCTAATACTTTCCCCAACCTCGATGAGCGGGCAACATTGCCCGCTTTTTCTTTTCTTGAAAACTTGTTAACATCAAGCACCTAGCTTTATTCACCTGTGCCAATGATCAATCCTGAGTTTTTACTGTCGTTTTTAGGCGCCAGTTTTTTAATCGCTATTGCCCCCGGTCCTTCTAACGCTTTTTTAATGGCACAAACCTTTGCTAATGGAAGAGCGGCAGGCTTGCAAAGCGCATTTGGTTTTGCGTTAGGCGGGGTTGTGCATACCTTTTTTGCTGTTATAGGTTTAACCGCTATTTTAAAAGCCTCTACAGTTGCTTATACCACTGTTCAATATTTAGGTGCTGCCTACCTGTGTTATTTAGGATTAACGACGTTAAAAGCAACGGTTAGTCAGCCTAATCCACAATGCGAAGATAAGCCCCATGTAAGCACCAGTAAAAAGCAGAATGTCATGTTTCAAGCCATGATGACCGAAGTGCTTAACCCAAAAGTTGCGTTGTTTTTTATTGCTTTTATACCGCAGTTTGTCGACCCAAGCTTATCGTCAACCACATTTCAGTTAGCATTTTTTGGATTACTCTATCCTCTTTTTGCTTTTCCTATCGACTGCACGTATATTTATTTCGGCGATAAGATAGCCAGTTACTTTCGTGATCACCCGCAAACCCAACTTTGGATTGATAGAATCACAGGACTGGTCTTTATTGCACTGGCAATTAACCTTCTAATATAAGAGCACTTATGGAACAAAAACAACAAGCCTTACCCGCCAAAAAAAATATTGCCCTTGTTGCCCATGATGGTAAAAAAGCAGCACTGAAAGCATGGTGTGAAAAACACAAAGCGATATTAAGTAAACACACCTTATATGGCACAGGTACAACAGGCCATTTAATAGAGCGTACAACAGGTCTTGAGGTTATTAAGCTGTTAAGTGGCCCAATGGGTGGAGATCAGCAACTAGGGGCTAAAATCGCTGAACACGAAGTGCATATGCTGGTATTTTTCTGGGATCCACTGGCTTCTCAACCTCACGACCCCGATGTAAAGGCGTTACTGCGTTTAGCTGCAGTGTGGAACATACCTGTAGCGTGTAATGAAGTCAGTGCAGATATGCTATTAAGCTCACCAATGATGGAAAGTGAGCTCAATCGTACGCTACCTGATTACGAGAAGTACTTAGCTACGCGCCAAGTAGCATTGTAATTTTTATCAATGAGCACATTTAGCGATAAAGCGTATGTGCCCATTTAGTTAATCCGGCTGTTACGCTGCCAAAATGGTCACCATTGAGCATATCAATATTTCCCAGATGTGTTTTTAAGGCTGCTTTAATTAATGGCGACTGGGCACTGCCTCCCGTTAAATAAATTACGTCGGGTGAAGTGCCGGCCTCTTGTATCGCCTGTTTAGCCAGTGCCACAATTTGGTTTATTGAATCTTCTACCGCTAAAGCTAAATCATTGAGCGTTAAACATTGACTCAACTCTGAATCTAAAAAGCTCAAATCAGTATTGAATGTGTCTGTTGATGAAAGTGCTATTTTTGCAGCCTCACCTTGCTGGACCAACTGGTGACCTTGCTTATTTTGCTGTAAATGAATTAAGCGCTTAAATAAATCAGGTTGCTGCACTTCGCGCAATTGCGTAAGAAGTTCTCGATGATGAGCGTCACTATAAAATTGGCTTTGCAGGTTCACATCATTAATTTTGCACGCTTGCCAAAATGGCTGATTTGGTAAAGGTAAGCCCGACTTAAACTCAGTGCCTAAGCCTAATAATGGCATTAAGCCATGAAAGCTCAGGGCGATGTCTAAGTCATTGCCCCCTACTCGTTTACCACTGTGTGCTAAAAAGTCATTGTCGCGACATTGATTTTGACGAAAGCCTGGGCCCATCTGCACAAATGAGCAATCACTGGTGCCCCCACCAATATCAACTACCAGTACTTTTTTATCAGCCTGTAGCGACGTTTCATAATCAATCCCCGCCGCCAGTGGCTCATATAAAAATGATACCTCTTTAAAACCTGCACGTTTTGCTGCTCGTTCTAAAATTCCCAGTGCCTGTTGGTTTGACTCTTCCCCGCCCACTGACTGAAAGTTTACAGGCCGACCAATCACTGTTTCAGTTAAGTTTTGCTGTAAAGACTGCTCTGCACGTTGCTTAATTTTTAAGATCATCGCTGTGGCTATGTCTTCAAAAAAGTTAATTTGACCTTGCTTTAAGCCGACTGCGCCAAAAAATGACTTGGGTGATTTAACAAAATAACCTTCTTCTGGAAATTGAACATACTCGCTAATTGCTTCACGACCAATAAATAAGGTTTCATCGCCGGTTTGAATATCTAAATCAGACTTCACACGAGGTATGGTATTGAGTAGCGCTTGGCGCTGTGCCTTAAATTCAGCTTCTTGATCGCTCCCTGTCAAATGTTTCGCAACAAAATCAACAACAAGTGCACTATGGTGGGTATATAACGTTGATGGTAAATAGTGTTTGCCCTGCTCAAGCGGCACCAATGATACTTGCTGCTCATTATTCATCACACCTATTGCACAATTAGAGCTTCCGTAATCAAAGCCTGCAAACATTCTATCACCTATACATCAACAAAAAGGCCGCGAAATTTACCATAGTCGCGGCCATTTTTGAATGCTTAAACGTTACAGCGGTACTCGCTCATGTAAAAAGCTCGCGAAACGTGGCAAACCATTTTTAGTAAATCCATGATATTTATAAGTAATGGTGCTACCTATCGCAGGAGGAAATTGCCGTTGCTTATCAGAAAACCCCGAACCTATTTTAAATTCAACACCCTCGGCATTGCGCACCTTAAGTGCACCTAACATATTTTTATACTTACCTTTGCCTGGAAAGTGAGCAACCACGACCGCTTCTGCATCAAGATAAGGCTTAAGCTTTAACAAAGCATCACTGCGACCCGCTTTATGTGTAGCTAAAGCAAGGTGCAACATTACGCCTTCAGCGCCCTTCGCAACAAGCTCATCCATAAATAAGCTTAGCTGATGGTTATCGGTAAACCGTCTTTGTTTGACTGCTCTGATATGCTCTGCGTTAATTAGCGTTACTAAGCCTGCGTAATTCTGATACCGCTGACTAAATGGCAACGTAGCATCAGGCATATCAAATACCTGATAACTTACTGTGTGCCACTCACTATCGTTCGGTTGATGTGTGCGAACAATCCCGCTAAGGTTGGCAAAATCTTGGCGTTTCGTCCACAACTCACCATCGAGCCAAACATCAGGCAATGGGGCTGTAAACCAAACGGGTGCATGGATGAGGTGACCATTACGAGTGACAAGTTTACTTCCTGTCCAAATGGCTCTTATACCGTCATACTTTTCGCTCACTAAGTAATCATTAATATTTACCTTGTCTGCATCATAAACATTAGCAAGGAGAACATCTGGGGTGACTGCTGCGGTGGATGAAAAACTGATAACGAGTAAAAACACAGACAGGTGCTTTTTAATAAAGGTAATCATAATTGCTTCCTTGCAGTAATTAATAACAACGTGACCATAATCGAGTAGTCACGTTTTCCTTTACTATAGTTTAGTTTGTACCCATTTGAAAACTTCTTGAAGATTTGCCATAACCGCGGCTGCTTTTGAAAAATCGTGTTCAACGGTAAAGTGATTAGGCACTGCAAACACACTAACATCAGCGTTATTTGCTGCTGTAACACCGGTAAATGTATCTTCAACAGCGATAGCCTCATCGGCATTAATATTCAGGCTTTTAAGGGCGAGTTGATAGGGTTCACCTGCAGGTTTAGGGTTTTTAACATCGTCTTTCGTGACAATACAATCAAACCAATCAAATATGCCATATCCCTTTAAAATCGGATACGCTTCATCTTTAGCACTTCCTGTTACTAAGGCCATTTTTAAACCACTTTCTTTAACTTGCTCAAGCACGTCTTTTGCGTGTGGCATTAAAGCCGGTAAGTTTGCACTCACAAAATGACCAAATGCAGTGTATTTCGCGTCTGTAAGCGCCTGAGGCGAAATAGTTAATTGATAGTTTTCAACCACTTCTTTCGCTGCCTCAAGGGTTGGCCTGCCCGAAAATCGCTGGCAAAAAGTGGCTTCATCATAGTGAACGCCAAACGGCGCTAAAATGTCATTCCAGATATTAAAATGCACACTTTCAGAGTCGACAAGTGTGCCATCCATATCAAACAATACTGCTTTTAAAGTCATCCTCATTCCTTTTACAGTCTAAAAGATAAAAGGTGCCATTTGGCACCTTCGATAAATATAATATGTTACTCAGTTAAACCAGCAGGTGGCTCTGCAAAAGCTTCTTCACCCGTTTCAACATCAACCAACTCATAGCCACGCTGCTTTCTAACCACTTTCAATATAGGTTTTGAAAAAGCGGTTTTTAAACGGTCTGCATCGGCTTCTAGTTCTTCAACAGTATGACCAAACGGTGCGGCACCTGTTTCAGACCAATTGGTCACTTTGCCATTGAGATTATATTCAACTTCGTGAATTTGATATTGTGCAGCCTCATCTTTAGTCGCTTCACAAAAAATGACACGGTAATTCCAAAATCCAGCCATGATAGTTCTCTTATAAATTAAGTTATAACCCGTACTTTATCAGTAACAAGAAGGTTTATAAACGAAAAAACCCGCTATAAAGCGGGTTTTAAAAACGTAACGTTGAAGCTTAGAAGAAGCTTACTTTAAACTCAGCACCAATATAACGCTCTTCGTTAACCATTGCTGTGTTGTTATTGAAGTCGATAGCACCGATTGATTGTTGCTCGTCGAACATGTTACGAACGAATGCAGATACTTCATATTCGTTATCGCCTTGCGCCCAAGCATAACCAGCACGTAAACCCACTTCTGTTAATGGCTTGCCTTCAAACTCAACTGACTCATATAAGAAGTAGTTGATTTCGCTACGGTAAGACACGTCAGCATACGTAAAGAACTCACCATCAGCAACTTCGCGGCTATAACGTAATGTTACGTTAGAGATCCACTCTGGCGCGTGTGGTAAGCTGTTACCATCGAGGATAGCTTGACCTGCGCTGTTTAGTGAGTTTGTTACTGTACACTGCGCACATACTGCTACCGATAAGTCTTTATCTTTAAGCTCTGTATTGTTGTAGCTTAAGTTAAAGGTTGCATTTAGGTTGTCAGTTAATACCCACTCAGTATCTAATTCAAAACCATAGCCAGTTGTTTTATCTGCATTTAGCAAGCGGTTGAAGTTCGCACCACCGCCCACAGCAGTTAACTGTTGGTCATCCATCGTGTAATAGAACACAGTTGCGTTAACACGACCTTGGCCGTCAAGTACATCTGACTTGATACCTGTTTCGAATGATGTCACCGTTTCAGACTCTGCAACCGTAACTTCATCACCGAATAAGATACGACCCTGGATACTAGGAGCACGGAAACTATTTGCAACACGCGCATACCAGTTAACGTCATCGTTAATCTTGTAGTTAGCAGACAAATCCCAGCTTACGTGGTCATCGCTTGGGTTCTGTGTAAGGAATAATGCACCACCACCAGCAGGGCTTAAAGTACGGTTTGCTGAGAATTCTTTTTCGTCATCTGAGTAACGAAGACCCGCTGTCACTTTTAAGTCATCAGTGATTGTGTAATCTAATGAACCAAATACCGCCCATGCTTTAGTGTCTTGCTGCTGAATAACATAACCGTTTAACTCACCAGGTGTAGCACCATAGGTATCATAGCTAAAGTTTTCGATTGTTAACGCTTCGTCAAAGTAGAAAACACCCACTTGAAAGTTTACATCACCCGCATAGTTGCTCGATAAACGAAGCTCTTGCGTATATTGGTCTTGGTCTGGAATGCCGTCAGCACTTTCAGAGTAGAACGGAATAAAACCTGGGCCCATATCTGGTAAATAGCTTGCACCGTAACCACCGTCGATGTCAGCACGTGAATAGATTTCAGCACTTTCCCATGCAGAAATTGACGTAAGTGTTAAATCATTAATGTCCCACTCAAGCTTTAAACTCGCACCTTGTGACTCAACTTGTTGAGTCGCACGAGAAGCCGCATCATGGTAAACAACATCGTGCTCAAAGCCATCAACTAAATCGTTAGTACCTGCTTTAATTGCGTTACCACGGAATGCGATTGGTTTACCATCCATATCACGAACATGGTAGTTGAATAAACCGGTGAAATCATTACCTTCATACAAGAACTGTACACGGGCTGCTTTTTCAGTGTAGCCACCAAGTACATCATTTTGCTCAAAACCTGGCGCACGATTATCAATGTAATCGTCTTTTTCTTGCCAGAGTACAGAAACACGTGTTGATAGACGATCTGTTAGGCCACCGCCAACAGCACCTTCAAAATCAACTGCGCCACGGCTACCGTAAGAAACTGAGCCATAACCTTCAAATTCTTGAGTTGGTTTAACGGTATCAAATTTAACAAGACCCGCTGGCGTGTTGCGACCGAACAGCGTACCTTGTGGGCCACGTAATACTTCTACACGAGCCACGTCAAATACAGGGAAACCTTTTAAGATTGCGTTTTCTTGAACAACTTCATCAACAACAAGTGATACTGGTTGAGAAGCGTTTAGGTCAAAGTCAGTGTTACCTAGACCACGAACATAAAAGCGTGGGAAAGAACGACCAAACGAAGATTCGATTGATAAGCTTGGAATTTTCGCATTCATAAAGCGAATATCCATACCTGCTGAGCTATAAGCATCTAAGTTGTCACCTTGCAGTGCAGATACTGCAACAGGCACTTCCTGTGCATTCTCTACACGCTTACGCGCGGTGATTTGAATGACTTCTAATTGGTTGCTTTTTACTGCAGGTGTTTCGTCTGCAGCAAGAGTTGAAAATGAAGTACCTGCTACTGCAGAGAACAACGTCGCATTAATTAGGGTTGCTAACGTAGATCTTTTCATTGCTTTCATGTCGGGTTTTAACCTTTTTAATGCACTCTTATTCAACGGTGATGATGTTGCGTCAATTCATTTGACGGGTTCGGCCAATTTTTCGCGCCTTGTAATAAGCTGCGCGGACCTCTTAATCGAGAGTGCAAAACGAGGTAAAGAGGCTGAACGAACGCTGACAATTATAACACTTTATGACACTTTTACTGCATTAAAAATGATAAATAAACAAGTTTTTTACAACAGTTAGCGACAACATCGACACATTTAGAGGATTTTATGCAAATATTTTTTATTTTAGCGGACATATGTCCTGTTCAATTAAATGCAAGAATGTGTATACATTATGCGCAAATGATAACGACTGTCATTTAAGCGTTCATTGTCCACTAATCGGTTACTCGCGCAAATTCTGGGTTAGCAAGCTCACAATGATGCTCGTTCAACAACCCCAAAATAGCCAAGTTCAACTCCTCAATTACTTCCATATAAAATGCAAAATCAACAGTCTCTACGTAGCTTAGTACATCAACTTGCAAAGCCCAAGGTGTAAAGCCTTTAAAGCGTACTCGACATGGCTCAAACGCTATGTGTTGATGTTTCTCTAATAACTCTCTCACTGCCTGCATGAAGCTTTCTAAGTTCTGCTTGGGTGTGTTTGCACTAAGCATCAGCTTTGGCCGATACGAAATACGCTCTCGCTCAGAAATATTTTCCAGTTGCATATCAACAAATTTAGCATTGGCCACATAGATAACAGAGCGGTCTAATGTACGAATACGCGTGGCTCTAAGCCCTATCTCTTCAATTGTTCCAAGGTGGCTGCCAAATTTACATAAGCTACCAATTTTGACCGGTGCCGAGATATATAAGGTAATTGCGCCTATAATATTTTCGACCGTTTTTTGTGCTGCAAGCGCAATTGCTAAGCCACCTATTCCTAAACCAGCCAATAACGTCGTCGCATTAAACCCCAAATTCTCAAACCACATAAACAGCACAATAATGACGATGCTGGTTTTAAGTACATTGCTTACAGGACGTAATAAGAACACTCCCTGTGGTTTATCTTGCATAATGAAGCGATTACTTAGCCTATGCTTGGCGATATCAACCGCTCTTAAGCATACCCATGCCCAAGCTATTAATAACACCGTTGCGCCATGAAATAGAGCCAGTACGGCAATGGTCACATTAGATTGATCACTTAACGATCGCGACATTAATACGGCCAGTAATAAACAAACAGGCCCGTTAATAAACCGTACTACATCTTTTTCGACTGGGACCTTTAAATGCGCAAGCACAAAGGTCACTATGCGCGTTAAAATGACTGCAACCACTAAAAATAACAAAAATGTGAATGCAAAATAAATCCACTGCCAGAGCATTACCCCTAAAAATTCGACATCAGGCAAGCGCTTATATAACCATTCACCCACTCGATTATATCCATACTCTTTCGTCAGTAAGGGGATTTGACTTACCGTTGCATTTGAAATTTTCCAAATACGGTTGCCTGTTTTTTCATCTGGCACGATTTGCAATAAAATTTGCACCTTGCCCTGTGATGTCGTGATCTCACCCACTAAGTCACGATAACTCGGTACACTTTCTTTTTGCTTTCCTTTTGGCTTATTACTTAAGCTATCAACATCAACCCATAAGGTTCGGTCGAGGACCACAGATAAGTTTTCGGCAAGTTGTGCCTTACCAATAGCTTCAACATCTTTCGGCAGATTACGATAATCGAGGTAAAAACTGGCACGTTCAAAGTCACGAGCACGGGTTGCTTTTAAATAACCTTGCATTGAACTTCGCGGGGTCATCCGAGAAAAGGCATCGAACGGTAATTCATCAGTCGGTTCAACTAACTTAGGATCAGGTTGTGAGGTAACGGCTTGTTGAGTTTGGTTCTCGGGTTTTGTTTCGGTGTGCTCTTCTTTATTGTCTTTATCGATAAGCGACTTAACGGTCACTTCGGGAGTTGTCGTTGCAGTCACAGGCTGCGAAAACAGTACCATGCAACACAGTAATAACCCAACTAGCTCTAGCGTAAACTTCTTAGCTATACTCTTCACACTTCTTTCCTTGTCCGAAAAACTTTAAACCATAGAAAAATTTATCTTTTTAAATTAGAGCATGCTTTCATTAACTGTACAAAAAATAATTAAATTTCTTTGCAAGCTGTATCTGAAATGTTAGTTATAGAGAGACTTAAGCAAAGGAAAATTATCATGCACATTTCAAATTCGCTGGTTCCACATTGGTCCTCCTTATTCATTCACGGTGTTATCGCTATTATTTTTGGTTTATGCGGCTGGCTTGCGCCTGAAGCATCCCTCGCCGTATTGATGTTTATTTTTGCTGCATACTTTTTTGTTGATGGCTCGATTAGAGCCTGGTTAGCGTTTGCTTCTAAAAAAGATAACCCGCTATGGTGGATGCTCCTCATAGGCGGTCTAATTTCTATTGCAGCAGCTTTAGTGACCTTATTTGCCCCCAATGTCACTGCGATTCTAATGCTTTATTTTATTGCAGCTTGGGCTATCGCTATTGGTGTCATTGAAATTGTCATTGCAAGTAAGCTACGTAAAGAAATAAGCAATGAATGGCTTTTGATTGGCAGTGGGGTTATCTCAATTGTTTTTGGTGGCTACCTTATGTTTAATCCGGGTGCCGGTATCATTACATTACTATGGCTCGTTGCAAGCTATGCGATTGTGTTTGGACTCATCATGGTGCTTCTGTCGTTTAAACTTAAAAAACTGCATGAGGCAACGTAAAAAAAGCGGCAAATGCCGCTTTTCTTATTGTTATTTTGAATGTGTTCTTTTCAAGGCTATCTGCCCATCAATATGAATATCGCGCTGTGGGAAAGCTATCGTTACATTATGCTCAGCAAAAATTTTATAAATGCTAAAGCGTAATTCACTGCGTACCTGACGAAGCGGCGCTTCAGACTCAGCACACACCCAAAATATTGCACTAAACGTGAGTGAACTGTCAGCAAAGTCATCGAACAATACTGACGAGGCTGGTTTTTTTAAAATAGCAGGATGCTCATCTAGCACTTGCTTAATCAGCCTTTCAACTAACACCACATCAGAGCCATATGCAACACCCACGTTTACCGATGAACGCGCATTACGGTCAATCAACGTCCAGTTAGTGACTGTGTTTTCGAGCAATTGACTATTTGGTACCAACATATGCACGCCATCATTGCGACGAATACGAGTTGAACGGGTATTAATTGTCTCAACCACGCCTTTTGCATCACCCACTTCTAAGAAGTCACCGATTCTAATCGGGCGTTCCCACATGAGTATCCAGCCACTAATAAAGTTGTTAATGATATTTTGTGCACCAAAACCGACGCCAATGGCTATCGCACCAGAGACAAATGCAAATGCCGTTAACGGAATATTCAGTACCTCAAGTGAAGTAAACACAAGCACTGCGATGGTAACAACAAGGTAAATACGGGTGAATAAATGAACTGTGTCTGGCCCTAGGTTTTTTGCCAACAGTGCTTTTTTAATTAATCGACCTATCCATGTGACCACAAACCACATTAAAAACAGCACCAAAGGTACTTGAATAACTTTTAGCACAGTGATTTGTACATCGTTATATGTAAACAAAACAAACGATAATGCAGATTGCAAATCAGCAAGGGTCATAAATGAACATTCCTAGTAAAAAGTCGTGTTTGATTCAGTTGTCACTAAGTTTAACACGGCATAATAGATGAAATCTTAGTAAATTCTAAGATCTTTATGCGCAAAAAGCGCTATTTATTAACTCTTTTAGACCATAAGTGCTATATACATAGTGAAAGCTTTTAATAGCATGAGGAGAGCACAATGTCACAAATGACACTTACACAAAAACTTGCAACATTACAGCCACTCGTTGACTTAAACCTTTTTGAATCAAGTCTAGAGTATCGCAACCGCATTTTGAACTTACTTGCCGAACAAGAACACTCATTAGCATTAATTAACAAAGAGTTCGGCAACGCCATGCCAGAAAATTTTGGTTCAGAGAAAAAGTTTGTCTTAGGTTACAACTAACTTATGGCACGCTTTAAAGCATCCATCAATATGGGACAGCGTATACCACTTTTTATCTAGCGAGCCATCACACTAATTGATGGCTTTTTTAGCGCCACCCACACCAAATCGACTAATTATTTCTAAAAAACGAAAAATAAAAGATAAATATTATTATTTGGCATCAAAAATTTGATAGATTATGGAAAATTTATCCACATTATTGGAGCCATCATGCGTAAGACCCTAATAGCCACCACCGTTGCTAGTGTATTTTTATTATCAGCTTGTAGTCCAGAGCAAGCTAACACACAAAGTCAACCTATTGTTGAAACACAAAAAAAGAATACTGAGTCTATATTTTTCAAGCCGAGCCCTTTGCAATATATGGCTCCTGAGTTTGATAAAATATCAACAAACGACTACGAACCTGCATTTGAAGCAGGTATTGCCAAGCAAAAAGCTGAAATCTTAAAGATTGCCAATAACCCAGAGCCTGCAACATTTGAAAATACACTCGTTGCAATGGAGTTATCAGGTGAGCTATTAGATCGCGTATCCGATGCCTTTTTTAACTTATCTGGATTAATTTCTGACAGCGAGTACCAACGCATTGACGCTAAAATGGCGCCAATTTTATCTGCTCATACCGACGATATTTATCTAAACCAAGCGCTCTTCAATCGTGTGCAAGCTATCTACGACAATGCAGAAAACCTCAGTGCTGAAGACAAACATTTAGTCGATTTTTATTTTAAAAAGTTTATCAACGCGGGCGCTAAACTAAACGAAGCAGACAAAGTAAGAATGCGTGAAATCAACGCTGAACTTGCAAAACTTTCAACCGAGTTTTCACAAAATCTCTTAAAATCGTTCAAAGAAGATGTAATTTTAGTCACAGATAAAAGCGAACTTGCTGGTTTATCTGACGGTGAAATTGCAAGCCTTGCAGCCGCGGCTGACAAAGCGGGTAAAGAAGGTTATGTGATCACACTGGTGAACACCACTCGCCAACCTATTTTACAAAGCCTTGAAAATCGTAAACTGCGTGAAAAAATTTGGACTACATCTGCAAATCGTGCGCAAGCAACAAACGGCCCTATTATTCTCAAGGAAACCAAATTGCGCGCTGAAAAAGCGGCATTACTTGGTTTCAAAGATTGGGCTTCTTATGTATTGACGATGCGAATGGCGAAAACGCCAGAAAATGTATACGGTATTTTAGATGACTTAGCACCAAAGGCAGTTGCTAAAGCCGAAGCGGAAGCGGAGCAAATTCAACAGGTAATCAATAAATCAGGTGAAACGTTTGCTCTACAACCTTGGGATTGGGCATTTTATGCAGAAAAAGTACGTCAAGAAAAGTACGACTTAGACCCAGCTTTAGTTAAGCCTTACTTTGAAATGCAATCAGTGATCCACGATGGCTTGTTCTTTGCCATGAATAAACTCTATGGTATCACCTTTAAAGAGCGTAAAGATTTGCCTGTATATCACGAAGACGTCACGGTGTTCGAAGTATTCAATGAAGATGGCAGTGCCATTGGCCTATTTTACATGGATCCATATGCACGTGAAGGCAAACGAGGGGGTGCATGGATGAGTGCCTATGTAGGTCAAAGTGGTTTAAAAGGCACCAAGCCTGTCATCTACAACGCGCAAAATATCCCCAAACCTGCAGAAGGCCAACCAACACTGATGACCTTCTCTGAGGTGACAACTTTATTTCATGAGTTTGGTCACGCTGCTCATGGTTTATTCTCTGACGTAAAATACCCAAGTTTGGCGGGGACAAAAACGTCTCGTGACTTTGTCGAATTCCCATCACAAGCAAACGAAGACTGGAATGTTGAGCCGACAGTACTTGCGAACTATGCCAAGCACTACAAAACAGGTGAGCCAATTCCAAAAGAGTTACTTGCAAAAGTACTTGAGTCACAAAAGTTCAACCAAGGCTTCGATACAACTGAGTATTTAGCTGCGGCACTCCTTGATATGGAATGGCACTCATTCGGTGTTGATGCCGATATCACAGACGTACAAAAGTTTGAACATGATGCGTTAGACAAACATGGTATTGCGTACTACCCCGTGCCGCCGCGCTATAAATCTTGCTACTTCAGCCACACTTTTGCCGGTGGTTACTCAGCAGGTTACTACGCTTATCTTTGGACTGAAGTATTCGCTGCAGATGCATTCACTCATATGACTGAAAAAGGCGGCTTAACTCGCGAAAACGGTGATCACTTCCGTAAAGAGATTTTATCTAAAGGTAATAGCCGCGACTTAATGCAAAGCTACATTGAATTTCGTGGTCAAAAGCCAACAACCGACGCGTTATTAAAGCGTCGTGGCTTAGTTGAATAACCACAATGTTGTTTAGAGTATGAGGGGCACCCCTCATACTTTTTAAGTATTAATTGATTTTTCACCCCGCTTTTACTCCTATTCATCTCAAAGCAATTGTCAGTTAACTCGTTTTTGCTAATCTCAAAGAAAAACATAAGTTCACACATGAAAAACCCTTTACTTTTAGGACTTTGCTCAGCTTTAGCTGCATGCTCATCAATCCCAGATGAGCACGCCGACATTGTTATCGATAACGCTCAGATCATTGATATGCGCACTGGAGAAATCGCAGCAAACCAATCACTGGCTATTCGTGATGGCATTATCATACAACGCAGTAACCAGCCACTGAGTGCCCAATATCAAAGTTCAACGTTTATAGATGCAAAAGGTCAGTATGTCATGCCGGGTCTTTGGGATATGCATGTCCATTTTGGCGGTGGTGAAAAGCTCATAGAAGAAAACAAACAATTACTCCCCCTTTATTTAGCCCACGGCGTGACAACGGTGCGTGATGCTGCGGCTGATCTGAGTGAGTCAGTTCTCAGTTGGCGTGAACAAGTCAAACAAGGTCAGTTAGTCGGCCCAACTATTTTTACATCAGGCCCCAAACTTGAAGGAAAAGGCTCTATTTGGCCCGGCGACTTAGAAGTTGAGACGACTGAAGAAATGCACGCAGCAATGGATTTGCTAGACACCATGAATGTCGACTTTATCAAAATTACCGACAGTGCATTAACGCCTGAGCTTTATCTAAAGGCAGTAAAAGAGGTTAAAAAACGGGGTTACCAAATTTCAGGTCATATCCCGTTTTCGTTGTCTGTGACTGATGTCTCCAAGGCAGGTCTTGATGCCATCGAGCATATGACTTACATGCTAAAAGCAGCGGCTAAAAACGAAGCGGATATTTCAGCCAAAGTAGCCTCTAAAGAACTCACCTATCGCACCGCGCTGCCTATTATTACCGCTCAATTTGATGAATCTACAGCCAGAGAAAAGTTTACGGTACTCGCTAGCAACGACACAGCGGTTGTGCCTACTTTAATTGGTGGCAAGATCACCGCCTATCTCGATGAAGATAATCATCAGCAAGACGCTTTTTTAAATTACATTGGCAAGGGCTTAAAAGCGACCTACCAATGGCGTGTAGACAGAGCTAATAAAGATACCCCTGAACAAATCATTCAGCGAAAAGCTCGCTTCACAAAAACGGCACAATTGTTACCACTGGCACAACAAGCGGGTGTAAGCATTATTGCAGGCACCGATGCAGGCTTTTTAAATTCGTTTATCTATCCTGGGCTTTCTTTACACCAAGAGTTAGCAATCTTTACTGATTATGGTCTTACACCGTTGCAAACACTTCAATCAGCAACACTTGCAGGGCCTAAATTTTTAAATAAACAGAAACAGTATGGGGCACTTACCAAAGGTAAAGTGGCCGACATCATTTTGCTTTCACAAAATCCCCTAACAGATATTCGAAACACCAAAACGCTTAGCGGTGTGATCAGTCATAACACATTTTACGACCGTAATGCTTTGGATAGATTAAAACAGCAAGCAAAAGCGTTCGTGGCAAACCAACCCTAACCCCCCCCATTGCCCATGGCTGCGTATTATTGTCATGGGCAATTTTAATTCTTTGTTATCTCATATACACTGCCCCTTTTATAACAAAACTAAAACAACATGACTTACTTATTCGCTGTTACCCTTCTGTGGGCCTTTTCATTTAGTCTTATTGGCGTGTATTTAGCAGGGCAAGTAGATGCGTGGTTTAGTGTGTTAATGCGAATAGGCTTAGCAACGTGCGTGTTCTTACCCTTTTTACAATGGCGAAAAACCCCTAAAGCCTTAGCACTAAAGCTCATGGCAATAGGCGCGGTACAGCTTGGTGTCATGTACAGCTTTTATTACCATTCGTTTTTGTACCTCAGTGTGCCAGAGGTACTACTATTCACGGTAATGACGCCGCTTTACATCACCTTATTAAACGATTTGCTTGAAAAACGTTTTAATGCCAAATTTTTATTCGCCGCAATGCTGGCTATTTTGGGAGCCGTCGCCATACGTTACGAAGGCGTTGATGAGAACTACCTCATTGGTATGTTAATGGTTCAGGCTGCTAATATTTGCTTTGCTACCGGGCAAGTAACCTACAAACGTTTGATGCAAGATGAGCAACACCCTCACTCTCGGGTGTTTGCTTGGTTCTTTATTGGTGCCCTAATTGTTGCACTGATTTGTTACGGTTTGTTTGGCGATACCAGCAAGCTGCCCACCACAACGACACAATGGGGCGTACTCATTTACTTAGGCACGATTGCCTCTGGGCTTGGCTACTTTGCATGGAATAAAGGCGCAACTATTGTGAATGTTGGCGCGCTTGCGGTGATGAATAACCTACTGATCCCAGCAGGGATAATAGTTAACATTGTTATTTGGAATCGTGATGCCGATATCACCAAGCTTGCCATCGGCGCGGCGATTATCTTATTAGCACTTATTATAAATCAGAAACTTAATAAAACTGCCATGGAGTAATGATAAGCTAAACTCTATTCGATTAGAGGGATGCTGTTATGCGCGCATTTGTTTTATGTTGTTTAGTGTTCATTATTCAAGGCTGTAAGAATCTGCCTGTAGATCAGGTGGTACAAGTTGGCGCTAGGCCTTACTATTTAATCGACAATATGCCTGATGGGCCGTTAAAGCAGCAACTTGCTGCATGTGGCAATGGCCCTTTTTACAAAACTGATTTTGTCATTGGTCATCGCGGTGCCCCCATGCAGTTTCCTGAGCATAGTAAAGAGTCATATTTAGCCGCAGCAAGAATGGGGGCTGGCGTACTTGAATGTGACGTTGCCTTTACCAAAGATAAGCAACTCGTGTGTCGTCATTCACAATGTGATTTACACACCACTACCAACATTTTAGCTATTCCAGAACTCGCTGCAAAATGCAGCCAACCTTTTACCCCGGCCAAAGATGGCCAACCTGCTCAGGCTAAATGCTGTACCAGCGATATCACCCAAGCAGAATTCTTAACGTTAAAAGCAAAAATGGATGGCGCCAATCCAAACGCCAAAACGGTTGCAGAATATTTGCAAGGGACGCCAAACTGGCGCACTGATTTATATGCAAACAGTGGCACAGTAATGACCCATCAGCAAAGCATTGCGCTGTTTAAAGAACTCGGTGTGAAAATGACCCCTGAGCTAAAAAGCCCAGCAGTTAGCATGCCCTTTGATGGTTTTAGCCAGCAAGATTACGCGCAAAAAATGCTTGATGAATATCAGGCCTTAGGCGTGAATAGCCAAGATGTTTATCCGCAATCATTTAATCTTAACGATGTGAAGTATTGGCTAAACAATCACCCTGAATTTGCAAACAACAGTATTTACCTTGATGGCCGAGATGAGCAAGCACACTTTAATGCTATGGATGAAACAAGCTGGCAGCCATCGATGCAGGCTCTGTATGACGATGGAGTACGCATTATTGCACCGCCAATGTGGATGCTATTAAGTCTTGATCAGTCAGGTAAAATCGTGCCCTCGCTTTATGCTATTAAAGCTAAACAAGCCGGACTGAACATCATTACTTGGAGTTTAGAGCGCTCAGGCCCATTAAATAATGGTGGTGGATATTATTACCAGTCGATTGCCCCTGTGATTAAACAAGATGGGCAAATGATGACTGTGATAGACGTCCTTGCTAAGCAAGTGGGTGTGATGGCTATTTTCTCTGATTGGCCTGCTACTCTTACCTATTACGCAAGCTGTATGCAGTACCCTGCCTCAAAGAATTAACTGAGCATCAATAAATTTCAAGGGCTTTTACTCGTCCAAAAGGTGGGGCTGAGGTATTATTGCTTAAACCGTTTTTAGAGGATTAACATGATTATTCAACACCATAGCCACGACATAGATACCCCAACAGGTCTGATGCGAACCAGCATTTACCGCCCAGCTGTCGAAGGCCAATTCCCATGTATTATTTTCTACTCTGAAATTTTTCAAGAAACAGCCCCCATTGCACGCTCTGCCGCTATGCTCGCAGGCCATGGTTTTATCGTGTTAGTGCCTGAGGTTTTTCATGAGTTAAACCCACTCGGCACGGTGCTTGCCTACGATGATGAAGGCAAAGATAAAGGCAATGCCGACAAATGGGCTAAACCACTTGAAAGCCACGACACTGATACCACAGCCCTTATCGCATTTGCCCGCGCGCAAGCGTATTGCACAGGCTATGTGGGAGCGATGGGTGTATGTATTGGTGGTCACCTTGCTTATCGTGCCGCACTGAATCCTGATATCAAAGCCGCATTTTGTTTATATGCAACAGACATACACAGTGACACATTGCCCGCACAATCAGGCAATAACTCGTTTGAGCGCATGGCAGATATACAAGGAGAAATTCACTTTATTTGGGGCAAACAAGACCCACATGTACCAAAAGAAGGCCGCCTTAAAATTTATCAACAAGCCGTTGCTACCGGAATTAATTACCAGTGGCAAGAAGTTAACGCACAACATGCATTTATGCGCGATGAGGGAGATCGTTACGACCCAGCTCTCGCTTTAACTATGTACCAACAAGCTGTTGCATTGTTTAATCGTACTTTGCGTTAACCCTGTTTGCTTAAATACCCATCGTGGCAACTTGATTAGCAAAATAATCCTTTAAGTAATCAAGCAATACTCGCAATTTTTTGCTTCCCGCAGCCCCCGGCGGGAAGACACCATACAATTCAATATCAGCCGATTTATACTCATCAAGCACGGTACGTAAAAGCCCGGCTTTTACTTTAGGCCACGCGTCATAAACAGGGATTTTTGCAAGACCATGCCCCGCTTCAACAAATGCCGTGCGCGCTGCGGCATTATTAGTGCTAATCCCGCCTTTAAGGGGAACATCAAAGCGACGCTTATCTTTTTCTAGGCTCAGTGTGGCGCTACTTCGCTGATACACAACCCAAGTATGGTTCGCTAAATCATCTATGCTTTCGGGCACTGGGTGCTTGGCAAAATAATCAACAGAGCCACATATACACGTTTTCATTGTTGCCAGTTTAGTTGCTTGTAAACTTGAATCAGCAAGCGCAATACCTCGGATAGCTAAATCTATCCCCTCTTTAATAATGTCGACAACGTCATCGCTTAGTTGCAGATCTATATCGATTTTTGGATACAAGCGTTTAAATTGTGCAAGCGCAGGCACAATAAGCTGCAAACCAGCATTCACTGGGCAACTGAGTTTTATCACCCCGACAGGTTCATTTTTTAAGTTTTCTAGATGCAAATTAGCCGCTTGGGCATGTTCAGCAATTGCGTGACAACGCTCATAATAGACTTTACCCGCTTCTGTTAAGGTCATAGTACGCGTTGAGCGGTTTAATAAGGTAAGCTGTAATTGCTGCTCTAGTTTCTTTAAATGATAACTCACCACAGCGCGCGAAAGACCCAGTTGCTCGGCTGCCTTCGTTAAACTCCCCTGCTGCACAATATGTGCAAATACCACCATACTTTTTAACTGTTCAAACGATACATTCATGGCATTCTCCTAAAACCTCGCTCGATTGTATCAATAATTAAACCAATGAAGTCAATTTTATCTGCGTTGTTAAACTTAGCTTTAACCCCTATAGTGATATCAACGCTATTCATTAAACAATTAACGAGGATTAATTATGTCAGCGAAGAAAATCTTAATGGTACTTACTTCACACGATGAATTAGGTGACACGGGTCATAAAACAGGGTTTTGGGTAGAAGAATTTGCAGCCCCTTATTATGCCTTTATTGATGCAGGCATCGACGTTACATTAGCATCTGTGAAAGGGGGGCAACCGCCTGTAGATCCAAATAGTGCCGCTCCTGATGCTGCAACAGAGGCAACTAAACGCTTTGAAGAAGACAGCGCCGCAAAAACCTTAATGGCAAACAGCAAACCGTTGAGCGAAATGAATGCCGATGAATTCGACGCTGTATTTTACCCAGGCGGCCATGGTCCGCTGTGGGATTTAGTCGATAACCAAGACTCTATTCGTTTAATTGAACAGTTTTTAAATTCTAATAAGCCTGTTGGTGCGGTATGTCATGCCAGTGCCGTCTTATTAAATGCCAAAAATGCCGAGGGTAAGTCGGTAGTATTTGACAAAAAAGTGACGGGGTTCAGTAACTCTGAAGAAGAGGCTGTACAACTAACGAATGTTGTACCACTTCTTGTTGAAGATGAACTCATTAAACAAGGTGGTCAATACCAAAAAACCGATGACTGGGGCGTGCTGGCTATCGAAGATGGGTTATTGATCACCGGTCAAAACCCAGCAAGCTCAGAACTTGCAGCTAAAAAACTACTTACTAAACTTGGCTAAAAACACGAGATAACAACCAGTAAACACCTTGCAAAACAAGGTGTTTACCTTCACTCTTAATACGTTATACTGATTCAGTCGAATTGATTTAAGAGCCTTCAACCATGACTGAAAAATCAGCTACTAAACTTCCCCCTATCAGCAGTAAACGGTTCGCTATTCTGGGCATAATGCTACTGTGTCTTGTACTACAAATTATCAATACACTGCCCGGTATAAACCTTAATGGCTTAGGTATCTTGCCTCGCCAACTATCGGGCCTTTCAGGCATATTTTTTGCCCCCTTTTTACACGGTGGCTGGGCACACCTTTTTAGTAATTTAGTGCCCTTTGCGATTCTCGCATGGTTAGTATGCCAATACAGTGTAAAACGCTTTTGGCTGGTATTTGTCAGTACTGCATTGCTTGGAGGATTGTTAGTGTGGATATTTGGCCGCAGCAATATACATGTGGGCTTAAGTGGCGTAATTTATGGCTTGTGGGGCTACTTAATTTGCTATGGTATTATGCATCGCTCATTCAAAGCGATTCTCATCAGTATTGCTGTCGTCATACTTTATAGTGGCTTAATTTGGGGTGTATTCCCGCAGCGTATTCATATCTCGTTCGAAAGCCACTTGTTCGGCGCTATTAGCGGTGCATTTATCGGTTATCTCTTTGCAAAGCGAGACAAACAGCATCTTCGATAATTTTGAGGAGTTATGAATTTAACTCCTTAATGCTAATGTAACCATTACCACACCGTGGTCGGTGCTTTGATCATCGTAGGCAAATTGTGGATTGATTAAGTGCTGATCATAGGTGTGATAGTCAATGACTTCGTAGAAGCTACCTTGAAAGCCTGCATCAAATTCTCTGGAAAGCAAAATGTAATCAAACACCGAACTGCTGCTACCAAAGTAATGGGTTGCCTCTCTCTCATTGTCCGTTACAACATGGCGTTGATAAAGTTGCCAACTATCTTGCAGCGCATACTTGGCGGTAAACGCTTTGCTATGTCGACTAGCGGTGAATCGCAATGAGTCAGTGATTAAATGGTTCAGTACGCCATCATGCAGTTCATTATTAAAATCTCCCATCACAATAACAGGATTGTCTGTCTGTGATCTGCGATTGATAATTTCAATTAATAATAACGCCGCTTCACTGCCCCTTTGTATGCTTGATGCCCAGCGCCCTGCTACTTGGTCTTTTAGCTGCAAAAGCAGATTTTGCTCCTCGGTTTTGCTGTTATCTTCAACGCTATTAAGCAGGCTACGCTTTGATTTAAAATGCACAACATAACAATCGACATAACCAATATGTGGCACATCTATCGTGGCGCGAATAATCCGACGACTGTAACAAAACTCCCCAACAAGTCCCATTTGCTGTGCATAGTGAGGGTCGGGTTCAACCTCAGTTAAAGCCATAATTTTATAGCGAGAAGCAATTGCAACAACCGGGTCTCGATATATAAACTCATCGATAACGCTCGGCTCATCAACCACCGCAAAGTGCGCATAGCCTGCATCGTTCACTTGCTGTTTTAATGCATCAATACTAAACACTTCTTGAAAGCCAATAATATCCGGTTGCTGATTTTGAAGATAATCAGCCAACCAACGCTGCTTCTTAGCCCATTGCTCAGCACTATAAATACGCTGAAAATCATAAAACGCATCGGGGGGTGCTAAATAATTGTATAAATTAAATGTCGCTACCTTTAATTGATTAGTTGCTGTCACTGATTACCTTTTCGTGCAACCATTCGGTTGCAATTATTGCATCTTCAAAATACTTCACTTCACCCGTTGTGAACCAATTACCCACTTTGCTGGCTACTTTTTGCCACTTTTTATTACCCAGTACCGCAACACGACAAAATTCCTTGTTGTGTTTCAGCCCTAATTTAAAGTCATCCCAAGCCGCTTGTAATTCCCACCCTTCCAGTTCTGTAATATCTACATATGCTCTAATTTTTGCGCGAGGCACTGCTTTAAGTGCATTATCCACTAAAGGGGTGAGCGTTTCGTAATCAGCGTGGGTAAGCTTACCAACGACTTTAAAAGTTAGGTAAAAGGTACTACCTATGCGCTCTAAACCAATGGCCAAACCGTGTTTTTTCATCTCATGCTCCTTAACAGTCGTCGACTTCGGTATTAAATTACTTTCAATTTAATTACTTAGGTACTTATTACACTCAGTAATAATGCTATTTTCTAACTCTACTTCCCTTGACTAGGTTGATCAACTAGGATGGTAATCTCGTAACAACATTCATTAAAGCACAATTTAGGGAGTTTCAATGAGTAATACCGACAGTTATACGCCACCTAAAGTGTGGCAATGGGACGCTGAAAATGGGGGTGAATGGGCTAAAACAAACCGTCCTGTAGCGGGTGCAACCCATGAACAAGACTTACCTGTTGGTAAGCATGCTTTGCAGCTGTACTCACTTGCGACACCAAACGGTCAAAAAGTGACAATTATGCTCGAAGAGCTATTAGAGCTTGGTATCGACGACGCTGATTATGATGCGTTCTTAATTAAAATAGCGGATGGCGATCAATTCTCTTCTGGCTTTGTTAGTGTCAACCCGAATTCAAAAATTCCAGCCTTAATGGATCATAGCACCACGCCAGTTACCCGCGTATTTGAATCGGGCGCTATTTTACAGTACTTAGCAGAAAAGTTTGATGCGCTTATTCCCAGCGACCATACCAGTAAAACAGAGTGCCGTAATTGGTTATTTTGGCAAATGGGTTCAGCACCCTACTTAGGCGGTGGTTTTGGCCATTTTTACAGTTATGCACCGTTTAAAATGCAATACCCTATTGACCGTTTCACCATGGAAGTAAAGCGCCAGTTAGATGTATTAAATCGTCACTTAAGTGATCATGATTACATGGCTGGTAGCGAATACTCCATTGCCGATATTGCTATTTGGCCATGGTACGGCAGTTTGGTACTGGGTTATTTATACGACGCTGCTGAGTTTTTAGATGTTGAGTCATACAGCCATGTATTACGCTGGGCAAAACAAATTGAACGTCGCCCTGCGGTTAAACGAGGTCGCCGTGTAAATCGCACGTGGGGTGATGAAGCTGAGCAACTTGTAGAACGCCACAGTAAGAACGATTTTTAACAGTGGGGCTGCTAAGCAGCCCTTTGCTACATAAATTCCTCTATCCGATTCAAAGATGAAAAAGCTCAGTAAAGAAGACATCTATCAAAGACTCAGCAATACCGAAGACGCGCGCGCCTGCAAGGCCATTGATGAGGCCGCGTGTAAGGTTGTGCCAGGTAACTTTATTACCCTTTTAGTGAGTCAACTTTTTAGTAAATTTGCCGATGCTCTGCTCAACCCAAAAGTAACCTTGCCTTGGTTATTACACAGCATTAATGTGCCCAGCAGCTTCATTGCGTGGCTAGTTCCTATTAGAGAGTCTGGCTCGATGTTGCCGCAACTTGCTATTGCCAACGTTATCCGCCAACTTAAAGTACGCAAGTGGGTGTGGGTTGTCGGCGCCATTGTGCAAGCATTATGCATTGTAGCAATGCTCATTACCGCATTAACCCTAACAGGAAGTAGTGCCGGGTATGCCATTCTCACTCTTTTAGTTGTGTTTAGCCTTGCTCGGGGCTTTAACTCTATTGCCGCTAAAGATGTACTTGGAAAAGTGATTCCCAAACAGCAACGTGGCAACATTAGTGGTCTTGCCGCCAGTTTTGCAGGCTTTGCGATACTTACGTTTGGTTTAGGCTTATGGTATTTACAAACGTTAGGCTACGAAAATGGTGTTTATGTTGCGTTGATGCTGGCAGCCCTCATGTGGATATTTGCTGCCCTGAGCTACAGTCGCATCAAAGAATATGAAGGGGCGACTGAAGGGGCTAAAAATGGTTTATTGCATGCGTTTAAGAAACTAAAGCTACTGTACGAAGATAAACAATTTGCCCACTTCATTGTTACGCGTGCTTTATTGCTTTGCTCTGCACTTAGCGCTCCTTTTTATATTGTTTTAGCCAGCGAACAGGCTTTTGATTTTTCTTTGCTTGCTACTTTTATGGCCCTTTCTGGGCTTGCGAGTCTCGTGTCAGCACCCATTTGGGGTAGGTTGAGTGACCTATCAAGTCGACGCGTTTTAATTTTTGCAGCCATGTTAGTCACTCTCAATGGCTTAGCCGTTTATTTAATCGCACACTTTAGCCCTGCAACCCTCCGTGAGTTTTGGCTTCTCCCGTTATGTTATTTTTTGCTCACTGTTGCTCATCAGGGAGTTCGTCTTGGTCGTAAAACGTACTTGGTAGATATGGCTGAAGGCAACAAACGAACCGATTATGTATCGGTAAGCAATACGGTGATCGGTCTTATATTATTGGCACTTGGGAGTGTAGGCTTACTAAATGCGTATTTAAGCACCGCAGAGCTGATTCTATTTTACAGTGTGCTGGGTATTGCTGGCGCTATCAGTGCTTGGTTTTTACCTGATGCCTAGACCCCGCCTCAAAAAAAACGCATAATCATGCCGTTTTTATTACATAAAAAGGATTTATCATGAAAAAGCTCTGCTTAGTACTTGCGGCTACACTTGTTTTATCAGCGTGCAGTACAAGTGTACCTATTCGTAACTTCGACAGTAACCCTGTCCCACAAACCGCCAATAAAACACACACTGCTGACAGCGTTAAAACAAATATTCTCAAAGCATGTATGAAACTTGGCTGGACATGTCGCGCGAGCGAAGACGGTAAAATATTAGGAAAGCTTGATATTAGAAAGCACCAGCTGCGTGTTGATATTAACTACAACGCCACTGAGTACTCAATTGATTACAAAGACTCGATCAACTTAGATTATGATGGCGATAAAATTCACCGCCAATACATTAACTGGGTTTCAAACTTAGTCAGAAATATTGATGCAGAGTTAGCTTATTAATAAAAAGGCGACCTAAGTCGCCTTTTTTAGTCGCTTTTTAAATGTTCATCAAAGAAATCTAAAAACGCTTTTAATGTTGTAATACGATAAGGCTGATGTGACAGATAATGATCTCCCTCTTCGAGTTCAATATACGTGACATTTTTTCCTTCATCGCTCAGCTCATCTTCCATTTCACGGCTATGATAAACAGGCACAACGTTATCGTCTGAACCATGCACGAGCAAAACTGGACGGTTAATTTGCTTTGCAAAATTAACCGGTGAGTATTTTGCCAACTCATCGTCGTCGGTACCAAATTGCTTACGCACAATTTCTTTATTTGTAAAGTAACGCGCTTTACTCACAATGCGTTCTAAATCGGTGACACCCGCAAAACTCGCGGCACATGTAAATGTTTCAGGATGCTTAACAACAGCCATCAACGCGGCGTAACCACCATAACTTGCGCCGCCGATGCAAATTTTATCTTTATTAGCGATACCTTGTGAAACTAACCAAAGAGCGGCATCTTGCAAATCATCTTGCATTTTTTTACCAAACCCTTGCACTGCAGCCATTTCAAATTCATGACCATACCCACTTGAGCCTCTAAAATTCGGTTGTAAAACGGCATACCCATTGTATGCAAGTAAAGCAGTCCAATAATCAAAACCTGAGTAGTCACGCGCCATAGGTCCCCCATGAGGGAATATAATTGTTGGTAACGTATCCCCTTCTTTATAGCCCACGGGCAAGGTTAAGTACCCTTCAATCGTTAAACCATCACGTGCCTTATAACTAATTTTTTCTTTCCCTGAATAAACACTGTCATCAATGTCTGGGTACGCGCTGGCGAACACGGTGAGTTCATTGGTGTCACGGTTACCAAGCATATATGTTCCCGTGCTTCCATCACCTGTCAGGTAAAGTACATATTGGCGCTGGTTTTCACTGGTATCGATTATATCAATATCAAACTTATCAGCCGGTAATACCGCACGCAGTGATGTATACAGCTTATTTAAATCGTCATCCCAATAACGGATCCCTTCTTCAATATTTGAATGAGTAAACCCTGCAACTTCGCCCGTCAGAGGAGAGTAAAAAATCCCTCCATCAAAGTCGTAATTATCATCACTAAAAACGAGCTCTTGCTTTTTCGTGGTTAAATCCATTTTAAATAATGCGTCATAGCCATTTTGAAGCGCTTTAAAATAGATAATATTGGGGTCTTTATCAAAGCCTAATATTGTCACACTCTCTTGGCTAAATGCTTTAAATTTGAATAATGAGCGGCGGTCTAATGAACCTTCGTCATACAGGAAATATTCAAATTCATCTTCATCCATTTTTCGAGCAATACGCACATTACCTTGACGGTCAGCTATCCAATCGGTCACTTTGCTGCGCTCGCGTTGAACTCTTTTCTTTCTCAGCGTGTTAAGATCGAGCTCATAGACTCCTGGTGTATTTGCTATTTCAAAGTCGCCTTGAATCAAGATTTTATCTTTTTTGTCAGGTAAAAAACTTATAACTTGATCAGCAAACTGGGGTTGGCGCTCATCACGTCCATAGTTAGGCTTAATGGCAAGCTTTGCTTTGCCTTTATCATTAATATTGTACGCATAAAGGCGAGTAGATGAATATTTAGGGCCGCCAATTTGACGTTGTATATAGCGTGCACCGAGAAGTAATACCTCATCGTTTGCCCACGTATACCAATCAAAGAAAATCGTATGATTATCAGCGCGAATAATGGGAACAGCTTCTTGTGTTTTGCGGTTGTACACCATTAACACCAGCTCACCTTTTATATTACGAATAAAGGATAAGTGCGTGCCACTTGGTGACAATTTAACCTGGCTGGTAGATCTTAATGAAGCAAATGATTCAACAGACAGTGACGGCTTTTCTTCTGCGCGAGCAGTCAAGCACAGTACTACAAAAATACTTAGCATTAAGTATTTCATATAAAAGTCCTTTTTTTAAAATTGTTAAATGAGCATAACATTAAGCATTTAAAAAATGCGAACAGAAATTATAGCAGCGTTGCAACCGTTCTATTAAAGCGAACGTATCACTCAATTTTTACCATTATTATTTCATTCATACCCTCATTATAATCGTAACATCAATTCAGTTTCTTAGGTGACATGATGAAAAAAGTACTTGTGTTAAATTCATCTTTAAATGGTGAACAAGGTAATTCGACTAAACTTAGCCAGCTATTTGTTGAGCAACTATCAAGCAAACAACAAATTGCTGTCACCACTCGCGATTTAAGCAACGATGCTATTGCTCACTTAACGCAAACAGAAATGGCAGCATGGATGACTGACGCTAACGAACGTAGCGACGAGCAAAAAGCACTGGCGGCTATCTCTGACGAGTTAATTGCAGAACTTACTGATAACGAATTAATTGTTATTGGTATGCCTATGTATAACTTTGGTATTCCATCAACATTCAAAGCATGGATTGACCGTATCGCACGCGCTGGTATTACGTTTAAATACACAGAGCAAGGCGCTGTCGGTTTGCTTGAAAACAAAAAAGTCGTTGTACTCGCTGCTCGTGGCGGTATATACCAAGGCACCGACATGGATACACAAACTAAATACTTAAAAGATGTACTTGGTTTTGTGGGTATCTCAGATATTAACTTTATCTATGCCGAAGGCTTAGCAATGCCTGGGGCAGAGCAAAGCTTGCAAGCTGCAGAGCAACAAATTAGTTCATTTACAGATAACCTGTAAAAAATGGAGCGGCCACGATGACAGTGGCCGCTTTTACTTTTAGTAAAAGCCATTCAATCGTACGCCTCCTCATAATCAACTATTTCTCTCCTTGAATAATCATATCTGCGTTCTCATACGTATCAATCACGTGTTCAAGCAATTAACTATCAAGCTATGCCCACTGCAGGGAAACAAAAAATCAATATAGTATGGTTTAAACGTGATTTACGGCTTTCTGATCATGCACCACTCGCACAGGCCGCCGATTCACCTTTACCCTGTTTGCTTATCTATAATTTTGAGCCAATTTTGTTAGATGATCCTCATTATAGCCACCGCCACTGGCGATTTGTTTATCAGTCATTATGTGATCTCAATGCACAGCTAAAAAAACAACAAGCCGAAATTGCAATTTACAATCAAGACATGATCTCCTTGCTTGAATCTTTATCTAATGAGTTTGATATTAAGGCCATATACAGTCATCAAGAAATTGGCTTACTCAATACCTTTGAACGTGATAAAGCAGTGCATAAATGGCTCAAAGAAAAAGCTATTGTTTGGCATGAAACGCCCTTAGGCGCAGTTGTAAGGGCACGACCAGCACAATTTGATTGGCAGCAGCATTGGCAAACCGTGATGCAGCAACCTTTAATCACGCCTAACTGGCATTCTTTTAATGCTATTTTACCTTCGGGCTACAGTGCTTGCGAGCATGTAAAACAGTATCAAACAAATGATGAGCAGTTTCAGTACGGAGGACCCCACGCAGCCAGAGCCGTATTAAAAAGCTTTATAGAGACAAGAGCTCAGAGCTATCAACAAGGTATTTCGAGCCCATCAAAAAGCAAAGAGTCGTGCTCACGTCTTTCACCCTATTTAGCATGGGGAAACTTAAGTCTTCGTCAAGTGTATCAAACTCTTAGATACTACTTACCCAAACGCCCTTCGAGTTGGCGCCGTTCGCTGCATGCATTCGAATCACGATTGCATTGGCACTGTCATTTTATGCAAAAGTTTGAAACTCAATGCAGCATGGAGTTCGCACCGCAAAATCCTGCGTATCAACACTACCCCTATCGAAATGACGACAAGGTTAGCGAGCACCTATCACGGTTTGAACACGGCAACACAGGCATCCCGCTTATTGACGCCTGCATGCGATGTCTTGCAGCTACAGGCTATATTAACTTTAGAATGCGGGCGATGTTAGTCAGCTTTATGACCCATCATTTAAATATTCACTGGCATTGTGTCAGTCTTACATTGTCGCGCTACTTTTTAGATTTTGAGCCCGGGATTCACTATCCTCAAATACAAATGCAAGCCTCTGTCACTGGCACTAATACGATTCGACTGTACAACCCCATAAAACAATCTGAAGATAAAGACGCAGACGGCATATTTATTAAAACATGGTGCCCAGAGCTTAGTAATTTACCTATCGAATATATCCACCAGCCATGGCAACAGCCACCAATGGAAGCGTTATTTAATAATTTTAAATTGGGTGAAGATTACCCTGAGCCCATGGTGGATTTAACGCAAGCAGCAAAGGAAGCCCGCGAAAGGTTGTGGGCGTTTAGAGAGCGTGATGATGTAAAACATGGTGCCAGAGCGGTACTCAAAAAGCACATCCTCAGTTTACAAAGGCAACACAATGGCACATAAAAAAGTGAACTTACCGACAAAAATATGCCCTGTATGCCAGCGCCCTTTTGCATGGCGTAAAAAATGGCAACGAGACTGGCAACACGTTAAATACTGCTCAGAACGTTGTAAATACACTAAAAACAAAGCGGAATAAAACAATTTAAAAGGAGACTTAAAGCTCACAAAGCAGACAGTTATCCTGTTATACTCACGGTGTGCGCACACTACAGCACAACCAACGTGTTACTCATAGCACGTTAAAATCCTGATCTATCACTGCTTAACATTCAGCACTTATTAACACCTTTTACTATGCATCACTTTACAGCGTAGGCTTTCGCTTGCCTGTGAATCCTTTTCAAGTTTATTAACACATGCGTTAATAAACATATAATCAAGGTTGTAGCATGAATAAATTAAAGATCGGCGTCATTGGCACTTCACGCAAAACAGATGAACGACGTTACCCTATTCACCCAGAGCACTTAAAACGGATTCCTGAAGAACACAGAAAGCAGCTTATTTTTGAACAAGGCTACGGAAAAGACTTTAATATAACAGATGATGAAATCGCAGCGCTTACAGGCGGTATCGCCTCTCGCAGTGCACTTTTAAAAGACCTTGGTACAGTGATTATCGCTAAACCCGTTCTTGCCGATTTAAACGAATTAAAAGAAGGCGGAACTCTGTGGGGGTATGCTCACTGTGTTCAACAACGCGATATTACCCAAGCAGCATTAGATAGAAAATTAACCTTAATAGCCTTTGAAGATATGTTTGTTTGGTCACCAAATGGGCATGCGGGTCGTCACACTTTTTATAAAAACAACGAAATGGCTGGTTACTGCGCCGTTATCCATGCATTGCAATTAAAAGGGGTTGACGGTCATTACGGAAATCAACGCAAAACCGTTATTTTTAGTTTTGGTGCTGTTAGTCGTGGGGCAATTTATGCGTTACAAGCTCATGGTTTTAGAGACATTACAATTTGTATTCAACACCCTGATCATGAAGTTCGTGAAGAGGTTTTAAACTGTCATTACGTTAAAGTACGTCAAGGCTCTGAGGGAGAAGCCCGGATGATGGTCGTAGAACACGACGGAACACACAGACCCTTAATAGACCTCATTAGTGAAGCCGATATTATTGTTAATGGCACTTTTCAAGAAACAGCGAACCCAGTGCATTTTGTGATTGAGTCAGAGGCTGATTGCCTTAAACCGAATAGCTTAATTATAGATGTAAGTTGCGATGAAGGTATGGGGTTCTTTTTTGCTAAACCCACGTCATTTGCCGAACCAATGTTTCGTTATAAAACCATTGATTATTACGCTGTTGACCACACGCCTAGCTATTTATGGGAAAGTGCAACACGTTCAATCTCTGCTGCGGTAATTGTTTATTTACCCAGCGTGTTAGCGGGAAGAGCGCAATGGCAAAAAGATGAAACAATTCGACGCGCCATCAATATTGAAAACGGAATAGTAAAAAATAAGGCTATTTTGTCATTCCAAAACCGCCAGTTAACATCGCCCTATCAGGTCCTCTAAATTTACAAAATAAATCGACGTTATTTTTATGTGGTGTTAATTGTCCCAAGTTAGGGTGAACGCAAACAGAAAATAACGTCTTACCAATCAGCTAACGCCATACTAACTTGTTCATAGCGAACGGTTTGTGCACAGTCACCTTGGCCTTTAAGTTGCAACGTATCGTGTAAGTGACACTTTTTTCGGCGAAAACCATGAAAGCATTTCACACTCGCCGAAATAATTACAAAGGAGATGACTATGACGATTAAAAAAACCGCACATTCAAGCTGGTCTGGCGACATTAAATCAGGTAAAGGAAGTATTAGTACCCAAAGCGGTGCTTTAGATAAACAACCGTATGGGTTTAATACCCGCTTTGAGGGCAAGACTGGTACGAACCCCGAAGAATTAGTTGCAGCAGCACACAGTAGTTGCTTCAGTATGGCACTGTCGCTGGCATTAACAGAAGCAGGGTTTACTGCCGATGACATTACAACCAAAGCCACCGTCAGTCTTGATGAAGTCGATGATGGTTTTGAGGTCAGCCACATCGCTCTTGAGGTAACAGCAAAAATAGCTGATATCTCTGAAGAGACGTTTAACGAGCTGTGCCAGCAAACTAAACAAGGTTGCCCTATATCAAAACTGATGAATGCAGAAATTTCCCTTAGCCAAAAATTAAATTAACTAAACAAAAACGCCACTTCATTGAAGTGGCGTTTTTACGTTTGCAAATGATTACATATTTCCGAGCTTTATCATCATCGCGGTGTACATTTTTAAATTCAGCGCTAATTGCTGCTCAGTAATAAACTCATGTTCTGAGTGACCCGTGTATTTTTTACCTGGCATTGATGGCCCAAACGATACAGCATTATCAAACAGCTTTGCATTTGTGCCCCCGCCAATCGACACAAACCCCGCGTCTTCATCACCAGTAAAGTGCTTAAAAATATCCAATAAAGCTTGTGCATGCGGTGCGCTGTCTAACAGCATAGGCGTGCCAATAACGATATCAGTGTCTTTTAATGTCACGTTATTACGTGTTTGCCACGCAGTCAGCGCATTATTAATTTGCTGCTTTAATACGTCTTCTTGCTTTCCGACAGGGCGACGCATATTAACCGACAGCTTAATTTCATTCCCATCACGTGATAACAATGTTGGCGACACAGTCATAGGCCCCATAAAATCATGTTGATAAGCAATTTCACCAAACTGAGCGCCATATAAGTCAAGGCCAATTAACTGGTTAATAAACTCGATTGCTTGACCGTCGCTGTTGTTTTCAAGGTCTAGTCCTTTAAATATTTCAGCAAGATGCGCTATGGCATTTTCGCCCGACTCCGGCTCAGACGAGTGAGCTGAGGTCCCTTTTACTTGCACCAATAAACCTTCTTCTTGTTCTTTTATCGCCACTTTCACGTTTTTAAGTTTACCAACGTTATCGTGTAATTTTGCCACAGTCGCGGCATCCGCATTATGCACTAACACACTGGCATCTTCTGGTATTTGACTTACAAAAGCACCGCCTTTTAAATCAGTGACATATAAGCCTGTTTGCGCTGAAGTGGCTGAAAATGTTGGCGCAATTAAACTCCAGCCTTTTTCTGCCACTACGACCGGATACGACGCATCAATCGTCACCGCATACTTAGGTTGCTGGTAGGTTTTCATAAACTCTTTAAGTGGCGCCCAATCCGACTCTTCAGCAAGGTATACCATCAGTTCAATACGGTTATTTAGAGTAACCCCTTTATCTTTAATGGCTTTCATTGCATGGAGTGCTGTGGCAATTGCGCCTTTATCATCCTCAGTACCACGGGCAATCAGCTTTCCAGGTTCAGAGGTTTTATCCATTTTAAACGGGCTTTGTTGCCATTTACTGGCATCAGCAGGTTGAACATCCCCGTGCGTAACAATCGTTACTTTCTCAGCTTGGTTGCCCATGCCTATTAATACCGTGTAGCCTAAATCTTGATAATCAAAACCAAACTGCGCCGCTTTCATTTTTAAAAATGATTTAAAGCCAATAAAGTCTGGATTATCCGGCGTAGCTAGGCCCTCTTTATTGACCGTTGGATACGAAACTAGATTTTCGAGGGTATGAATTTGTGCTTGTTGATAGCGCTCGACCGCATAGTTAGCCAGTTGTTCACTTTGTTCAGCGATGGCAGCCTGACCAGAAAAGGCACTAAATAAGAATGCAGCAAGTAATGAATGTTTCAAGATAAGCTCCAGAGTTTTAGAAGGTTTTCGCAAGTAGACCTTGATTGTAACGGTTATAATCGCGACATGATATCTCTTGTGCGACGAAAACTGCTCGGCTTCTGAGCAATTGCTCTGTACAATACTGACTGGCCTATCCCATAACTTACAAAGTACCATGAACCGTAGAAAAAAGATCTTCACTAAACTGAAACAAAAAGACAAACGCGCCAATGCTAAATTACACAAAAGCAGTAAGCCTGCGTATGTTTCAAAAGCTGAGCGTGAAAAACTAGCGCAACAAGAAAATGAGATGTAGCCGCGATTTTACATCACATAATTTTTTAGCATAAACCTGGGGCACATCTCATCCCCGCTATTTTTAGGTCGTGCTTTAGCGCGTCTTTATTTTGCCCTAAAGCAACACCTGCTAGCACGCTACCTATTTACTCAATATCAATTAAACTCAAAATGCGCAATTTCAATCAGGTAACCATTTAAGGGCCATGACACACTTAACACACTTCTGAATAAGCATTAACGAGTCATCATGAAAACGAAGCAACAACAACGTATTGAGCATGTTTGTGATTATATTAGTCAGCATCTCAATGACTCTTTATCACTCGACACTTTGAGTGATGTAGCCTGTTGTTCAAAATATCATTTTCACCGTTTATTTGCCGCTTCAGTGGGAGTCAGTGTGACTAAGTACACGCAACTTGCTCGCTTAAAACGTGCATCATTTCGACTAGCATTTGAGCATCAAGTTAAAGTGATTGATATTGCACTCGAAGCACAGTTTGATAGCCCAGAGGCATTTAGCCGCGCCTTTAAACGCACTTTTACACAGTCTCCTAGTGAATTCAGAAGCAAACCAAACTGGCCTAACTGGCACTCTCAGTTTGAATTTTCTTTACCTGATAAAAAGGACTGTTTTATGAATGTAAACATTGTCGACTTAAAAGCCCAGCCCGTCGCTTTATTAACCCATCAAGGTGCTGCAAATACCCTTATGAATACCGCCGCACATTTTATTGATTGGCGAAAAAGCTCAGGATTATCACCGGTTAAAACCAGCAACACCTATGGTATTCCATACAGTGACCCTGCAACAACTGAAGATCATGCCTTTCGTTTTGACTTTGCCGGCAGCATTACAAAGCCAATTCCTGATAACCCACAAGGAGTCAGAAATGGCGAGATCCCAGCGGGACGCTGTGCCGTAGTGCGCCATAATGGTTCACACGATACGATTAGCGATACAGTGTATTATTTATACCGCGAGTGGCTACCACAAAGTGGTGAAGAAGTGCGTGATTTTCCGTGTTTCTTTCATTACCTCAATTTAATTCATGAGGTGGATGAATGTGATTTGCAAACTGATATTTATTTGCCGATTAAGTGACACGAAGCGTGTAAGCAGGTGTAGGCGCGATTTGACATCGCGCCTACAAATACAAAACCCCTTGCCTAAAACCGATAACTGATACTGGCATTATAGGAGCGACCTTGTCCTGCTAGCTGCTCAAAGCCAGTGCGCATATCGTGCTTGTAGTTAGCAATATTCACTCCGCCAAGTGGCTGCTGATAATACGCATCAAGTAAGTTGGTAATTGCTAACTTAAAGGTTAAAGTTTGCCATGTTTTTTTACTTGAGATAGCTAATAAATTGTAGCTATCGGTTTGATTTTCTAATCGGCGCTCATCCACCTTGTCTTTACTGTCAACCCATTGCCAACTCAAGGTGCTTTCCCAGCCTTTATACGCGTGTTCAATGCTTAGTTCTGTGTGCCATGGCATAATTTGATATAAATCTTCGTGGCTGTCATCGCGCTCGCCATAATTGCTGGTAAACGCTCCTTTTAACTGCCATTTACCTGCTTGCTTCGAATTATACAGCTCAATAAGGCCTGCTAATTTTAGCCCATACAACGTCGCATCTAAATTAGTAAAAGTAAGAATATGTCGCTTGGTATGAGCACTATCAGTGCGGTTAAAGCTTTGCGTCACTTCAGCATCAATATAGTCATTTACCTGCGTGTACCAGGCATTCGCCGTTATTTGCCAGCTATCATCTTTTGCCAGCTTAGTGTAGCTAGCGCTTAGCGTATGAGCGGTTTCAGCTTTTAAATCAGGATTACCAATGTAGCCATTACCATCACCAAACCAGCCAATCATGGTACTTGCCATAGTGCCAACACCCCAGCTGTAACGCTCATATAAATTTGGGGCTCGGTTTTTACGGGCAAAACCAAATTGCAGCTCATCATTGCGACTTATTTGGTAGCGTGCAAGCAGACTAATATCAACTAAAGTATCGTCACGTTTGCGATCCCGCTGATTAAATTCCATCGCAGCCTGTGCATCGGTTTTTGACGTGTCCATCATTGAGTTCATATGACCCACACCGCCCATAGTCCCTTTGTTATAGGCTTGTACGTCGCCTGTATTTGTTGTTACCTGTTCAATACGCATGCCTGCCGACAGCCACCATGCTTGATTAACTTGACTTTCATACTCTGCGAATGCACCCAGACGATTACGTTTACCATCATTAATATTTACGTATTCGTTCGGCCCCATCATCATTGACCCTTCAACAGCAGGCCACCAATCATCGATACGATAACTGTAATATTCGTGCCCAAACAAAAGTGACGATTCTGCAGATAAGTCTAAACGCCAGTGCAACTGATAACTGTAGTCTTGTGCGTCGGTATTCATAGGCATCATGCCGGGTTTCTCTGTACTAAAAAAACCCATTTCGTGCTTCACGTCGTGGGCATTTACTTGTACATGTAATGCGCCCTCTTCAAGATCACGTTGGTACTGTGCCACCATCCCAAAGCTTGTGTTATCCGTCATATCCATGTATTGATTTGGAAAACCCTGATAGGGAATTTTTTGATGGCTAAATTTTACTATAACCTGCTGTTTATCATCACGAATAGCACCTGTTAATGCATGATTTTGCACACGATATAACGTGTCGAGTACGCGCTCCCCATGACCATCGTTATAACTGTTAGCCTCTTCAAAGCTGCCTTGATAAGACACGCTTACATTGTTGCTCGCAATACCCATACCTAGCCCATAGGCTTGGCTGTCGCTAACGCTTTTATATTGTGCGGTGGTATAACCTGAGCGCCAAGTGAGCTGCTCCGAATCGCTAAACTCAGGCGCAATAGTATTCACACGAATAACCCCAGCAATATTATCGCCCCCGCTGCTAACCGGTGATACCCCCGCAACAACACTGTACGATGTTACTTGATTAGCTGAGACATAGGACAAGGGTGGGTTCATTTGATTAGCGCACGCCGCAGTGACATCCGCACCATCCACTAATACTTTAACCCTGTCTCCCATCATGCCATTTAATACAGGTAAGCTTGATACACCACCCGCCGCTGAAAAATCAACGCCTAAATCAGATAACAGTGAATCGGCAGAGCCAAGCAATTGATGACTATTTTGGGCATGACCTTGCACTTCGATCACTTCGATAGAATCATCAGCAACAGCAGAGACACTTAAAATAGCGCAAATCAATGCAGCAACTTTAGTAACTAAAAAACGAGGGGGAGTTAAATGCGTGTTCATAAGTCTATAAAATAAAAAGTTAATTTATAAACCGATTATAAAACGCATTAATTTGGCTGAACACGTGACATATTGTCGCACCCGCTGCGCAGCCAAAACTTACAGAACACAAAAAATACTAGCGTAATACCACCAACGGAATACGGCTATCTTCAAGCATTTTTAATGTGGTGCTGCCCAAAAAGAATTGTCGCCATTTAGAGTGACCAAATGCCCCCATCACCATAAGATCAACGGCATGGTCGCTTTTGTAACGCCATAACGCCTCATATACATCGCCATCGAGCATGCGTGCTCTCACATTAAACCCATGCTCTGCTAAGCGTGCCGATGCGGTGTCCAGCTTATCTTGGCAATGACCATCATGCTTATCGACCATGACTAAATGACAACCTAAGCCTTTTAAAATCCCCCCTTTAATAATTTGGCTTATTGCTTGGTCAGTACTGTCACTGCCATCGTAAGCCAGCATAAAATTAGTGGGAGCATGAAACTGCGGCGGCACAATTGCCACAGGAGTATGAACTTGACGAATTAAGGTTTCGATATGCGACCCTAGCATCTTAAAATTATCACCGTGTCCTTTTCCTGCACGGCCAATAATCATTACTCTGGCACTGTCTTCATGTGTCAGTAACGCATCGACTAAACTCATTGAAAGCTGTTGTTTTTCAACAGCGGTCAGCCCTGCATGCTCAGCTTTCTTTACAGCTTCCTCTAACAGTAAATGGCCATGTTGAGCAGCGACTTTATTGCGCTCTTGTTCAAGTTTGGCAAGCTGTTCAAGTAATGATGTTTGCGAACCTAAGCCAATAATCGCCGTTAGGTCATCACTACCCTGTTGCAAAGGAGGCTCTAGCGCATGTAAAAAACGTATGGGGTGCGAAGTACGTTTGGCTATCCAAATAGCAGCCTCTGTCACTGCACTGGTGATAGTTGAACCATCAATACAGGCGAATATCTTTTCCATTGCCACTCCCTCCAAAGCCAAGTCTATATACACAGTATAGTTGGGATTTATATTTGTATTTATTTTGAAATGCTCAGCCTTAAGAAGTTCAACTTTATTCGTTATAGCAAACTAATATAGAACGTTCCAAAAAGTGCTGGTTTACTCTATTTTATTTGTATTACAATAGCGCATAGCACCTCTTATCATCAGAACGCAACATGGTTCTGGCATTTTCTATTTCTCTTAAAACATGTTTTAAAGGAGTTACATGACTAACGTCACCAAAACTCAAGGCCGCGAAAGCACCTTTACAATCTTAATCGTATTAGCCTTAGGAACATTTATTCTTGGCCTCTCTGAGTTTTCAATGATGCCAATGCTGCCGCTTATTAGCGAAACATTTTCATCAACTCCGGCACAAAGTGGGTATGCCATTAGCGCCTATGCTATTGGTGTGGTGGTGGGTGCACCACTTTTTATGATCACCACAGCCAATATGCGAAAACGTAATGCCCTACTTATGTTTGTTACTATGATGTTTTTATTCAATGGCTTAAGTGCTTTTTCACATTCTCTTGAGCAATTGATTTTATTTCGCTTTTTAAGTGGCTTGCCCCATGGAGCCTATTTTGCCGCCGCTATTTTACTGGCCGCCGACATTGCCCCTGCCGACAAACGAGCCAGCTTTATGTCAAAAGTATTTATGGGCTTAACCGTGGCGACCATCGTGGGTGTACCAATGGTGACGTTAGTGGGACAGAACTTTAGTTGGCGCTATTGTTTAGCTGGCACCGCAGTGCTTGCTCTTGTTGCTTTAGTGCTAATTGTAAAATACGTACCAAACGTTAAGAACTCATCACCCACTTCAATTCTAGATGAATTAAGTGTGCTGAAAAACAAGCTAGTATGGACTATTTTAGGCATCATTATTATTGGTTTTGGCGGCGTATTTTGTGTTTACACTTACATTGCCGACACTATTTTAATTGTGACTCATACGCCCGCTTACACGATATCAATCGCTATGATCATGTTTGGTATTGGCTGCACCTTAGGCAACTATGTGTTAGGAAAGGCAGCCGACCATTCACCACTAAAAACCACAGGGGCAGCACTTATAGGTGCCGTCGTATTTGCAGCAAGTTATGTCAGTGCCAGCCACAATATTTGGCTACTTTATACGGTGATTTTCTTTATTGGTTTTAGTGTTGGTTTGGGTACTGTTATTCAATCACTATTAATGGATGTATCACCACAAGGCCATGCCATGATAGGTGCACTCGTACAATGCGCATTTAATACAGCCAATGCCATTGGCCCTTGGCTTGGTGGTATGGCCATTGCCCAAGGTGCATTGCCCAGTCAAACGGGTTATGTCTCGGCAGCCCTCTTTTTAGGCGGCTTTATGATGTGGTCATTAAGCGCAATACAAATGAAAAAATTACGCGTTGAAAGTTAACCAGTTAGTCAAATTTGTAGCCGCGATTCCATATCGCGTAGAAGGAGTGGCGTTTAACCAAGAATGGCTTACCATTCGGCGTTAAAACGCCTCCTTCAACTTGCTACTCTCTTTTTATTGATCCCGAAATACCTCTTCGATTCTTACGTTAAATACACTTTATAAAAACGTATATACACTCGATATGTTGACTTTTTTGTTTCAAAAAAGGCAACGCACTTGCCGTCAATCTCATAATATAGTATTAATCAAGAGTGTGCGTGGCATGAACAAAATCGGTCCAGGCGATTAATTTTAATAAAAAGAAGATAACACTATGAGTACGGCGCTGTTTTTCGTTGGTGAGTGGCAAGTTACCCCCAGCACAAATTCAATACGACGTGGCGAGCAAGTAAAACACATCGAGCCAAAAGCAATGGATGTATTATTGCTGCTATGCGAAAAACAAGGTGAACTGTTAACCAGCGATGAAATTATCAATCACTGTTGGCCAAATGTAGCGCTTGGCGATAACCCGCTACATAAAGTCATCACGCAGCTACGCAAAGCATTTGACGATAAAGCCAGTAACCCGCATTACATCGAGACCATTCGTAAACGCGGTTACCGCGTTATTGCCGAAATCAACTTTGTGCTCAACGAAGAACAAAAAGCCAGCCAAACCAGTTGGCAAGGTGACTCACCTTTTGTTGGCTTAAGTGCGTTTGCACCTGAGCAAGCCGATGTGTTTTTTGGCCGTAACAAACAAATTGCCACCTTGTTACAGCGAGTGTCAGCTCAAATTGAGTTTGGTCGCGCATTTTGCTTAATTTTAGGCGCCAGTGGTTCAGGTAAATCGTCGTTAGTTAACGCAGGTGTATTGCCCGCTTTAATGTCGAGTAATGGCTACGATGGCATTAGAGTACACAGTTACTGCCAACTCGACTTTGCCGATGTCAGCAAAGAGCGCTTACTGCTTGATTTAGCCTCAACCTTGCTCGATTTAGAAATAAACGACGCACCTGTACTTCGCGATATAAGCGCCGATACACTGGCTGAATTGTTATTAACAGATCCAGAACAGGTTATTACCCGCTGTAAAGTAGCCCTTGCAACGCTAAATACAGAGCACACTACGCCCTATTTATTTTTATTTATCGACCGGCTCGAAGTGCTATTGTCATCACCGGTGTTTAGCGACGACGAACGCAGTCAGTTTTTAAAACTCATAGAATGCTTAGCGACAAGTGGCTGCATGATCATTTTTAGTGCCTGTCGTAATGACTTTTACCCGCAAGTAGTGAGCCAACCAAGTTTAATGGCAGGTAAAGCCAATGGCGCACACTTTGATTTATTAGCGCCAACGCGTTCTGAGCTTAAGCAAATGATCCGTTTGCCAGCACTGGCAGCAGGCTTAAGTTGGCAACATCACCCAGAGCATCACACACCGCTTGATGAACAACTTTGTAACGATACTGCCAATAACCCAGATGCATTGCCAATGCTGCAATACACCTTGCAGCAACTTTACTTGCAGCGCAGCCCAGACAACGAATTATTGTTTTCTGAATACCAAGCGCTTGGCACCATCGAAGGAGCCATCGGCCAAAAAGCCGAACAGGTATTTTGCCAATTACCCAAAGACCAACAAACTGAACTTGCCGCAGTACTTTCTAAACTGATCACCTTAAACCCAGATGGCGAAACACTCACCAGCCGCGCTGCGCGTTGGAGCGAATTAACCTGCCCTGCTGCAACCAAGCTTGTTCAGGCTATGGTCGATAGCCGTTTGTTTGTATCGCACCTTAAAAATGAACAAGCCTGTTTTAGCCTTGCCCACGAAGCGCTGCTGCGCCATTGGCAGCGCGCTATCGACTGGGTAGCTGTGCATCAACAAAGCTTAGCGATAAAAAGCCGCGTGCAACTAGCTACCGAGCGTTGGTTGCTTGAACAAAAACACACCGACTTTCTACTAGCCCAAGGCAAACCGCTGCAAGAAGCACACAGCCTAGTTAAAAACCCTATGTTTAGCTTATCAAGCGACGAACAAGCGTTAATTAAAGCTTCTAGCAATAAAGCGAAACGTAAAAAACGCGTGTTACAAATAACGGTGGCTGCACTTGTTTGCTTAACCTTTATTGCTACATTTATGAGCGTGCGCAGCTACCATGCAGAGCAAGTAGCAAAACAAAAACGCCAAGAAGCTGAGAGTTTATTGGGTTTTATGGTCGGTGAATTTGCCGACAAACTCAGAAGCGTTAAGCGTATGGATTTACTGGATGGTATTAGCAATAAGGCTCTTGAATATTTTTCCAATCAAGACGAAGAAGCTGCCTCGTTGTTTGACTTTAGCGATAAACAAGCTCAGTTTAATAACCGCTTTCAATACGCTCAAACCTTAGAGGCCATGGGCGAAGTCGCCTACTCTCGCGGCAAAACCGACGAGGCCTTCACCGCCTTTGAAAATGCACGAACGCGCCTAGAATCTTTACTAAAAGTTCAACCTAATAACCTAGATGTTTTAATGCTTGCAGGGGCCAATGCCTTCTGGCTTGGGCAATTAAACTTTTATAGCAGTGACTACAATGCCGCCGAGCCTTGGCTAAAACGCTACCAAGAGTACAGTGAAAAAATGTACACATTAGCACCCAATGACTTTAACTCGATTGTAGAGCTATCTTATTCACACAATTCACTTGGCTCGCTGTATTTAAAACAGTTTAATTACGCACTTGCAAAACAAAGCTTTACTGAGTCTTTAAAACTTAAAAACCAAGCCCTTGAGCTTAAACCTAATAACAAAAATTTATTACGCGATAAAACAGACACCATTAGCTGGATTGCAAGCACAGAAGAAAGGCTAGGAAATTTAAGCGAAGCATTGACCATGCTTGAGCAAGCTATTAATCAATTAGATTCTGTCCTAAAAATAAGACCTGATGATGCCAGTCTTCTTAGCGACATTTTTAATATTTATATGCAACAAAGCTATCTTTTAAGTTACTTTCCAGATAAACAAGATGCTTATAGGAAAGTAGAAAAAGCATTGTTTGCAATAAACAAAGCACGTTTACAAGATCCTGAAAATGAAAATTTCAAACGCAAATATTACAGGGCTCTTTCATTTCAATTAATGCTATCAGAAGAAAGTAAAACAAACATCGATGAAATAGTTAACTACACTGATAGCAATGGCTTTGAAAAATCTCAAATTATTGAAATCCAATTAAATATTATAAATTACTTAATAAACGTAAAAAACTTCTCCCAAGCAGAGAGCCTCTTACTAAAACTTGAAAATAATACTGACTATAAGGAAAGAGAAAGTAATAAAGAAAAAATAGAAAGTAACATTGATTTTATAAAAGTAAGTTTAATAAAAGCAAAACTATCAAAAGATAAACTAGTTAAAAGTTCTATTTGCCGAGATATCATTAATTCAATAAATGAAAACCACTACCGCAGTAAAAGCATAAGAATAACTCACCCCCTTATACAAGCTTACACATGTTTGAATAAAGAAAGTGAAGTCAACACAATTAAAAGTAAACTAATAGAGTTAGGTATTACTAACTTTGATCTATAAAAAACAACTAGAAGGTAATAACAATGAGCGAAAGTCAAACTTACAACTTTACAGTGAATGTTACACTTAACACTGAAAATGAAGCTGTATTTACATACTTCCAAAACGGTCAGCAAGTTTCTGGTGGCGGTACTGTCAACGAAAGAAACAGCCTAGGTATTTATACACTTGATGACGCAACATCTGAAGCGGGCTTTCAGTTTACAGGTGCTAAATTTGCAAACCTTGAAGGTGATTGCGAGCAAGACTTTAGCTTTAAAGTCACTAATGATGGCCAAACAATTGAAATAGCCGATACTGATGAAAATAACGGTACTGCGTGTATGATTTTCATCGTTGAGTACAATGGCACAAGCTATGAAAGTGCCGACCCGCAAATAAAAAATGAAGACTAAAACTAAAAAAACTTCATAAAAAGCTCCTTTCAAGGAGCTTTTTTACATTTAAAAACAAGCAATTAAAACCAGAAGATTACCGAAAGGTTAATTTGCACTTTTTTAAGTAACTTTATAGACACCAAAATCGTTTGCATCAGCAAAAAGGAAACGAACGTGTCTACTAACAAAAATGAACAACCAAGCACTGCTAAATCAGAAGCGAAAAATGCACTTGCGCAGTCCATCAATTCAGAGCAACTTGCACTAATTGCACAAATGTTTCAGAACATTCCTGAGGGAGTGTTTATCATTAATGGTCAAGGCACATTTGAATTTGCAAACCCGATGGCGGCACAACTTTTAGGTGATAACCAAGAAGCGTTAATCGGTCAAAACCTGTTACATTACCTACACGACACCGACCGTGACAAATACATGTATACCCTACTCAGTTGGTTAGATCATAAAGACTCGCCCATTAGCCTTGGGCCAAACGAAGTTAAAATTAACCGTGCCGATAGTAAAACCCTTGAAGCGGATTTATGTATTTCAAGCTTGCCAAAAAATATAGCTATTGCAGAAAACTTATTTATTTGTGTATTACATGATTTATCATCACACAAAGAGCAATATAATCGCTTAGTTAAACAAGCCACCACTGACCATTTAACCGGTCTTGCAAACCGCCTTACATTAGAAGAGTCATTAAAAAAACATTGGCAAGAAAGCGTACAAACTAATCAAGCGATTAGTACTATATTAATCGACATTGATTATTTTAAATTATTTAATGACCGATTCGGTCATGTTAAAGGCGATAAATGCTTACAAAAAGTCGCGAGTATAATTGCCGAATCATTGCCTTCTCGCGATTGTTTAGCTGCGCGTTATGGTGGCGAAGAATTCGCCATTATATTACCTCGCTGCCAAAAAGACACCGCAGAGGCCATCGCTAAACATATTCAAATTAAAATAAATAATACGCTATTTACCGACATTGGTTTACCGAGCGACTTTAGAATAAGTGTAAGCCAAGGTATTGCATGTGAATATAATAATCAATATCGCACATCAGAAGCGCTAATTTGTGCAGCCGACACCGCGTTATATCGTGCAAAGACAGAAGGCAGAAATAAAATTAGCACGAGCCTATAAACACTTAATTAACAAACTAAAAATCTAGTTAACAAGTCGTATTAGTTACGCATATACTATACTTTAATATTATTTGTTTGTTCCCACTTTGCATTTTACACTGCGCTAAAATAGATAAGTCAGATGGGAATCAACAATGGCATTATTCAACAAATTACCTTTGCAACTTGCAATTGCAAGTACGCTTGCTGCATCAGTGACTGCAATCGCTGCTGAGCAACCTGCTGAAAATACAGCAAAAGACATTGAAGTTATTTCAGTGACGGGCACACGTCGTAGTTTACGTAGCCTGTCTGAAAGTACAGTACCGGTTGATTTATTAACAAGCCGCGACTTAGCAAGCACAGGTCAGCTTGAAATTAGCCAAGTACTTGCCTCTCAATTACCAAGCTTCAACTACCCAAGTGCGACCCTTGCTGATGGTACAGACCACGCTAAACCTGCTGTATTACGTGGCCTCGCTCCTGATCACACCTTAGTACTTGTTAACGGCAAACGCCGTCATGCAGGTGCGCTATTAAATTTAGGTGGCACAGTGGGTCGTGGTTCAACGGCAGTTGATTTAAATAATATTCCTACCTCTGCGATTAAGCGCGTAGAAGTACTGCGTGATGGCGCAGCGGCACAGTATGGCTCCGATGCCATTGCTGGTGTAATTAACATTGTACTAAAAGATGCCGATGAAGGCGGTAGTGTAAGCTACACCTATGGTGAGTACGACACGCAAATGGCAGGCTCGCCACAGTTATTAAGCACAGGCACAGACAGCGAAGGCAACTTAAGCTTTGCAAAAGGCGCTGACCGTAAATTAAACGATGGTATTTCACGCACCGCAAGCGCTAATGCGGGTTTTTCATTTGCAGATAATGGCTTTATTAATATTTCAATTGAATCACGTAATAACGAGCCAACCAACCGCTCAGGTATTGACCAGCGTGAGCAATATAGCCGCGATGTAAACGGTAACCTAGACCCACGTGAATTCGACTTTGACCGTTATAACCACCGTTTTGGTAAAGCTGATATCGAAGATATTGCTGTGTTTTATAACCTAGGTTACGAGTTTGATAACTCGCTATCACTTTACTCATTTGCCAGTTACTCAAACCGTAAAGGTAACTCAGCGGGTTTTTATCGTCGTGCCAAAGACTCTCGTAACTTAACTGAGGTTTACCCAGACGGTTTCTTACCAGAAATTGATACCGATGTAGATGACTACTCATTTGCTATTGGCCTTAACGGCGAAACCAATGACTGGGCATGGGATATAAGCAGCAATTATGGTCGTAATGACTTTGCGTTAGGGGTAAGCAATAGCTTGAACACCTCAATGGGTGTAAATAGCCCAACTGAGTTTGATAACGGTGCGCTTGTCTACGAGCAATACCTCGTTAACATGGATGCCAGCAATACCCTTGATTTAGGTTTACCCGACGATGTATTTGTGACAATTGGCGCAGAGTATCGCCACGAAAACTACCAAATCAAAGCAGGTGAAAAAGCCTCTTACATCACTGTACTTGATGAAGAAGGCAACCCTGTTGCGGCGGGTGGCGCACAAGTTTTAGCGGGCTTTTCACCAGAAAGTGCCACCGACAAGAGCCGCCATAATGTCGCGGTATTTGCTGAGTTTGATACGTACCTAACAACCGACTGGAATGTGGTTCTTGCGGGTCGCTTTGAAGATTACAGTGACTTTGGCAGTACCTTTACATCGAAACTGGCTTCGCGTTACAGCATTAATGAATCACTGTCGCTACGCGGTGCAATCAGCACAGGATTTAGAGCACCATCACTTGCACAAACGTCTTACAAATCGGTAAGCACAGTGTTTGAAAATGGTATTCCAAGTGAAGTTGGTTTGTTCCCTGTTGATGAACCTGCCGCAAAAGCACTGGGTGCTCGTGACCTTGATGCAGAAGAATCAGTCAACATGACTGCAGGCTTTATCTTTACGCAAGGCGGTTTTAGTTTAACACTTGATGCGTATCGCATTGACATTGATGACCGTATCGTCTTGTCTGAAAACTTAAGCGGCCCAGAAGTAGAAGCTATTTTAGCCGAAGCAGGCGAAGTTAATACTCAAAGTGTTCGCTACTTTACCAATGCCATTGATTCACGTACGCAAGGTGTTGATATTGTTGCAACCTATTCATTAGGCTTAGAAAGCTACGGCGATTTACGCTTAAGTGCGGCTGTTAACTTTAATGATACTGAAGTGACTCATGTCAAAGAAAACCCCACTGAGCTGGAAGCGCTTGGTGACAGCTACGAGTACTTTGCACGCCGTGAAATCACCCGCTTTGAAGATGGTACGCCAGCAGATAAGTGGAACTTGTCGGCAACCTGGGACTTTGAAAACTTTCAAACAACATTACGTGCTACGCGTTATGGTGAAGTTGTGGATACATCAAGCACACCAGAAGGTGATGAAGTCATTGATGCAAAATGGATCACGGACTTAGAAGTCGCGTACCGCCCATCTGAACAGTGGAAATTTGCTGTTGGCGCAAACAACTTATTTGATCAGTATCCACAAGATACTGTTAGCAATATAGGCTACAGCGACTTTAATCAAATTTTCACCTACAGTGCATTCACACCTTATAGCTTAGATGGCCGTTTTATCTACGGAAACATCACCTATAGCTTCTAAAAATAAGCGGTGCTGGCTTAGGCTGGCACCGCGTCCTACTTTGTAAGTAAAGCCCGCGAGTAAAAATATCTCGCTTGTAACCAACTTTTTTCAGACCTGCTGCGACTAACTTAATAACTTAACCCATTAGGACAGCATCATGAATTTAGTACGCATTACGACATCAGCTCTATTAGCCGCAGCCACCACAGCCTGTATTGGCCTTTCAAGCGCAAGCACGACTATTGACGATAACAACTACCGTGTTATCACGTTTAAAGACTGTAAAAAAGTTCATGAAGGCACGTTAAACAACGAGCAAATTGCCGCCTATCAACAATTAAAACGTGAACAAGAAAAGCTTGAATCACTGGAGTTGCCACTAAGCGACATGGAAGAGCAAGTCACGGCCTATTCACAGCAAATAGAAGCGATTACAAAAAAAGCTGTGGTCGAAGATGAAAACCACCTTAGAATAAATAAAAGTCTGTTAAAAGAACAAGATAAACTAACTAAACAGCTTGATGAATTAATCGCCTCGCATGATGCCGATTTCAAAGCGTTAGATGAACAAGCTAAGCACATGGAAAAAGCTGCCACGTTATTTGATGAGGCTATGAAACCAATGATGGAGCAAAATGAGACGACCCATTTGCAAATTTTAGCGCCGGGTGAAACTGAAAAACCGGGGTGTTTTTACACTATATAAAGCCTAAAGCTGCGTTTTGAGCTGTGTATAAAGTTTGGCATGAGATGGGCGAATGTCTTCTTTATGCACTTGCTTAAACCAATGTGCAGCTTGAGCTCGGTTACCCGCTTGCCAGTGAATTTGTGCCAAACGAAGTTTATAGATTGCTATTACAAGTCGGTCTGACTTCGCGTCCATGTAGTTTAGCGACTCGACATAAAAGTGATTTGCTTTATCGTATTGTGACAATAATTGATGAGTGCGGGCTAGATTCCCCATTGCCACTGATATTTTTCGGCTATGGTCAGTTTTCAAAATCCATTCAACCGCAGAAACCCGACTAACCAAAGCGCGCTCAATATCGCCTAACGAATGGAACACATTTGCTTTGTTTGACGCCAACTCAAAATGAAAAATAGGATCTTTACTTTTACCAAAACGACGCTCAGCTCTATCAAGAATATGCAAAGCAGTTTCTTTGTTGCCAAAGACATGCTGTAAGTTAGCCAATTCGACCATACGCATAGGGTTACCAAACGAGTCATAAATGGCTTGCAGTTTATCAAAGGCTTTCGTTGCGTATTTACGGCCTGTTTCATAGTCACCTAAATAGTGCATTGATTTAGCATAGTAAAAATACACTTGAACTTGAAATACGATGGGTAAATCGGATTTTTCAATAAAAGGTTCGGTACTGTCTTTTAACGTTTGATAAGCCAGTTTGTCGTAATAATAATCAAATTGGTATGACTTTATCTCATACCATTTATCAGAATAAAGCTGCGCACTGGCTAATTGCTGCTCAATGAAGTCTAAGCAGCTTACCTGCGACTGCTGAGCGCAATATACCTCGTGATCGCTAAAATTTTCAGACGCGGCCGCATAAAAACAGCCGAAGCCTAACAATAAGGTTAACGTTTTCTTCATTCACTAACATCTCAGTGAGAACACAACCAAAAAATAACAAAAAGTAATACTTTATGACAGTTCTTTTTGACGTGTTTGATAATTTTAACGTGCAATCGCGTGTTTATTATACCAATTAGCTAAATTGCGTATTATTGTAGACTGCTCTAACCCTAAGCATCCGTTTTATATACAAAAATTATTAGTATCAATTTTTAGTTTTACACAAGATAAGTAAACAACGTATCCACTGATACCGTTAAATAGAAGCCAATAAGTATGAAGAACTATTGGCTTCACTGTGATTTATAGTAGCAACAGGCTTCCTAACCCGAGAAAGGTCACAAAACCAACAATATCTGTCACCGTGGTTAAAATTACAGAACCAGACAATGCAGGATCAATTTTAAGCTTATCTAGAATAGACGGGATCACAACGCCAGACAGCGAGGCAGCCACTAAATTAAGTAAAATAGCAATAGTGATAGTCACACTTAACATCCCGTCGTTAAACCAAAAATAAGTGAGTACACCAATCACCAATGCCCATACACAGCCATTTAATGCCCCTACCCTAAGCTCCTTTTGCAATAAAGCTCTGCGGTTAGAGTCGGTAACCTGTCCAAGCGCTAAACCGCGCACAATCACGGTCAATGTTTGGCTACCTGCAATGCCTCCCATCGACGCAACCACTGGCATCAATACCGCAAGTGCCACGACTTGCTCAATGGTGGCACCAAACAAACCAATAAACCAAGATGCTAAAAATGCAGTCGCTAAGTTAATGCCTAACCAAATACCGCGGTTTTTCGCTGATTTAGTGACACTTGAGAACAGGTCCTCGTCTTCACGTAGACCACCCGCTTTCGCAGCGGCTTCGTCGGTCACTTCTTGGCGTAATTCATAGGCCGATGACACCGCTAGACGCCCTAACAACTTATTATCGGCATTCACCACTGGCATCGCCATTTTTTCACTGTGGATCACCACCTCTGCCGCTTCATATAAGTCATCATCAGCATGTAATGCTGAGATATCTAGGTTCGCATGCTCTAATAAGGTATCGGCATCATTGGCTTTAAATAAGGCATTTACAGGGACTTCACCAATCAATGTGCCTTTACGACTTACCAAATAAATTACTTCAGTGTATTGCGGCAAGCCTTTTTGCAAAATTTTACGAGCGCCCGCCACCGTCTGCTTTTCTGACACTTTTAACGCATCAAAGTCTAACCAGTGTCCTAGTTGCTCAGGGTTATACTGCTGAGCAAGTTCGTAACGCTTTGTTTGTACTTCATCAAGCTGGCGACGCGCATAATCAACAAAACGCTCTGGAATAATTTCTTCAAGTTCGAGTAGCTCTTCTACGCTCACTTCATCAAGTAATTTAAACCCTTGCGCTTCGTCTAAACTTTGTAATAACCACCGACAGCTGTCTCCCCCCAAATTAATGAAGATTTCATGCTGTGTGTCTTCGTCAAGCAGTTGCCAAATTTCTAATCGTTGTTCTTTGGGTAATGCTTCAAACAGCAGCGAGAGATGTTCTGTCGACAGTTTTTCTTTGGCGTCGGCAAGTAACTTATTTTTTCGCGTTGTGGTGTCACACTGAAGCAACTCATCAATGAGTTGTGGAAGTTGATCAACAGGATACTCAATCATCTAAGAGCTCGGTTAAATACATCAATAACAACAGTCTAACGCAGCTTTATTAAAATAACTGCCCCATCATTGATTTATTTTTCCTTGTATCATCTCAGTCATGTGCATTAACTTTTCGCTGTATACCTTATTAATCTTTATAACGAAATACCGGCTTATACCTTCAACTGACTTGGGGTAAGTCCAGTCCAGCGCTTAAACGCGCGCCTGAAATTAGCAATATCATAAAACGATAAGCGCATTGCGACCTGCTCATTACATTGTTCACGCATAGCCAGTAAGTATATGGCTTTGCGTTTACTTTGTTCTTCATACAACGCTGAAAAACGTACACCGTGAGCTTTTAACTTTCGCTTAAATGTCGCTGAGCTCATAGCAAACTGGCTTGCGACTTGTTCTAAATTAAGCGCTGGGTTTTGATAAATGACTCTGCTCACCGCTTCAACAAAGGTGCTGTTTGCTGTGTTTAATGTTGCCAATTGAGAGTTAACTTGTGAAAAGCGAAAACTACTAAAGGTAGGGTTTGTAAGCCTTAATGCTTGTTTGCTTAATACCCAGCGAGTAATGGGCTGTTCAAACGCAACGTTTAGCCCTAAATGTTGCTCATACTCTTGGCTGTGCCTTGCCCGTTTATAAGCGAAATCAAACTGACAAGGCACCCGCTCGCCAGCCACTTTTTTAAGCGTTTGATAAAATGCAGCACTGTAAATTTCGAGCACATATTGGCTCATTTCATCATCAAGACCCACAGCATTTTGCAACTCAATATAATACTGCTCGTTATGCACATAACTGTGGCTAAATAACAGCGGTGCAAGTTGCATACGCAAGGCGTTTAGTTGCTTAAGAGCTTGACCAATGCTCAAACTTTGCAAAACACCTTGCGCCACAACCGAGGTGTCATTAGCAAGTTGACTACCTAACAAAAAGCCACTGTCGGCCGATTTCATTAACAGCTTAAACTGCATCAATAAACGCAATTGCTGAGAGAGACTAAACTGATGCTGTACACTCATTAAGTCTTGCTCAAATACCCCTGTGCCTCTGAGTAATTTATGTAAACCAATACCGCGACTTAGAGCAAGCTCTACCAGAGTCGTAATCAGACCTTGCGCGGTTAAATACTTATCATCTTGATTAAGATACTGCTTCACAATGGCTGACTCTGTGTTGTTTTTGTTGTTGTAATGCGGCGTGTAAACGCGCGCTCAAACAGTGCGCTGTATCTCCTTGCTCACTGCCCACTAACGCAACGGTTGCATGCTGAAACTTCGCGTGTTTTTCGCCCTCAACCTTAAATGCGCAGTGACTCAGTGCCGAAGATATTTGTGCCACCAGCTCTTTGCCTTGTAACGCGGTGGTGTTTGGCATTAGCACCATAAAACAATCACCCGCATAGCGACACACCACATCAGTAAGACGACAATTCATTATCATAAGCTCACTGACTTCTCGCAGTAACCTGTCACCTTCGATAAAACCAAACTCGGCATTAAAATCGGCAAATCCACGAATATCAATGGCCGCAAGTTGCAACGGCTGCGACTCATTCAACTGCTCTTTTAACACCGTTTGTAAGTAATCGGCTTTATAAAGCCCAGTAATTGAGCACACTAATTCATGCTCACGGTGCATTGCTTCACGGCGCTTTAACTGACGATTAAGCACAAACTGCTCTTGGTGCCATTGATACAAACCTAGGCTTGTGAAAACCATACCTATGGGGGCAGGTAAAGACTCAATCAGACTTAGCCACGTATTCGTTGGCTGATGTAACCATTCATCAAATAAGTCCAGCGAGGCCGAAAACATAAAAAGACCAAGCCCTAACACTAAAAAGCAGGTGACTTTTCCGGGGGGTCTCGAAATGAGCAGTGCAAATATCCATGTTAGCGTCATCATCACAATGCCGCCCTCGCCGACAATATCCAGCCATGATATGTCGGCCAGCGCTTTTCGCTCTCCGTCATATGCACTGAGGATAAAAGCGCTCACAAATAGCGCTATAACCGCATTTGTTAAAAACCGATGATGAATAAAAGGATTAAATCGCATGAAAGACACCTAACTATGAATCGTGCTGCCATGCTAACCCGTTCGCATTTTTAGCAGCAGGGTCATATTAGCTCAATGATGTGACAGCAAAACGACACTCCCCCCTTTTTGATGACTTTAATCGCTGTATTTACCTTGATTAAGCGGGGTGATTACAGCTCAAAATGCTTTATAAACGCCTCTAATAGCTTGTTTTTAAAGGCTGCCAGCGGTTTTCTGTCACATTTGCGTCATTTAAGCTGGGTACTTTGCTCACCAAACCAAGGACAAGTAGGAGCAAATCCATGAAACAGTTTAAAACGAAGGCACTTGTAAGCGCCCTCGCCTTATGTCAATTCGGTGCCTTTGCACAAGAGTCAGACACCAACAATGAAAAGAAAGTAAAAGTATCAGAAGAGCTCGTTGTGTATGGTGAAATAGGTTATCGCAACCGTTCACAAGAGCTGGCCCCAACCCTTGAATACTCACAAGAGTATTTTCAACGTTTTGAGCCACTTACCGCTGGTGATGCTTTAAAACGTGTTCCTAGTGTGACATTTTTATCTGACGTATTAGAGTCAGATGGCGCCCGTATGCGTGGCTTGAGCCCTGCTTACACTAAAGTACTTATTAATGGTGAAGAAGTACCAGGGGCAGGCGCTGATCGCTCATTCTTTGTTGACCGCATTCCTGCTGAACTGATCGAGCGTGTAGAAATCATTCGCGCTTCGAGTGCTAATCGTTCTGCCGATGCAATTGCAGGAACCCTTAATATTGTTCTGCGTGATGGCTACAGCTTAGACGGTGGTTATATTCGTGCTGGCGGCCTGCGTTACGACGACGGCGAATTAAAAGAAAGCTTTGCAGGTGTGTACGGTACTGAATTTGCCGGTGGGCGTTTGTTACTTGGCGCAAACTTACAAGGACGCTATAACCCAAAACAAAAATCTAGCTTGCGGTATGGCGACAGCCCTGAAAACAACGAAAATTACAAAACTGAAGAATTTGATAACCGCGAAGATCAATCTGATATTCGCGATGGCGACGACACGTCACTGAATGCCAGTTACGAAATTGCCTTTGATAATGGCAGCAAGTTTGACATCAGTGCCATTTGGGTTGATACCGACCGGACTGAAGATGAACGCTCATTTGAATACGATGACCCAACAGCAACAAGTAACGCAATTGTAGAAGGCGGGAATCTCGAAACCGATAACGCCAATGTGTCTTTCATTGATCAAACTAACTACAACATTAACTCTGCGTACGAGTTACCGCTATTTGGTGGCACCAGTAAATTTAAAGTAGGTTATGCCCGCTTCGAAGAGTCGGTCTACGAGCAAGAGGTCGAAATTGATACCTCAGAACTCCCAATGGTGTTCGAAGAAGAGGAAGAAACCGTTGATATCGACGATAAAGAGTGGTCACTGCAATGGCAACATAGCCTATTTGCTGGTGAAAATAAAACCATTCAGTTTGGTGCATTTGTGCAAGGTAAAGAGCGTGATACAGCGGTTTATCAAGCAGAAGATGAAAATGAGCAAAGTTTTGCAAGTTGGGATCAATTTAGTCAAAACCCACTGTCGCTTGCCGGCTTTAACAATGAATTTGAAGCCGCCGCGGGGGGTGTAAATAAGCTTAAAGAAGACCGTCTAGATGTATTCGCACTCATCAAACACGAAGACCAAGATTTCTCGTGGGAAATGGGGGTACGCTACGAAACAACCGACTCAACCATCACGGATAATGTCAATGATGTGACGGCGAAGAATGATTACGATTTTTTCTTACCATCGGCCCACTTACGCTACAACGTTTCTGAAAACGGCCGTGTTAGCGCCTCTGTGGCTCGTAGCTTACGTCGCCCAGATTTTGACTACATTACCCCTGCTCTGCTTGAAAAAGAGCTGGGTGATAACGACTTTTTAGGTAATCCAGACCTACAACCCGAATCATCGTGGGGGATGGATCTTGGCTACGAATACCGGTTAGGTAAAAGCGGTGTAGTGGGTGTTAACGTGTTCTACCGTGATGTAAGTGACTTAATTGAAATTGCCAATACCAGCCAACAAGGTTCTGAAGGCGAAGGCACCTATATTTTGCAACCGCGCAACACCGGTGATGGTAATGTAAAAGGGATTGAGCTTGATTTATCAACACCTTTAACAGCCTTAAGTATGCCTAATACAGGGATTTTCTTTAACTATTCATGGCTTGACTCTGACGTTAATGACAATTTTGGTTCACGTAAGTTTAATGACCAATCTGACTACGTATTTAACGTTGGCTTTATTCAAGACTTACCAGATCTGGGCGCTTCATTTGGTGCCACATACCGTAAACAAGGCGATGCGTATGGCCGCATAGTGGGTGAAGAAGTAACAACACACTACGGAGCCGACCTTGAGGTATTCGTAGAAAAACGCTGGCAAGACATCACCCTACGATTAGTCGGCTCAAATTTGCTCGATGCAAGCAAAGACGAAACGTTCAACAAATTCGATACGCTTGATGATCAAGTCAACCGTGACTTTGACGAGTATGAGCTGGAGTCTGAAGAAGCAGGGCCTGTTATTCAATTAATGCTGCGTTACGCATTTTAATTTTAATAGACCGTTTTAAGGCAGCTCATTGCTGCCTTGTTTTATCTTGGGAAATCACATGAATATCACACAATCATTTAACCTTATCGCCAGTGCTATTTTGCTCAGTACAGTGGCGGCTTGTAGCCAAACGAACGCCCCTGTCGACAGTGCTAATCAGGTTCGCGCATTTGGACCCACTGAAAATGTACAAGGTTCACAAGCAGCAGCACTCACCAATAACACATGGTTAATAAGCTCAGAAAGCCAAGGGTTACAACTCATTGATGAAATGGGCAACAGCCATACTTTACAAAGCGGTAACTTTGAAACCTTGTCGGTGAAGGCGCTTGATAACGGCCACTACCTTGTCGCAAGTATTGACAATGAAACAGACCAAGCCGTTATATTTAAACTTCAAAAAGATGCCCAATGGCAATTAAAAACGTTAAGCAGAATTACGCCACCAAAAGCGAAACCCGAAGCGGTGTGTTTATTTTCAAACTCTACCACACTCGCGGTGTCGGCGTTTGTGAGTGATGCGCGCGGCCTTATTCGCGAAACCTTGGTTTATGATGTCAAAAACAATCACCCTTTAAACCTTGAATTACGTGAATTTGCAGGAATAAGTGACACATCTGGCTGTGCGGTCGACGATCACAATAAAACCCTTTACTTAAGTGAGGGAGAAGTGGGTATTTGGCGAATTAATGCCGATGCCGAGTCGCGCGCAGATAAAACGCCTGTCGCACTTATGGCCCCATTTGGCAACTTGGTTCCTGAGATTGGCGGCTTAAGCACGACAAGCGATGGCAGCCTGTGGTTTACAACCACTGAAGATAACACGCTACATCGCTATGAGAGCAAAGATAAACGCTTCAGCAGCTGGCAATTTACAGGTGACTTAGCACTCGAATCAGCAGCGGTCCACTTTAACAACACCAAAGCTGATATTGTTTTTTACGATGATGAATCGGGGCATTATGTAAAAGGCTTCATCAACACGCCGTATCAAGAACAGGTAAAACCTACCAAACAGGCGGTCACTTACATTACCGCACAAGCGCAAACAGATGCTGTGCGAGCTTTTGGAGACGCCGCTGACGATCCTGCAATATGGATCAACACACATGATAAAGCGCATAGCTTAATTCTTGGCACTGATAAACGCCGCGGTTTAATGGTGTATAACCTTGCAGGGAATGAGCTTCAAGCATTAGAAACGGGCCGTTTAAATAACGTTGATGTACGCCAGAATAATAGCATTGATAACCCAGCCCATACGTGGATCACCGGCAGTAACCGCACTCATAACAGTATCAGTGTGTATACCGTTGATACACAAAACAAGGTGCAACACTTAGCCGAATTGCCCACCACACTGACTGAGATTTACGGTATGTGTATGTATTCATCATCCACGGGTAACTACGTGTTCATGAATGATAAATCGGGGCTATTTCAACAGTACAAATTAATCGGTAACGCCACCTCAGTTAATGCCAAGCTGGTGCGAGAATTTAATGTACCGAGCCAACCAGAGGGTTGCAGCGCGGATGATAAAACCGGTGAACTCTTTTTAGGTGAAGAAGACGAAGGTATTTGGTTTATTGGCGCTGAACCAACAGCAGGCACACAGCCCGTGATGTTACAAACAATCAACGACATGTTGGTTGATGACATAGAAGGCATGGAAATTTATCACGCCACAGATACGCGTTATTTAGTCGTGTCTAGTCAAGGAGATAACAGCTATGTGCTGTATAAAATCATCGACGGCAACGTGCCAAGCCTTGAATTTGCTGGTAAATTCGCAATTAGTAATAACCTTGAACGTGCCATTGACGGCGTTTCAGAAACCGACGGATTAACGGTCACAGCAACCCCACTGCCGGGCTATCCTGAAGGAGTGTTAATTGTGCAAGATGGCTATAACCGTATGCCACAAGCACCGCAAAACTTTAAGATTATTGACTGGCGTGAAGTGAAAAAAGCGCTGAAATAACCGCTAAAGTGACTCCGTTAAGGTGTTGGGCTTATCTCAACACCTTTTTTATTGAGTTAGGCGACCTGTGGCATTACCTTAGCGATAAAACAGGTAACTAAAACAGCCCACCAGCGCCCCATAAATCAGCATAGGGAAAAAGGTTTTTTTAAGCACGGGGCCTTCTTGATTGTTCACCCCAACAATACTGGCCACAGCAATAATGTTGCTGATACAAATCATGTTGCCCATTGCCGCTCCTGTCGATTGAAGAGCCAGCACTAAGGTTTCTGATAACCCAACCTGTTGGGCAATACCATATTGAATCCCCCCAAAAGTAAGATTAGAAACTGTCGCAGACCCCGAAAAAAACGTACCTAGCGCACCAAGATATGATGCAAATAACACCCAATGCTCACCGGTTAAATGAGCAAACGTATTGGCGATATAAAATATCGGCGCATTATGCCCCCCTTGCATTAACACATTCACCATCACTAACGCGCCAATCAATGCCACACAAGGCAATGCAATTCGGCTTAAGGTGTCATGAACCATGTGCGACACCTGCTTTTTATTCATCTTAAGCAGCGGAACACTCACCAATACCACCAACACAAACGGGATCAGTGCTGGCACAAACAAGGTTTTATATGACCAACTAACGGCTGTACCGAACAGCTCATGCAACGATATTATCAGTGCTTTACTGAGCTCAAATTGGGCAAATCCTAAATGAATACTCAACCAAACGGTTTCATCATTTAAAAGTGCTTTAATACCTAACTGATGAATACGCGTCAGCACAAGCAGCAAAATCAATAACACAAGCGGAAAAAAAGCCAAGAATAACGCCTTGCCATCTATGGGCTTATTAGAGACGGGGGGCTGTTGTGACTTAACCAGTCCAATGCCCTTTTTTGCCAAAAATATAGTCACAAATAACCCCACTGCTCCGCCAATGAGTGATGGAAACTCGTAATTCCACTGCGCAAACAACCAATAAGGTAAAACACATGACAGCACACTTAAATAAACAAAAACGCTGTTTTTGCGCATCGTGTGAAAAGGCAATACTAAACACAGCGCAATCATGGGTATCACCAAAGCAGCAACCACATGACACAGCGCTGTCCACTGAGAGATAGCCAACACCTGTTGCTCGTTTAACGAAAGTGCCGAAAAACCAAACCACGTTGGCGTTCCCACAGCCCCAAACGACACAGGAATCGAGTTTAAAATAAGCGTAAACACAATCACTTTAAAAGGCGAAAAGCCAAGCCCGACTAAAATAGGTGCCGCAATTGCCGCGGGGGTGCCAAACCCCGACGCGCCTTCGAGCATAAATGCAAACGCCCACCCTATAATCATTAACTGCGCAACGTGATTACCGCTAATCGACTCTAACCAATGCTTAATCGTGGTTTCACCACCCGACACCGCTAACATTCGATTAAGTAAAATTGCCCCGGCGATAATTGAAATAGGAGTCAGTACCGACAACATGCCCATAAAGGAGTTGGCGAGGAGTAAACGAGGATCGGCTTGAAAATAAAATAACTGAAGCAGCACACCAGCCAATGCCGACACAGGAAGTGCAACATAAGAAGGCACGGGACTGCGCTTAACCATCATCCATATGAGTAAAAAAATGGGCAACGCAGCCACAAAGGTATTCATGATATATCCTGTCTATAATTAGCGTCCATTACCCGCTAAGTATAGACAGAATAACTAAATTTATAGGCACGAAATAAATTAAATCAGCGTACTTAACCACCAAAGTAGTAACACTATAATCGACAGCCCTACCAATGCTTTGGTTTTATGCTTTTGAATAATGCGTTCAGCATGATTACCTGCGTAATACACCACAAGCGCTAAACCAAAATATCGAATAGAGCGTGCTATCACGGTCGCAAGTAAAAACAGCACCAACGAAAACTTCGTTGCCCCCGCGGCTAACATCGCAATTTGAAACGGAATGGGGATAATGCCAAGACTCAACACAAACCAAAATCCTTGTCCTTGCATCTTTTGTTTTACTTGCTCGAATTGCTCAGGGTTTGAAAAGGTATTGATAACCCAATCCCCAACTACATCAAATAAGTAATACCCTAACGCATAGCCAAATACAGCACCGATAATACACCCGACTGTCGCCATCAGCGCAATTAACCACAACTTTTCGCGGCGCGCTTGCATAAGTGGCACAAGCACCGCTTCTAGAGGTATGGGCACAATAGTCGATTCTAAAAACGAGGCGATCGTGATTGATCTCAGCATATGTTTAGAATCAACAAACTGCCGTGTTTTTTGCTTAAGCTTTTTTGCTATACCCATCATTTATCCTTAACAATCGTGTTGCTTTTAAGGTTACAGCAAAAATGATTAACCGTCGCTTACGGTGCGTGGATATAGCGGCTACGTCCTTGATTTTTAGCTTGATACAACGCCTGATCGGCTCGTTTCATGGTGCTGCTAAAGGTTTCGGTTGCTCTTTTTATCGCTGATCCCGCACTGACACTGAGCGTTTTACCGGGTGAAATCATCACATTATTTGCTAAACCTAATAACTGCTCACATATCGTTTGCACCACATTTAGATCATCTGTGGGAATATAAAGCGCAAACTCTTCTCCCCCTATGCGGGCAAATAAAATACTCGGATCAAGCTGTTGTCGGCACTGATAAACAAAGTCGATCAAGACTTGATCGCCCACATCATGACCGTGTTCATCATTAATTGCTTTAAAGTGATCAATATCGATAATAACTAAGCTGTGTGTTTTGGTTTGGTTTAACTGAACAAAATGGTAAAAATAGCGGCGGTTATAGGCTTTGGTGAGTACATCTGTTTTAAGCTCTTCGGCTAAGTTTTTGTGCGCTTTTGCTAAGTCTGACAAAGCCAAAAACAACCCAAAGCTGGTGACTAACATGCCAATTGTTCTAAACATGTCTTCGATATAAATACCAATCCATACCGGTTGATAAACCAGCTCATCAAGAAAGTCGAAGGTTAAGCCAATACTCCATAAATAGATCCCACTGCTCAAAAATAAGTAACTTAACTTAGCAACCGCCGACGTTTGTACAAATGAAAAGATAAAAATTAGGATCAATAAATTAATCACATCAGAGAGTACGCCATTTATATAAATATTGACTTCTAGACGATTAAAAATTGATAAATAACCCACCACAATACACAACAGAGTTACAATAAAGAAGCTAATAAATAATTGCTTCAAAAGTATCGGGGCAGGAGCAGAATTAGCACTCCCCTCAAGAGGAATCATCGTCTCATTCATAGGCATAACTACAATTTACAGCAAGTGAACAAACAGTATCAAAGGGTAAATAGATGTACAGAAAATTACACTCTGTTCACCTAAAAACCAGCATTTGGGCTGGAGTAATTAATCTAAAAACAAGACATAAGGGGTAATAAAATTACCCAAATTAGTACCATAGGATATAATGTGTCGCATTCAAGCCGATATTTTCTTATTATCTGTGCCATCACTAACGACTCATACCCAATGTAATGACTAACGCACGTTTTATTCCCTTTCGAAAGCACGACATTATCACCCTATGCAATGATTATTTAGATGCGCAACACCGTGCCTCATTTCTAGAGTTTTGCAGCTTATTGCAAAGTGTTATTCATTATCAGTATCACGGCTTGCTTGAGTCATTAAAAAATAGCTATGCGCCATTTGATCCTAACTCAGACACTCGCTCACTCACGTCGATTAATGAAGAGGCGCGCAGAAAGTACCAAAACGAATTTGCTAAGCACTTTGCCACAGTGCTCAATGCCGCTAATTTTGAAACCATCACGACTCAAGACTTACAAGAGGCATTAACCGAAGAGTCTTTGTTTAAAGTGCGTTTAGAAGTCGAGTTTGATGACTTCGCTGAAGTGGTGTTTTATCGCAGAGGCGAATCACAAAAAACCGAAACGTTACGTACCTGGTGGGGGCTGAAAAAAAAGCATATATCGTTTACTAATTACGATCGGGTTGCGGTTTTTATCCGCTTTAAAGACCAACAATACTTTATCGATAAAGGCCGCATGCCGGTGGGTTTTGAGCCTAGTTCAACAATCGTCAAATTGTTTCAAAACGTCCCCAAAGCCGATTTAGAAATGCTGTTTCCAAACAGCGAAGTAAAAATGCGCCCCATTGATAAACTCATTATTGGCTCATCAGCCCTTATCGGGGGAGCGGTGGTGCTTGTTACTAAGCTTGGCGCATCAATTTTACTGTTAATTGCCATGCTTGCATTTTGGGGAGGCTGGCGCAGCGAAGAAGTGCATATGAGCCAGCAGCACTTTATCACCTTTGCCATTGGTATGGGGGTGTTCGGCAGTTTTATCTTTAAAGAGTGGAGTAAATTTAAAAACCGTAAAATTCGCTTTATGAAAGCCTTAGCCGATAACCTGTACTTTAAAAACCTCGATAATAATGCAGGCGTGTTTCATACCTTGGTCGATGCGGCCGAAGAAGAAGACGTAAAAGAAGCACTCCTAGCCTACACCTTTTTACTGCACGCAAACGCAGCCATGACTGCCAAGCAACTCGATGACACCATTGAAACTTGGTTTAGCAACAATCACCACTGCACTGTTGATTTTGAAATAGACGATGCAATTAATAAACTGGTCAATCTTGAATTGGTCAGTGAAAACAAGGGTCAATACCTTGCCGTTGATTTAAAAACAGCAAAACAACGCTTAGATAAACGCTGGGATGCGTTTTTCAACTTCAGTTAGTGCTGCTTTATCTCATTGTCCTTGCGTGATTTATGGTCAGCTTTTAGGATGAAATTTTACGGCTAAAAAAAGACGCTAACATGCAATTAAAAAAACACATCATTATTGGGGCCAGTTTGCTGTGTGCTGCAACAACAGCGCAGGTTTACGCGAACGACAAATTTGTTTCTGAGGATATTTTCCAACTTGAATACGCGGGCGACCCGCAAATAAGCCCTGACGGTAAAAAAATCGTTTATGTGCGAAGTGGCTACGACATCATGAAAGATGGTAACAAACGCAGCTTTTGGCTTTACGATTTAAAATCAGGGCAACACACTCCACTTTTTTCTGATGAGCACAATTACAGTCAGCCAACGTGGTCGCCAGACAGCCAAAAAATTGCGTTCACCAGTAATAAAAGTGGCTCAAACCAATTACACGTTTACTGGTTAGCACAAGACAAACAAGCACTGTTAACGCAATTACCAAAATCAGTAGGCGACTTAACGTGGTCACATGACGCTGAGCACATTGCTTTTACAATGAGCATTCCTGAAGGTAAATCGGCGTTTGCGAAATCGGTTAAGTTACCAAAAAAACCGAAAGGTGCCGATTGGTCAAAACCGGTCAAAGTCATTGAAAAAGCGCGTTACCAAGCCGACGGTGCCGGTTTCTTAGAACCCGCTTATCGCCATGTATTTGTGATTCCTGTTTCGGGTGGCACACCCCGCCAATTAACGTCGGGCAATTACCAACACCGCGGTCCATTAGCATGGGATCCAACCAATACCAAAGTCGTCTTTTCTTCAGACCGCCATGACGAGTGGGAGTACCGCACCACTGAATCTGATTTATACGAAATAAATGTAAAAACGGGTGAACTTACGCAATTAACAGACCTTCCTGGTCGTGAAAGTAACCCTCATTACGCTAAAGATGCAGACGAGCTGGCCTTCATTGCCCGTGATAACGCACCCGTGCCTTATATAAACTCGACACTGTCGGTGCTTGACTTAGAAGATAAGTCAGTAAAACACCTAACAGAAAAGCTGGATCGTTCAGTGGCTGACTTCAAATGGTTTGGTGATGGCGATTTTGTTATTCAGTATGATGACTTCGGTAAGCGCAAGCTTGCTAAAGTATCAAGCCGCGGTAAAGTCACCGATTTAACCGACACGGTCTCAGGCACCTCAATAGGTCGCCCGTATGTCAGTGGTAGCTTTAGCATGGCACGCAATGGTGCCATTGCCTACACGACCGGCAGTGAATACCGTCCTGCTGATTTAGGTTACTTGTACAAAGGCAAAAACAAAACGTTAACCTCATTAAACGAAGACGTTTTAGGCCACAAAAAACTGGGCAAAGTGCACGAACTGAATGTGAAATCACAATTTGATGGTCAAGCAATTCAAGGCTGGTACATCACACCGCCCGACTTTGACGAAAGCAAACAGTACCCACTGATGGTTGAAATTCACGGTGGTCCTCATTTAGCCTACGGCCCAAGTTTTACAGCCGAACTGCAACGCTATGCTGCTGAAGGTTATGTGGTTGTGTATGTAAATTACCGTGGTTCAACTAGTTACGGTAAAGACTTTGCCTTACTTCTTGATGGTAAATACAGCTCAAAAGAAGACTTTGCCGATCATAATACCGCCGTGGACGCCATGATTGAAAAAGGCTTTATTGATAAAGACAACTTGTTCATTGCTGGTGGTTCAGCAGGCGGCATTGCAACGGCGTATGCGGTGGGTTTAACAAATCGCTTTAATGCGGCTGCTATCACAAAACCGGTTATCAACTGGTTAAGTAAAACGCTAACAGCCGACAGCTACATTGGTCAAATTCGTAACCAATTCCCTGGAATGCCGTGGGATAATGTTGAACACTATTGGCAACGCTCGCCTCTGTCTTTAGTGGGAAATGTGACAACACCTTCACTGATCATGACTGGCGAAGAAGACCGCCGTACACCGATTTCTGAATCGGAGCAATTCTATCAAGCTTTAAAACTACGCAAGGTCGATACTGTGCTAATACGTGTTCCGGGTTCACCGCATGGTATTGCGGGTCGTCCATCACGCATGATTTCTAAAATTGAATACACGCTCGCGTGGTTTAATCAATATAAGAAATAATCATTTTGAGCAGTAATGGGGTGACTCATTGCTGCTCAAAAATAATGATGACTAAGCGCAAGTTGAGCACTGCCTATTGACTGCGCTTTTTCACCACAGACCCCAACACTAACGTCACAAAGACGCAGCCCTCTGCTGTCTAAGCGTGCAAATGCTTCAAGTGTTAATTGCCTTACAACATCCAATGCGTCTTTTGGTAACGGTGAGTCGATAACAACAGCCTGCATATCTAATAAACTTAAACTGTGATGCATTGCCACACTTATCGCCTCAGCCGCCTTTTTAAGCCAAGGTAGTATCAGGGCATAATGTTCTTTAAATTGACTATTTGTAAGCTGATACACCGATAAATTTAACTGTGCAGCGTCAAACTGTTTTTGTAATTCTAGCAACGAGCATAACGTAAGCAACTGTTCATGCTGAGCATTTAACATTGAACCGATTGCGCCCGCGTTGCCACTTTTACCCTCAAGAAGCTGGCGGTTAATCACGACCGCGCCACCTAAAAACGCACCCAAATAAACATATAAAAAATCACTGTAATTTTGACGATTACCTAGGCTGAGCTCTGCGCAGCACGCTGCATTATTGTCATTACTGATGTAAACAGGTAGCTCAAATTCAGTTTCTAGATACGTTTTTAAATCGAAATGTTGCCATTCAAGTAATTGCGCTTGTTGCTCAGGATTTTCAGCATGCCAATGCCAAATATCAAAAGGCATTGCCACTCCTAAACCACATACTCGCGTGTTTAAGTCACAGCCTAACTCTCGCAATAGCCGTGGGATATTGGTTTTCAAAAAAGCCTTAAGTTCGTCAATGTTAGGCACATTGACCTCAACGGATACACTGGCTCTTTGCGTGCTTTGTAAATCAATTAGAATCAAATCAAAACGTCGGCGTCCAATCTTTAAACCAAAGCTAAAAGCGCCATCAGGATTCAGCCGAAAAGGCACACTTGGCTGCCCTACTCGCCCTTTTACAGGGGCATCACGAAGCAATAATTTATCTTCTTCCAACTTATTAATATTCACCGTAGCAGCTTGTGCAGATAACGAGAGCGCTTTCGCTATTTGTGCTTTGGGCAGCGTTTCACATTGCCTAATCAAGCTCAAAATAGCTCGTTCATTATTACTTCGCCTTGTCGGCAATAAACTACGCTTCATAGCATCCTTCTTAATACGGTTAAAGACCCACCTATTAGACCTTTTTGCCATACTATCCGCTAGTTAAAATAATAAATCAACTATGTTGATTTATTATCTGGAGTCGTGAATACTATCGGCCACAACAATATGAACACAACAATCTGGTGATCTATGCCAACACAATCAGCTATTGTATCGCGCCAAATGCTATGGCCATTTATCTTGCTCGCCACCTGTTTCGCTGCATGGGGTACAGCAGCAAACATGACCGATCCTTTAGTAAAGGTTTTCAGTAAAACGTTTTCGATGAGTGCGCTGCAATCAGCATTGGTGCAATTTAGTTACTATGGCGCTTATTTTTGCTTAGCGTTGCCTGCGGCTCTAATTAATCGTCGTTTTAATTACAAAACAGGTCTGCTGTTTGGTTTAGCCATGGCCGCATGTGGCGCGTTGTTGTTTTATCCGGCGAGCCAAACAATGCTATACAGCCACTTTTTACTTGCTTTATTTATTCTGGCTGGCGGGTTATCTATTTTAGAAACCTCTGCAAATCCTTATGTAATGCAGCTAGGGTGCGAAAAATCGGCCACTCGCCGCCTAAATTTGGCGCAAGCATTCAACCCAGTGGGCACCAATATCGGTGTATTTCTGGCCGCCACGTTAATTTTACCCAGTTTAAATCAGGCCGATAACGCACACCGAGCACTCATGAGTGAAAGCCAATTAAAGGCGATTGTGAGCAGTGAGCTCAGTGCAGTGATGGTGCCTTACGTGGGGATGGCGGGTTGTTTAATCTTATTATGGCTGTGTATCTTTTTTAGTAAATCTCCTAAAACAATAACGCACTCCCACACCCCATCACGTAATTTAACAAGCGCTTTTAAAACCTTATATCAAAATAAGCATTATCGTTTTGGTGTTGTTGCGCAGTTTTTTAACGTTGGAGCGCAAACATGTGTCTGGACCTACACTATCGGTTACACCATGGAGGCACTCACAACGAATGAAGTCACTGGGGGTCAAGTGCTACAGTACTCGATGCTCGTCTTTTTAATTTCTAGGTTTATTATGACGTGGCTCATGCGTTTTTTGAGTGGTGCTAAATTACTGCGGATTATGGCCTTAGTCGCAGCTGCACTGTGTGTTTTGGTTATCACTCAAGTTAATTTACTGGGAGTGGTGGCACTTGTGAGTATTTCTGGCTGCTTATCGCTTATGTTTCCGACTATTTATGGCACGGCACTCGAGGGACTCGGCGATGATGCAAAAATTGGCGCTGCAGGATTAGTAATGGCGATTCTAGGGGGTGCATTTTTACCGTTACTCCAAGCAACATTAATTGATACATTGGATACGGCCAGCTCATTTATTATTCCTCTTCTGTGCTTTTTAATTGTCTCTCTTTATGGCCACCATACTCGGGGCACCAAAAATACACGTAAACACGAATAAGTAGTAACAATACGATATAAAAAATAAGGCGCTGAGCGTAAATCAGCGCCTTATCGTATTGTACTTTATGAGTATAAAATGTGAAAATTAGCGCCTTTATAACTACCTAAAAGTAAGTATGAAATCGCTTAAGTCCGCTTTACAACCCCACATGTCTAAACTGTGCACTCAGCGCATTTCATATCATTTCAGCTTTTTTTTAGTTAAGTATATTTGTTTCTTTTGTGGCTGCTTTTTAAGCTTCATTTTGCACGATAAATTCAATGTTCCCATTGTAGTGGCCGCAGCTGGCACTGGGTTAATTGGCACCTTTATTCCTTTTTCACGCGTGTATAAATCTCACCCCTATGCAGCTATTTATGCGGGCAGCTTTGCAGGTATGTGCTCATCAAGTTTAATTAATAATTACTGGGAACTGGGTTTAATTTCATTTTTTGGTGCGAGCTTATATGTCATGACAATGAATCTTTTTGCTGGTTTTGGTGGTCGCTTAGGCAGTGTCGCATTTGCCAGTGTGGCTCTTTACATGTTTACGAAAAGTGCGTTTTTATGAACCTCGCGATTACTTTACTGTCAATATTTGCCGCATTTGGCACCTATCTTCTTGCACAACAAAATCGCTTTGACGGCATCCGCGCCTCGGCCTCGTTAACAATTATTGCTTACTGTGTGATGGTTTATATCACCCCTCACGCTGATTTATACAGTGTGGCGTTTTTTGGCGGCACTTTTATTGGCATGAGTGCCCCTAAACGCTTTGGTATTTTTACCATTACCATTGCAGCCTTACTTTTTTCTCTTCTTTTTGAGTATCTTGTGCCACTTTTAAATGGCTATGGTGGGGCTTTGGGGATCAGTGCATTTCTCGCCGTGTGTCTATGCCATATTGGTATATTGCTGGGTGCTCCACGCAGTAAAAAACCACATTAGTTTTTCACTTTATGCTGCAACAAGCACGCTTATTCTTACACGCATTCACACCAACACTTTAACCTTATTAATTAAAAAATTATTAAGATTAAAACACTGCTAACAACCCTGTTATCGCCTCTCAGGCCTTGATTAAGTGCAGACCAAGGTCGCATATTATTTAACCAAAAAAGCGCCTACATTTTAAATATCCACGCTCCCACGTGATAGCACTTAACATTGCATCTTTAAGGGGAGCGGATATAAATCTCTCACAAATAAAGTATAGGAGCCTCTTTATGTCGGGCGAATATCAACAACAATATCAACAGTTTCAGCGCGATCCCGGTCAGTTTTGGCTTGAGCAAAGTAAACGTATTGCGTGGTTTAAAGCCCCCAGCGCACCGTATCAAAACGATGAAAACAATTTTTATCATTGGTTTGCCGATGGCACGCTTAATACCTGTTATTTAGCACTTGATCAGCATGTAGATGCCGGTTTCGGCGAACAAACAGCATTAATTTACGACTCACCCGTTACAAACACAAAACAAAAAATCAGCTACTCAGAATTGCAAAATCGCGTTGCAACATTTGCAGGCCTAATGCATTCATTGGGCGTTAGTAAGGGCGATCGCGTGGTTATTTATATGCCGATGATCCCCGAAGCGGTTATTGGCATGTTAGCGTGTGCACGACTAGGGGCTATTCACTCGGTGGTTTTTGGTGGTTTTGCACCCCACGAACTTGCCGTGCGTATCGATGATGCAAAGCCTAAACTTGTGCTTAGCGCATCATGTGGGGTCGAAATCAATCATGTCATTGAATATAAGCCACTGCTTGATGAAGCCCTTGAAACCGCAAAGCATCACGTTGAACACTGCATTATTTACCAGCGTAAACAAGCAAAAGCCGATATGCAAGCAGGTCGCGATATTGACTGGCAATCGGCCAGCGATGCAGCCGCTCCTATAGAGCCTGTCGCAGTAAATGGGGATGACCCACTTTATATCCTTTATACCTCAGGTACCACAGGCACGCCAAAAGGCGTGGTGAGAGAAAACGGGGGGCATGCAGTTGCAATGCATTACAGCATGGAGACGGTTTATGGCATGAAGCCGGGCGAGGTCTTTTGGGCGGCTTCCGATATCGGGTGGGTAGTCGGTCATTCATACATCGTCTATGCACCTCTTATTTATCGCTGTACCACCGTTTTATATGAAGGCAAACCCATAAGAACGCCCGATGCCAGCGCATTTTGGCGGGTGGTAGAAGAGCACAAGGTAACCGCGTTATTCAGTGCACCTACCGCATTTAGGGCTATCAAAAAAGAAGATCCGACAGCCGAAGGCTTTAAAAAATACGATACCTCCTCGTTAGAACGCTTATTTTTAGCCGGTGAACGCCTTGACCCTCCGACGTATGAGTGGCTTAAAGAGCACACGGGATTACCGGTGCTAGATCATTGGTGGCAAACAGAAACAGGCTGGGCCATTGCTTGTAATCCAATTGGCATTGAGCAGCTAGGCACAAAACCTGGCAGTTCAACGGTGCCCACACCGGGCTTCGATGTGCAAATTTTAGATATGAATGGTGAGCGTTGCGCACCAAATGAAAACGGCGCGGTTGTAATAAAACTGCCTTTACCTCCGGGTTGTTTACCCACTATCTGGCAAAATGACGCGCGTTTTAAAGCGGGTTACTTGAGTGAGTACCCTGGTTATTACCTCTCTGGTGATGGGGGTTATATTGATGACGATGGCTATTTATTCATTATGGGCCGAACCGATGATGTCATTAATGTTGCGGGTCATCGCCTATCCACGGGGGAAATGGAAGAAATTGTCGCGGCTCACCCTGCCGTTGCTGAATGTGCCGTTTTTGGTGTGAGTGATTCACTAAAAGGGCAATTGCCAATGGCGATGATCGTTCTAAAAGATGATTACCTCGGTGATAGCAAAGAGGTTGAAAAAGAGTTAATCCACGCTGTTAGACATCAAATTGGCGCAATCGCCTGTTTGAAAAATATTCTGCATGTTGAACGATTACCTAAAACACGTTCAGGGAAAATTCTTAGAAAAAACCTTCGTCAATTAGTCGATGGGGAAGAATTAAACATTCCATCTACGATTGATGACGCCTCTATTTTTGACGAGATCAACCAACAACTAAACAATCGCTAAATGCTTTTGTAATGTTACCAAAGGCCTTTTAATAAGGCCTTTATACTCTATTAAAAGCCACGCTATGTATTATTTACCCTACCGGCAATAAGCTGCTTTAAAATAAAACTAAACGTACCCAAAAAACGAATAACACGCTAAACTTATTGAACTTATTTCGTATTTTTATGAGCCTTAAACACATGAAAAAATGGCTTTACCCTCTTTTGCCTTTGGTTGTTTTAACGGGTTGTACATCACTGAGTAAAGATGAATGTTTGCAAGCAAATTGGTATGGCATTGGCTATCAACATGGTGTTAATGGCACCCAATACCAAGATGGCGTAAATGCGTTAGCACAATGCAGTGAGTTTGGCGTACGTGCAGACATAAGCGAATATAAATCGGGTTATGATCAAGGTCTCAATGTGTATTGTGAACCCGAAAACGGCTTTACGTTGGCCATGCAAGGCATGCCTTATAACGGCGTGTGTAACAGCACTGCGTTTCGTAAAGCATGGCAAGAAGGTAACGACCGCTACCAAGTACAGCAACGGCTTATTGATATCGATGATCGTATAGAAGAAATTGATCGTCGGCTACATACTATTCGTGCTGAACTAAACAGTAATCAGCTCGATAATCAACAGCGTAAAAACCTGTACCATGAGCGTAAAAGTTTAGAAGATGAACGTAATGACTTGCGCAAAGAACGGGCGCTATTGCCGCTACTCAATAAACTGCCCAGTGTTGAAATATCAACCGAATGGTAACGATTTTGGTATCGATTTCATCTTATACATTTGCTTATCAGCCATGGTAAGCAACTCTTTCACATTTTTGCCATGATGCGGATACAGCGCAATACCAAAACTTGCGCTGACAGGCTGGGCAGTGGCATAGTTTTTTGCAATTACTTCCACCGCTTTTTGACAACGCAATGCAATTTCTTCGCATACTTCAGGCTTTGCTAAACTAGGTAGTACAATCACAAATTCATCACCTCCTATGCGTGCAAGAATATCTTGCTCACGTAGCTGTAACGCTATCTGCTGGCTAATCGTAAGCAATAAACTATCGCCTTGTTCATGCCCAAAGGTGTCGTTAACCAATTTAAAATTATCAAGATCAAGGTAAATTAACGCAAACTTAGGGTTATTTGCCGTTGTACTTTGCGTGATTGCACGTAACTGAATATCTAACCCTCGTCGATTAAGTAACTTAGTAAGCGGGTCTTGATTAACCAGCTCAGTTAATAATTGACGTTTTTCTACTGCCAGCGAAATGTCATCAAAAGCACCTATGTAATGACTTACACATCCTTTTTCATCATATAAAGCATCGATAGAAAGCAGCTCTGGGAAAATTTCGCCCGATTTACGCTTGTTCCACACCTCCCCCTGCCAGCGACCTTTACTCAGTAGTGTTGCCCACATTTGTTGGTACACTTCTTTTCCTTGTTTTTTAGCTGAAAGTATCGCTGGACTTTGGCCTACCACTTCAGATTTACTGTATCCGGTTATTTGTTCAAATGCGGGGTTAACATCGACAATGCGTGGCTCTGGGGTTGTAATTAAAATTCCTCGACTGGTGGTTGAAAAGACGGCGGTTAACAATTTTATTTTTTCATTACTCGTCACTTCTTCACTGACATCTTCTAAGTAACCATTCCACTCAAAACAACCATCATGGCGCGCAATAGGCGACGATTTACCTTCAACCCATATGAGCCCTTTTTTTGGGTGATTTACCCGATAGATTTGATGCCAGTCACATAATTCAACTCGCGAGCGCTCAATACTTGTCAGCACACGAGGCAGATCATCGGGGTGTATTACCTGCATGGCAAAAGCATCAGACTCTTTCAATTGATCTGACGTACAACCATAAATTTCTATTACTTTTGATGTTGTGAAAGGAAATGAACCGTGACCTTTTTTATCTATTACATACTGAAAAACAAGGCCCGGTAAGTTATCAGTAAATTTTTGCAGTTTGTTATGTAAAGACTCTATTTCGCACTCTTTTCGCCACTGATTGGTTATATCTATGTGAACGCCAAACATCCATTCAGGCTCCCCCTCTTCATCCCATGTTTGCACTTGGCCTTTGTCGAGTACTTTAATCCAGTGCCCTTTTTTGTGCTTCATTCTGACTTCGCATATATAGCGCTCAGTTTCGCCACTAAAATGGGCTTGAAGGTGTCGATGCGATTTTTCGAGATCATCAGGGTGTGCATGCACAAGCCACGTATCAATAGATACCGGCTGTAAGTCAGCTAAACTATAACCAATAATTGCCGCCCATTTTTCATTAAAAATGGTTTCACCTGTTTTTATATTCCATAGCCATATCCCCGCATCGCTACTATCAAGTATAAGCTGGGCGATGTCTATTCCGAGCTTCGACTGGATCCCCTCGTATCCTTTACTAAATGCCATAGTTAACCTTTTGAGTTGGATCACGGTGAAAAAGTAAGCCTTTATTTCTATTTTAGATAACAAAATAAAAAAAGACTAAAAATGACATTTAGATTTTTGATTTAAATTAAAATTACTCATTTAAGGGCCAATCTGCAGCATCGTATATATCAACAACACGACTCACTGTTTTATCACCTTGCCATTTGCGAATATAACACCCTGTTGGGTCATATAATGCCGTTTGCTTATTAATGTGGAAATGACGCCCACCTCGCGGATCCACGCCAACTCCTGCAATATATTGCCAGTTACCCCAATTCGCAGCGACATCATAGTCAATGAGCTGTTGCTCAAAGTAAGCCGCTCCAAAACGCCAGTCAACCGCTAACTCATTGACCAAACAACTGGCTGCAATTTGCCGCGAACGATTCGAAATATAGCCCGTCTCATTGAGCTCATGCATTATTGCATTTACCAGTGGAAAAGGAGTGGTTCCTTGGCACCAAGATGCAAAACGTTGACTATTAAATGTTGTTAGCGGCGCCGTTTTTTTCTGCCCTTTAAAGCGATATAGCTGTCTGCCAACATGCTTTGCATGCCACTTAAAATACTCACGCCAGAGTAATTCAAATTTAATCCAATACGTTGACTCATTCGCACCATTTATATGCTCATAATGTTCAACCTCAGCATACACTTGTTTTGCACTAATAGACCCACCCGCAAGCCACAAACTAAACTTAGTCGTGTTACTGAAGCCGTCTAATTCATTACGTGTTTCTTTGTAGCAGGCCGGTGCGGGCGATGAAAAATAGTGCTGGCAATGTTGTTGAGCAGCAAACAAGCCACCAGACACACTTTCAGGCTCTGTCACTGCATCTGGGATTGGTTGAGCTGGGCAAAGCTGCACTGGGTGTGGCAAACGCGAAACCGCATCACGCGGTGCAGCAATAGCCGCAGGTTCTGCTTCAACTTTTTTACGAAAAGCCGTGAAATTTTTTGGTAAATCGGCAACTGAGAACGGTAAATCAGGTGCTGTAAATAAAGTGTCTTGCTGGTAGGTTTTAACGTCAAGTTCTGGGCATAACTCAGTTATTTTATTAAGCTGTTTTTGCTCGTAATAGCCCACTTGCTCTGTACAGACAAGCGTTGAAATACCGTGCTTTTTTATACGCTCGTGAATAACCACTTCGGGCTCACCTGTGACCACATGTAAGGTTTGCCCAAGCGCCTCCACAGCGTTAGAAAAAGCCTGTAGGCTCTGTATTAAAAAACAATATCGATGCTTACCAACAGGCCGTTGCTGATAATTGCTTTGTTTAAACCACCTAGGCTCAATCACATAAACAAGGTCAAGTTCACCTTTAAAGTGTTCAAGTTCAGATAGTATGACGTTATCACTAATTCTTAAGTCATTTTGCAGCCAATATAAAACACGCTTTTTCATCACTTCCCCTACGATTTTATTAATAATACGCAGAAAAGTGTTGTTCAGATTGCTTGCGCTAATTAATTCTAAGCATCCTGCTCTTTACTCATCAACTCGCTCATACGCTGCATCAACTCTTGCTCAGTGAGATCTTCTTTGTGTGTGCCTATGGTCCAAATATGACCAAAAGGGTCTTCTAAGGTCCCAGCTCTGTCGCCATAAAACTGATCGTGAACTGGGCGCAGCTCTTTTGCACCCAGCGACAACGCGTTGGCAAATACAGCATCAACGTCTTCAACATACAGCATAATACTCACAGGTGTACCACCAAGCTGATGTGGAGACTTAAACTGCACATCGGGGCACATATCTGAAAGCATGATGTGGGAATCGGCAATTTTAATTTCGGCATGTGCCACGCCACCGTCTGGTAAAGGCATTTGCATCACCAGTTCAGCAGCAAACGCTTGCTTATAGAACTCTATTGCCTTCGTGGCACCTTCAATAATCAAATAAGGCGTTACCGCATGGTAACCTTTAGGTATTGCAGATATAGCCATATTGAACCTCGTGTTGGAACGTGTCTTCTCTAAAGGTAGCAGTTGTTCACAAAATCACTAGCTTATGTACAAAAACGCCCACGAACATTCATGATCGCAGGCGTTTTTTAGCAAGGTTTATTGGTTATTCAGGCCAGCTTTGCTCCCCGTCAACGGTAAGCATAGGATGACTAAGCGTTGTGCAATAGCCTGTCGCAGAAGAAGCAAAATAAACATCGCCCAACACCGTGTAGCCTTTGGATTTCACTTGCTGCCGTGCTTTATCTGAGGTTGCCATGCCCCACATGCTGAAGTAGTCGCTCAAATCGAGCTCTGTTACTTCTGACAACGCTATTAATAGCCAATCATTGTTACCTATGCTCTGTGCCTCCGACAGACTGTAGTTCGAAAAACCAAGCCCATCTTTTTGTGCCTGCCAATTAGCATCACTGTTATCAGCTAGATTAAAAGCCCGTTCAATAATGTGTAAACGCGGATATAAATGCCAGCCGTTTTCAAGCGTATTGTATGCCTGTGCCGCCATCATAATTTGTAAGTAAATTGCATGGCTTTGTGACCACTCTGACATTGCCAACTCTTGCATATAAGCATAGGGGTTAGCCGTTTGCTGACTGGCCTGTAAGTGATTAAATAAACCTTCAAATGGCAAGTTTTGACACGACGCCGAGAATCCCGTTTCATCTTCAAATTTAGACTTACTGTAATAAGAGTAAAAATTGGTATTGGAGTGACCACCAAAGCCTTCGATACGGAATCGGTCTTTTTCAAGACCATGGCCTAACTCATGAATATCGCCATGCCCAGTCGGATTAAAATTCCACCCTGCGTCATACGGGTTACCCGAGCAGCCCCAGCCGCATGTGGGTTGGTCGGCATTCATGTGCTTAACAATATCAATGGTCTGTATTTCAAGGTTGCGTGCGCTGGCAAAGTCATGAATTTCGGTAACTACATCAATACCAGGGCCTTTAAAACCCGCTAATACATGCGGGTAGTTATGAGTATAACGCTCCACGGCATGGGCAAAGTCAGAGGCAATTGGCCAGTAACCTTCGTTGATCGAAATACGCATTTTCTCAAGCTTTGAGTGTACTTCAAAACCGCCAGTTGCTACTTCGGCCCAATCGTAGTCGCCTTTTTCAAGTAGCTCAGCAAAACGTGTATCATCGCTGCTGCTTCGCCAATACGGATGCTCACCAACATTGTTAAATTCAAAGCTGACGTCTAAATCATTTTGATCGAACGCAATTTGAATTGGCCCACCATAGGGTGAGGTAAAGTACACGGTTTCATTGCTTGTCACTGGCACATGCACCGACTGCAATTTAGCAGGACGATTATACCCATTACTGCTCATATAGTGCGTTGCGCCATCACGTAAGGTATTTACAAACACCTTGGTGTTAACGGCTTGGTTGTCGGTGCGCTTTATCGAGAATGTTTGCCCGGGCAGCGCATACACACCTGTTGAGCGAAAATGCGCTTTACTTTGCATGTTTACTGTCACGCTTTTTGGCGTTACATGGCTAAAGTCACTGCGGCTAAAATTTCCCATATCACTTTGGGTTGGGTTCACTTTACGCACATTTAATACCGCATGATCAGCAAATAACGAGCGAAAAAAGGCATTATTATCAGTACTGATCTTATCCATCGGAAAACGCACATCTTGGCGATAATGATCGCCAAGCAGCGCTAATAATTGATAAAAGCGATAGCCTTGCTCTGCAAAAATATCGGTTTTTGCTTGGTCAAAGCCTCTAAATAATGAGTTCACTTTAGTGGCTGCATCGCTGAATTGTTGCTGGTATTGACTATCACTCGGACAACTACGGTTATCACAGGTGCTTAAATCTACAGTGAATTCACCTGTTTTAAAGCGGTTCAATAGGGCTTTAATGGTGAGCACATCACTCGGTAGGCTGTTGCTGATTACACTTGGGTTCCATTCTGCGAGTTCTAATCGGTGCCAATAGTTATCACCAGCAACACTGACATGGAATAACTCAAACAAGGCGTTACCCAACGCTGTTTGACTACCATCGCGCTGAACATAAATCACGGCAATATCATTCGCTAGCGCCTGCTTTACTGCTGCAACCACATTATCAATATTTAATCCTTCGCGTTCATGCTGAGAGATAATTAATATATCGGTGTCATCAGTTAAACACCCCGCTAAGGCATCGTTATCACAGCTGGCTTTCTCGTTATACCGAACTCGGTCCTTGTAATGCGTATCGAACCATTCTCTAGTGAGAATGCGGTCTTGAAAATAATAGCTCTGATCAAGCTGTGCCATTACAAGGTTAAGAGGCTGCTCTTCAGTTGCTTCTCTGCCTGCAAGCCAGCTATGGCTGTTTTTCAAAAAGCTGAGCATTTGCTCATTAATCGTGTTGCGATACGGGTTACTGCCGAATACGAGGTAGCGGCCGCGCTGTGCATCACTGCTACCCACCACGGCGAGGTTTCTTACTTTTGCTTCATAACCTTCTTGCCAACTATTATTGGTTAACAGTACGGGCTCATTAAATGGGTAAGTGGCTCTTAACAGCGTTGCATCCCATGTTGGATACCAGCTTAGTGCATCCAAGGGTGACTGTGTGTCTAAACCAAATAAACGATTTTTAATCGTTTGAAAGCGCGCTTTGTGAGTGTCAATTTCATTCAGTGCCGCATCAAGTAATAAATCACTGTTTGGCACATCAAGGGCGTTTCCCGATGCAAGAGCTTGTGCCACATAACTTTGCACTATGTTTAACACAAATTCATAGTTCGCGTGTTCACGTGAGTCACTGGCTGTGATAGTGAACCGAAGTTCACCTACATCCTCATCGCTAGGCGTGCCCGATAAGGTATTTGTTTGCGCATTAAAGCTAAGCCATGCAGGTAAACCTGCCACCGTTAGGCTTACCTCATCATTGTCAGTGTCATTATGGGTAAGCGTTAAACTAAATGCGTTTTCTGCACGCGCCTCTGCAGCGAGTGGGCTAATGTTAGGCAATGAATTAGCGCGAGGAGTCACAGTAAATATTTGCTCAGCAAGCTGCGATACTTCGCCATCTGAATAACGAAAACGAATGAGCTGCTCGCCACGGTCAGTAAATGCAGGCGTTCCCGAAAAGCGCTGAGTGTTATTATCAAAAATTAACCAATCAGGCTGTGCAACGTCACTCACTATAATCATATCGTTTTGTGCGTCGCTAAATGTGAGCTGATAAGCGTAGGCTTGGCCTTCATTCGCATTAGCTGGCGTTGAAGTAAGCGTTGGCGATGTGTTTTCTTCCCGCGCTTTCTCCACCTTAATATCAATCAACAGCTGTGCTGATAACTGCCCATCCGATACACTAAACTCTATGTTTGAAAACACGCCTGCCTGCTCAGGTATACCGCTTATCGCCCCCGTTGCTTTATCAAAATTGACCCAATTAGGTAAGTTGCTCACCGAAATTGTGAGTGGATCATTATCTGGATCAGACACTTGTGGGTTAAAGTTTAGCGTATCGCCGACCTTTAACGTTTGTGACTGCCCACTGATTTGAGGTGCTTGATTTTGCGGTGTTTCAGTGACCAGAGGTGTAACGGGCGTTTCTTGTGGCTCTGAACCACCGCCACACGCCGTTACTAAAGCGAGTATTACTGTGCTTAAAAGCGCATGCTGGTATGAAGAAAAAGGTTTGCTCATTAATCTTATAATCGATGTATACATTTTTTTAACATTATAAGCGGATGAGCCACACTATTAACTCGCACGAAAGACGTAAATTGACAACGCTATCAAAACATTTTCAAAAAATAGCCGGCTCAAATAAGTTCTGAATTTTCTGAGTGTGCGTCATGTATTAAAATAACCTTACTAGGGCTAGTATTAATGAAGGAATAAACGAGCAATTTGAATTTGGAAAACCATGAAATCTATTAGCGTTATATGTATCACTTTATTCTTTTTAATAACCAGCTATCCCACAAAAGCTGACATTGCTATAAACGCCACCCCTTTTGACTTTGCCACAACCCTAAGCTTTAACTCTGAAGTGTTGCATCAAGTTCGCTCTATAAATGTGTATTTGCCGCAAAGCTATGAAAAAAATACAGACAAACATTATCCGGTCATTTACTTATTAGATGGTTCTAAAAATGAAGACTTTATTCATATAGCGGGTCTGGTGCAATTTGCGAATTTTTCATGGATCAAAATGATCCCCGACACCATTGTTGTCGGGATAAGTAATATTGATAGAAAGCACGACTTCACCACAAAAAGTAACAACCACTTTGACCAACAAGAACTTCCAAGCCATGGGGGAGCTGAACAATTTATCCATTTTTTACAACATGAATTAAAACCATTAATCGCCAAAGAGTACCGTACTAACGGCACAGAGACCCTAATAGGTCAATCTTTAGGGGGCTTGCTTGCAACTGAAATATTGTATAATCACAGTGCGTTATTCGATCATTACCTAATCATAAGCCCAAGCTTGTGGTGGGACGATGAGGCGTTATTAAAAAGCCAATTTAAACCAAATCACCCTCCTAAATCGGTGTACATTGCAGTTGGCAAAGAAGGCCATGTAATGGAGCGAGTTGCGAAAGAATTATACAAACAACTTGCTCTTTCACTTAAAGACAAAAGCCAAGTGAAATTCCAGTTTTTCTCCGAACATGAGCACGGCGACACATTGCATTTAGCGGTTTATGATGCCTTCAAAGACATCGACTACGCGCGTTGAGTCATCGCTATAATCAGCAATAATACCTAACCACTTGAACTTATAATTTAAGCCACTTAAAACAAAGCGGCTAAAAGCATTACCGTGCAAATATGGCTATCGGTTGTTCGTGTAAGCGCAAGCACGTGCCGAGTTCAGTATGTTTTTGGCAGGCTTTGGCATCCCATGTTTTTATAAAACAGTTATAAAGGTATTTATAACTCATTAAAATTTAAACGTTTAAACAGCGTTTCGTAAGCTTATTCCCCCACTTCACTTTTTCAATTCCTTTTCTGCCATTCCTTTTCTGCAATAAAAGTAATGATAGTTAATTACCCGCTATCAGCCCCTTTTTTAATAAGCGCCGTGGAAAGCTGGCTTTAAAACAAACACTCAAATGCGAATTATTCTTGATCTTATTTGTGTTTTATATACTATAACCGCCATCTTATATGGACTAACAAAAAAAATTGGGATCAACAATGAAATCAATAAGACTTAGCTTATTAACTCTGGCAATTACCGCACAATTTTCAGCAATAGCAGATGATGCAAAGCCTAAGCAAGACATGGAACATTTAGTTATTACCGCCACTGGTTTTGAGCAAAAAGTAACTGAAGCACCTGCAAGTATTTCAATTATCACAAATGAAGATATTAAATCTCACGCCTTTACTTCGGTGCTCGATGCAGTGCAGTATTTAGAAGGCATCGACATTGGTACAACCCGCGACAAAACAGGCCAAGGCAGTGTGAGTATGCGTGGTTTAACAGGTGAATACACCCTGCTATTGATCGATGGTAAACGTCAAAACAACCACGGTGATATATACCCTAATAACTTTGGTGGTAACGCCTTTAATCACGTGCCGCCGGTTGACGCTATTGAACGTGTTGAGGTTATTCGCGGCCCTGCATCGACACTTTATGGAGCAGACGCACTTGGTGGTGTTATTAATATCATCACTAAAAAGCACACTGATAACTGGAGCGGTGCAGTGTCATTTAGCCGTTCATTACAGCAAAACGACGACTTTGGTGATGACATTACCACCGACTTTAGCGTGATGGGTCCGCTTATCAAAGATGTTTTAAGCTTAGGTGTGCGCGGCAGTATTTATGAGCAACAAGCCTCCTCGCCAACATTTGAACCTGCGGTCGATCCTAATGGCGTAGTCCATACTCGCTCACTTGGCTTTGGTAGTGGTGGTCGTACTGTTGATAATACCAACGAACAATACGGCTTTACTTTAACTTACACACCTTTTGATTCTCATCATTTACGGTTTGATTATGACAACTCAAGCCAAGTGTATGACAACACGCCAAGCTACGATATTGAATCAGGCACTATCACTTACCCTTTAGGCACTAAAGATAATATTGAATCTATTTGGCAAGATAGACGTGGTCAGGTTAATCCACGTGCAGGTTATGCCGCCGATCAAGAGTTTGACCGTGAGTGGTGGTCATTTAGTTATGATGGTGAGCTTGAATGGGCCACCATTAAAGCGTCGGTATCGTATGTTGATACGCAAAATAACGGCCGCACTTTGCCTCTAAGCGTTAGTGAGCGTATAGAACTGCAAGCTATGTACGATGGCACTGGCGAATATGAAGGTATGGATGAGCAAGCACGAAAAGATTTAGCCGAAGACACCTTCTTACCCCGCCCAGCTCGCCCACTCGAAAGCAGTCAGTACACGTATGATTTACGCTTTGATATTCCAATCACTGGCGGTTTTGGCAGCCACAATTTAGCAATTGGTGGTCAGTTAATTGATGGTGAGTTAAAAGATGGTGTATTTGGTCTTGAAAGTGACCAAGCCGGTCAAGTTCAAGAACAAAACATGTACTCGGTATTTGCCGAAGATAACTGGATGGCAACCGATAACTTTACTTTCACTTTGGGTGCCCGTTACGACGACCATGATGTATTTGGCAGCCAAGTATCACCCCGCGTGTACGCTGTGTACAACTTATCTGACACTTGGACTTTAAAAGGCGGTGTTAGCACAGGTTATAAAACCCCACAAACAACCGACCTATACGACGGTATTACTGGTTTTGGTGGTCAAGGCACCAGCCCATTTGCTGGTAACCCAGACTTAGAACCAGAAACCAGTGTTAACTCAGAAATCGCGCTTTATTGGACATCACTTGAAGGTGATCACAACATCAATGTCACTTATTACAACACCAAGTTCGAAGATAAAATAGCCCGCGGAGATACCATTTTAAGCTGTGAGCAAACCAATGGTGTGCGCCCGTGTGTTAACTTAGGCCAATACGATCAACTTGGCTATGACAGCTACAGCCAAAAAATTAATATTGATGAAGTTGATCTACAAGGTGTTGAAATTGCTGGCCAATATACACTAACCAACACGGTGTCAATCAATGGTAACTACACATGGACTGACAGCGAACAAAAGAGCGGACCAGAACAAGGCAAACCATTAACTAACAGTGCTGAGCACATGGCCAACTTAACGCTAAACTGGGAAGCCACCGACTCAATCAACCTTTATTTACAAGGTGTGTATCGCTCAGATCGTTACCGTGGCTGGGATAACGTGCACGATAAAGCGCTGTATTACAAAAACTACAACCTACTTAATCTAGGTGCACAGTTCTATGTTAATGAGTACGTGCAAATTAACGCTCGCGTAAACAACCTACTCGACGAAGATTTCACCTCTTATAGTACGAGCTATACCGACTTAAATGGGGATGGAGAGTACGAGTACCTAACAGGTCGTGGCGTAGTGAGTGAAGTCACTTTCACTGATGACTACAACGTAAAAGATAAAAGCCGTAATTTCTGGATTGGCGTTACCGCTTACTTCTAATATTTTTCTCCCTGAATATAGGCAGCACTCACTGTTGTGCTGCCTACTTCGAGCAGGTCATCCGACTGTCACTAAACTGCCAACAATGCCATTTATACTTCATTAACCTGCGTAAGCCTGTTAGTTAAAGAATGGAAAATATTCTCACAGCCAGCGGTATATCTATTAGTTACCAAGATAAAGGTGACCTTGATGCACCTGTGATCATATTGATTATTGGCTTAGGCGCACAATTTACCGTGTGGCCAGAGGCCTTGTATAGTGGTTTAGTAGAAAAAGGGTTTAGAGTAATTCGCTTTGATAATCGCGATGCAGGGCTGTCATCATCGCTCGATGAATTAGGCAAACCAAGCCTTATTAAACATTGGCTGAGCCGCCGTTTACCGCTACGCACCCACCTCCCCTACTCATTAGATGACATGGCCCGTGATGTAAAAGAGTTGATGAATGCACTTTCTATCAAACAAGCGCATTTAGTGGGGGCATCAATGGGGGGCATGATTGCACAAATAGCTGCAGCAAAGTACAAAAAGCGCGTACTCAGTTTAACCACCATTATGTCGAGTAGTTCACCTTGGTCGTTTTCAGGCTCGAACATTAATTTACTCATAAAACTAGCTAAAATACAGCCACGAAACCGAACTAAAGAAGCCGAAATAAAATACAACGTACGCCTTAATCAATTAATTGGCAGCCCTGCTTACCCGCAAGATGAATGCGCTTTGTATGAAAACGCAAACCGTTATAGTAAGCGTGCCGCTCATAATCAACAGGGTTTCAAACGCCAACTAGCAGCCATTGCAGCAACCCCTTATCGCGAAAAACTATTGAAAAAAATTAAAGCCCCGACCTTGATTATTCACGGCAGTGCCGACCCTGTCATCCCTCTTGAAGCTGGCATTAATACCGCACTTATAATCAAACGCAGTAAATTAAAAGTGGTGCCCGGCATGGGGCATGATTTTCCACCCGCTTTAATGAAAAAGATGACTAAATGGATAGCAAAGCATGCCCGTAGAGCATCAAAAAAGCCCCGTTAAATAACGCATACTCATTACGAATGAAAAACGTTATGAGCAGCGCTTTAATCAACCACTAAACTGATGCCAAGGACCTGTTATGGCGAGTGTTTTTGCTGGTGAGTAAACATTTACAAACAAGGTACTGCCATCGGGCGAAAAACAGGCTCCGGCAAGTTCTGTTTGCGCAACCAAACGCGCAAAATTATAAACCTGTCCTTCAGGAGTCACACCACGCAAGTGATTATCAACCACATCGGTGTATTGATCTTCACAAACAATTAAATGGCCATTTGGTGACACTGTTAAGTTATCGCCAAAGTTATAGAGTGTTTTGCTGGTACTCTCAACAAACAACGATATCTTGCCAGGTTGCTCAGCTTCTTTATTAGTGCCTTCAAATTCTGATGGCTGGTATTTCATTACCTGACCAAGTTGCTTTTTACCGCCATTAGTACAACAAAAATAAAGCTCTTTATCACCCCAGTGAATGCCTTCACCTCGCGCAAATAAAGCAGCGCCTTGCTTAAAGCCACGTAAGCGTAAGTCATCTTTCGGGCTTTCAGGGTTATCTAAGTCAATCCACTCAACATCCAACTCTTGATGCAGTGGCATGGTCTTACTATGCCAGTTACGGCTATCGAACTGTGGTTTCCCTTTAACGACCATTGCTTGTAATTGGCCGCCTTTGTGCAGCTTGCCATATTCGTTAGGAATGAAACGGTAAAAAACGCTGTCACCCTTATCTTCGGTTAAATACACAATACCAGTGCGAGGGTCGACAGCGGCCGCTTCATGATTAAAGCGTCCCATGGCTTTCAATGGCTCAGGTTTAATGAGGCCTTTACTATTGGCAGGCACCTCAAAAATATAACCATGATCTTGATTGAATCCATCGGCTTTGGTGTCGGTTGTTTCTTCACAAGTCAGCCACGAGCCCCAAGGCGTAATACCACCAGAACAGTTACGAATAGTGCCCACTAACGAAAGATACTCTTGCTCTTTTTGATGGGTTTTTAAATTATAAATAATGTGGCTGGTGCCACCAGGAAGTGCGACACCTTCGCGGTTAGTATCGAAGGCGAATGGTGTTTTATGCTGTGCGATACTGGCTTCGGCTTTAGTTAAATCTGTTGGTTTTAATTCGTGGTTGCGCACCAAAGCAACACGGTCATTACCAATAGCAAGACAGCCCATACCATCGGCTTTGTCGGGAACAGTGAAGCCATCTGACATTTTCTCACCTAAGCTCGAAATAATCTGATAACTAAAACCTGCGGGTAAATCTAATAGCGCATCAGGGTCAGGCAATAAAGGACCAAACCCTTTGATCGTTGTTTGCAAATCATTAAGCGACACTTTGCCAATGGCACTTTTTGATAACCCTAAAAAGGCTAACGTACCCGCCCCTACCAAAAATTCTCGACGTGAAACCATGCTAACTCCAAGCTGAAACCAGCTTTATCATACAAATAAAAAGAGCATTATAAAGCAAAGAAATCATAAAAAGTTACAGTATCACAATCTTCACGAAAATGTCATAAAGCACCTAATAACGACGCTTTAACCACTGCGAGTTGTTGATTCGGCACAATAAAACTAAATAACGGTGATATTCCAAACGGCAAAACTAACCATTCACAAAACCGGACTAGCCATTTTATGAATGCGCTTAAAAGTCATCATCACAGTATTGTGAAAAGTTAATGTTCTCTCTAGTGGAGTGTTTCAAACTCGGAATAAGCAATTATTTTCGAGATGCTTATATTTTTGCTAAGTCGCCACAACTCGTTACTTGATTACGACCTTGATGCTTTGAACGATACAACGCATCATCTGCACGTTTTAGTACTGTTTGCCAACTTGTTTCTTGTGGGTTCAACATTGCAACTCCGACACTTACTGTCAGATACACAGTTTCATCGTCTAAAATAAGCGGTGTTTTTGCAACTGATTTTCGAATACGCTGTGCCAATAATTCAACGTCTTGGCCGCTTATGTGGCTCACTAACACAGCAAACTCTTCGCCTCCTAAGCGAAAATATTGGTCATATTCCCTGAGTTGCTGTTTAGCAATTGCGGTTACATGTGCGATAGCTTTATCGCCAAGTATATGTCCAAACTGATCGTTCACTGATTTAAAGTGGTCAATATCAAACACTATAAATGCTAACTGGGTGTCATTGCGTATACATCGCTTTAGCTCTTTATTAGCAAATACCTCAAGCGCTTTACGGTTATACCACCCTGTTAAATGATCCGTTAAAGAATACTCTCTTAACGCGAGTTCTTTACGCCAAGTCACCACAACAGAAAATGCTATCGTCAGTAAAAAGTAAAAAGCGATAACCGCTAAACTACCTATGTTTAAAAGTTGATGCTTTTCAATCCATGGCGTATTTTCAATACCTGTCAGTAACAAATAGCCTCTAAATAACTGTTGCGCCGAGAAAATAAACAACAAAATAATGAGCAAGTAATACGCTTTGCCCGCCTCTTCTTTTCGGTGCTTCCAAAGTGCTAGCATCGCCGAAATATCAAGTGCAGCAATCATCGGATACAAAACAACAATACGCAGTTCAATTGACTCATTCATTGCTGGCACAAAATGCATAACAAAAATGCCAACAAAAACGATCAGCACAACCCCCCACATCGAACGATTATATAAGCATTTAGATACGCCACTGAAAAGCGCTGCATGCCCAGCTAAATAGCAAGCATTCGCAAAAGCAGGATGGAAAAACGAAGGAAAATCGACATTAGTCGCGAGAATACCCGATAAATTGGAAGCGAAAAATAATGCACCACACACCAGCCAATCAATTAAATAACTTTCGTTACGACTCGCAATGTACAAAGCAGCCATTGTTAACATCATTATAAAGCTAACCAGTGCCGTACAAACGAGCAATGTGTGGAGATCCATTCTTATTATTATCCCTTAATTAGAATTAGGGGGTGGATAATAAACCAACAATTAAGGCAAGTTCAATAGCCAAACTTAGAATATAATCCTCGAATTGACTATTATTTGTTCTATAGCGTAAAGATATAAAATTTAATATATTTTTCCATAACTTAAAAATGACTCGCTATTTTTATCTATAGACAAAAACCCTCCCATAAAAACCGCCTCTATAAAAACAGCAACTTTACATTTAACACGTTGAAAAAAATGAGTTTAGAAAGTAACGCCATGCTGTATCGGCCAAAAAATACCTAACAAAACAGGGGATTTCTGGACTTTATAAGTAACCTTATTTAACAGGTACATTCTCAACGTATTGATTAAACGTATGAGCAGTCTGCTGTATTCATAGAGTGATTAACATGATTATTAAAATGCTTAAGAGTCATTTATCACTCTTTTAATCTCTCCTATTATGCTCGCTCATCTTTAGGAGACCCCATCACCACATGTGACGTAATGGTTCTTACCTGAGGAATTGAACCGAGCACATCAGCATGAAATGCTTTATATGATTTTAAATCTGCCGTTTCTACCCGCAGTAAATATTCAAACGCACCGGTCACGTTATGACACTCTTTAACTTCATCAATAAACGCGAGTGCTTGCTCAAATGCGAGCTGCGAGCTTGTTGAGTGGTCGTTTAAACCCACGCCTACATAAGCGATAAAACCTAAACCAACAGCGTGATGATTAATCACTGCGCGGTACCCCGAAATCACCCCGAGCCGCTCAAGTTCTTGAACCCTTCTTAGGCATGCCGATGGCGACAACCCCACTTTCTCTGCCAGCTCAGTATTTGCTAAACGGCCATCACGCCTTAACTCATGCAATATTCTGCCGTTAATTCTATCTTTCTTCATTTTAAATTGTGATTTCAAACTACCAAAAACAACATTAAGCGCGATAATTGCGTGCATTTCAATCTATAATTGCAACTTAACAAACAGGGAGAGACTATGATGAGTTTTGAGATGATGACAGCACTGGCGTTATTCGCCCTCGTTTCGTCAATTACCCCTGGGCCCAATAACTTAATGTTGATGAGCTCAGGTGCCAATTTTGGTTTTAAAAGGACCACACCGCATATGTTTGGGGTAACGTTAGGCTTTATGTTGATGCTCTTTTTAGTTGGCCTCGGCATTATGCAGCTGTTTGACTTATTTCCGCTAAGCTACCTCATTCTAAAAGTGTTTTGTGTTGTTTATTTGTTATATCTCGCTTATAAAATAGCCACCAGCAACGGACAACAACACACACAAAATAAAGGTAAGCCTTTTACTTTTATTCAAGCGGCCCTTTTCCAATGGGTGAACCCTAAAGCATGGGCAATGGCGCTTAGTGCGATAAGCTTATACGCTCCGAACAAAAACGTATCAGCGGTATTAATCGTCAGTGCCGTATTTGGTTTAATTAATTTACCTTGCGTGAGCTCGTGGACCTTAGTAGGCGAAAAACTACAACACTGGCTTTCAAGCCCCACTCGTTTAAAACTATTTAACTACTTAATGGCACTACTTTTAGTCGTGTCGGTCTTGTTTAGTTTGCTTTAGTAACGGGCCTTATTTAAAAATGAGACCAAGATTACAGAAATTGAAACTGTTCTACTTGTGTAAGTTTTAACTTTTCAATTTCTTTTTTAGCGTTTTTACAATGGCGACGTAACTTAGATGGCACATCTTTATTGTCAATAATGCTTTTAAGCAGTGATTGATATCGTGCAGTTTGAGCATTGGCAAAAATTTTACAATAGTAAGCGATACCATCGAGCATATTACCATCTGTAGTTTGCTTATTGAGCCATAGTTTACTGGCTAAAGCATCTAAATATTGCTCATCATAGACACCTATCCTGTCATATTTCCGACCAATACGTTGCGTATCCATTCCATCGGCTTGGTTAACCACATCAATAAACTGATAATGCTCTTGACTACTTACGTTATGAGTACGTCTAGAGTAAAACTGCTGGTCTGTCTGTGACTTAACCATTTCAACAGCCCCAATATCTTTATAATGATATAACTGTATTTCGGGGCTATTATTAAAAAAGCCTTTTTCAATTACACGGATATGATCAGGCTTTCCTAACTTTGTAACTACAGCATCGACACTCAACCCTCTCTCTAGAAAAAATAATGGGTTATCAAATGGTTGATTGGTAATTAAGATTGACTTTTTAGGTGCAGCTTGATTTTTTTCAGGCTCTGGTAATTTGACTTCCCCATCAGATAACATCGCAATTTTTGTTTTACTTTCGTCAGGGTCACCTTCAAGTACAATGGCATCTGAAACTTGCTTTCCTGACATATTTTCAATCCATACAGATGAAAAATCGGGGCTTAAATACCCTTTGACAACATAATGTTGATTAGCTTCGGGTGTAAAAGACACATCACCAGACACAATAAAATTGCTTCCCGCATTGAACATATAATTGATGGGGGCGGCATGGTGTACTTGTGCAACTAAAGTTAATGTCATTGGCTCTGTCGGTACTTCACGGCTAAATCCAACCGGAGTAAGTAGCATTCCTTGCCCATATGATGCCTGATGCGTAGCCCGAATAGAATTATTAACCTGTTTTCCATCAACTTTGCTTAAATAAAAAAACTGCCCAGAACTCGTGCTCCCCACCTTGTAAGTATCATCAAGTTTAGCCGTGTTGCCTTGGTAGTTTTTAGGGATCGGGTTGTATGTTGCTACACAGCCAACAAGTGATGAAGCCAGCATAATGATGGCAAAAAAGCTTGCTATTTTTCTCATTTTTAAACCTAACTAACTATTTTAATTATTATTTTAGCTTTCAGAAGCATACACTAAGTGTTGAATTTGGGAGCATTGAAGCTCAAGTGGCATGTAAAGCGTTTGCATATTCTTACGACTCAATGCGGCATGAAGTGGTAAAGTGGCTAGCCCCTTAATGGTGATGTTGGCAACATCAGGGGTTTTAATTAACCTAACAACCTCTCTGTCACCATATTGAGAGATAGAAGGTATAAAAGGCCGTAATTGCTTAATTAGTTTCTCTAATAAAATATCACTGACATCACCACCAATGATGATTGTTTGCGTATTCAAAAGTGACTCAAGCGTATGAATAGCAATGCGCAGAGGCTCGGCGGCTTGGTCTACCCACCTATCTAAATGTTTACTTACAGCTGATTGGGTAATAACTTCTTCTTGCGTTAAATCATTTAAATTAAGCATCGCTTTTAAGGATGTTATCGATGCAAAGTCGTTTAACCGTCCTAATTCGGCTGTGCTTTCATCTGTTTCTGGTGTTACAAAAATATCACCTAACGCGCCTGTTAGGCCATTTTGACCAAGCAAAATTTGCCTATCATACACCACCGCTGATTCAACTCTTGAGCCTAGGTGTACAAAAATAAAGTTGTGAAGTTGCTGTGCTTCTCCAAATAACATTTGAAAAGCAGCACACGCCGAAGCTGAGGTTTCAAGCGCCACGGGTAATTGCAGCTTATTGGCTAAACGTTGCTGCCATTGCTTGTTAAATGTAAAACGATTAATCGCCGTATCATCACTGACTTCGAGTGATAACCCAACGCCTAAAATTAATGACTTATCAATATTATCGATTTGCACTAGCGTGTCGACTAAATACGCTGCTTTATCTAACAGCGCATCAGGTTCAACCAAGGTATGCAGTCGGTTTATTTGCTCACCATTTAAGTAGAAAAGTCCCACTTCTAGTTCGTTATTCAACACTCTTATCGCAATGCTATAGGCTGCTTTCTTATTTAAAACGAGCATTTTAGACGGTTTTCCTGCACCTTCTGCTTTTTTAATCCCGACTTCTTCTACTAGTTTTGCCGCTAGCAGCTCTTCAACCATATTGGTGATTGTTTGCTTTGTAAGCTGAGTATTTCGCGCAATTTCCACACGCGAAACAGGGCCTTGAGTAACAATTTGCGAGAGTACAAGACGCAAATTTATCGCTTTATTTTGCTTTGCGTTAGATCCTTTCACTGTAAGCCCACCTTTTTTACATCTTTCTTCGTTTACAACGTCTTACGCAGTTTAAGCTATCGTAACAGGAAACCGAACAAAAATTAATTAGTAAAAACATTTGACATATTTATACTCATGCATAAATATGATTATAAATAAAACAACTTAGAAACGTTACTTTTACTTTAATTTCACATTACAAAACAAGCTTACCTATAAATTACAATTAGTTACAGTAGGCTATGATAATTAAGTCAAAGTACGTGCATTAAACAGGATTGTTTAACATGTCATCGACTAAAAAAAACAGCAAGCAAAGCATACTCAAATCAGCAAACCGCTACTTTTTACACGTATTATGCTCGTTATGCTTTTACAGCTTTGCTTTATCGGCACAAGATAGCCAAACAATAGACTGGTCAAAAGCAGCGAATGCCAGCGACATAGCGCTCTCTTCAGAACAAATAAAGACTATAAAAAATAAACACCTTACCGCAGCACTCGCTTGGCATGGCGCAAGCCCGTGGATCAATGCCGTTAGCCGCGGAGCAGGAGATGAGTTTAAAAAGCTTGGTATCAAAGTGATTGCACAAACCGATGCGCAATACGACCCTGCAAAACAAGTGGCTGATTTAGAGAATATTTCAACTCTAGAACCCGACCTCGTTTTATCTCTGAGCATTGATGGCATAAGCACTAAATTAAGCTATCAAAAAATACTTGCCGTCGGCGCCAGACTGGTTTTATTAAGTAACCCGATTCCAGGATTTAAACATAACCAAGACTATGTCGGTATTGTGACTGATGACATGTTTGGTATGGGAGAAGCAGCCGCAGAATTAGTCGCGCAAGCATCAAATAATGCGGGCAAAGTAGGGCTTATTTTCCATGACGCTAACTATTTTATTACCAATAATCGCGATCAGGCTTTTCGAAAAGCCTTAGCACGCTACAGCAATATTAAAGTGATCAGCGAAAAAGGCTTCGTAAAAGAACATGAAACAAGCAATATCGCTGCAGCAATGCTCTTACAACACCCTGAAATAGATACTCTTTATGTATCATGGGATGCCGCAGCAGAAGGCGTTATTGAAACGCTACGCTCGATTGGCCGTAAAGATATAAAAGTTATTACCCATGATTTAGGAGTAAATAACCTGCTTGATATGGCGATGAATGGCAATGTATACGGCACCATTTCAGACAGACCCTACGACATTGGTAAAACCATGGCTCGCATTGCAGCTGGGGCTGAAATAGGTATTCAAGCACCTGAATTTACACTGGTCCCTTTCGACTCAGTGACCCACGAAAATATTGCCCCTATTTGGCAAAAAGCATTTAAAGCACCGCTGCCTAAATTACTTGATTTAGCATTAAAACAATAAGGAACGACATGAGCATAAATCAACTAACACTAAACCAAATAAAGGGGATCGCGTTGAAGCGAGAGTTCTTTATTTACTATATTTTTCTGACCGTGATGCTGCTATTTACCATTACGCTCCATGACAGTGGCTTCTTTAGCCTCACCAATTTCATGAATATCGTAAGACAAACAGCGCCCGTCACTATTATGGCTATTGGACTTACGTTTGCATTAGCCGTTGGGCATATTGACTTGTCAATTGGTGCCGTTGTTGCACTTTCGGCGTTAGTCGGCGCGATTTTGCTACAGCATGTAGGCATTCCTCTTGCTGTTGTTGGCGCCTTGAGCGTGGGACTCATTGTGGGCCTTATTAACGGCTTACTAATCGAGCGCTTGCAAGTGTCTTCATTGCTTATCACCTTAGGTACAATGGGCGTAATTACTGGCGTTGCACGACAAATTACTAATTTAGAATCTGTGCCAATTATCGATCAAACTTTCACTGCTTTTTTTGGAGCGGGCGAGCTTTTTGGTGTGCCTTCCTTACTTATTTGGACTGTTGTGGTAGCAGCAATTGCCTACATTGTTCTAACAAAGCTTGCTTTTGGCCGTCATCTACTCGCCGTGGGAGGCAGTCCAAAAGCAGCCCTCGCCATGGGCATTAAAGTGACACGCATTAGACTTTATGCATTGGTTATTTCTTCTTTAGCAGCGGCGCTTGCAGGCTTGTTATATGCCGGTCGTTTACATGGTGCACGATACACACTCGGCGAAGCAGACTTATTAACAGTGATTGCGGCTGTTGCCATTGGTGGAACCAGTCTTTTTGGTGGTCGCGCTTGCATTATTGGCGCAATTTTAGGCTCGTGGTTAATGGGTATGATCAATAACGGGTTAATCCTTTCTGGTTTTTCCACCAATGAACAAATGATTGCGCGCGGTGTAATTTTAGTGATTGCCGTTGCTATTGGTGTCAAGGAGTTAAAAAATGGTTAGAACAGCACTCGACCAAGTGGCCTTAGAAGTCCGAAATATACAAAAAAGTTTTGGCGGTGTTCACGCACTTCAAGGGGTTAACTTTACCATTAACAAAGGCGAAGTTGTTGGCTTACTAGGCGACAATGGCGCTGGGAAATCAACCTTAGTTCGCTGTGTTTCAGGCATTCATAGCCCAGACGAAGGCGAAATAATCGTGAATGGTCAAGTGGTCAATATTGACTCCCCTTTAGATGCACGCAATGTTGGAATCGAAACAGTTTTTCAAGACCTCGCCATGGTGCCAGAGTTCAACATTACAGAAAATTTATTTCTGAACCGTGAAATAAAACACAAAAACCCTATTCTTCGTCGACTAGGCTGGCTTGATAAAAAAGCCATGGAGAAAAAAGCCAAAAAAGCATTAAACCGACTTAACAGCCGTATTCCTAGTTTTGAAGAACAGATTTACCGTTTATCGGGCGGACAGCGCCAAGCTGTGGCCATTGCCCGCGCTGTAAACTGGGGAGCTGATATCGTTATTATGGACGAACCAACAGCCGCTTTAGGTGTTGAGCAAAGTGCCCAAGTCAATGAGCTTATCAACCTTATCAGCTCTCAAGGCGTTGCCGTATTATTGATCAGCCATAATATGCAGCATGTCGTAGAAACATGCGACAGAGCGGTTGTACTTTACCAAGGTAGATCGGTTGCCGATGTTGCTGTATCCGAGGTAAGCAAAGAAGACTTAGTTAGCCTCATCACAGGCGCTAAAACAGCAGCATAAGGAAGTATAATCATGAGCATAGAAAAAAAAGTAGCCCAATTAATCGACACCTTGCCCTTAGCCGAAAAAGTGGGTCAACTGTTCTTACTCGCTTTTGCAGGTAATGATTACGAATACGCAAAAGCATTAGTTAAATACTATCATGTGGGTGGTTTTTATATCACAGATGACAACGCTGCCAATCCTAAAGAGGCAACGAATTTGGCGACTATGCTACAACAGGAAGCCGCTTTAAGAGCATGTGATGTCCCTTTATTACTCGCAGTAGATCAAGAAGGCGCTTGGGGAATACTCACACACCATACCGATTTAGGTCCCGGTAATCTGGCGCTGGGCCAAGCAAATGATCGCGCACTTACCGCAGACATGTACCAAGTTTATGGTGAGCAAATGCAGCAAATTGGTTACAACACCCTGCTTTCGCCTTGTGCTGATGTCAACGCAAACCCTAATAACCCGATTATTGGCTTACGTGCTTTTGGTGAAGAAACGGTTGGAGTTGCCCATCATGTCAGTGCTGCAGTCGAGGGAGCAAATAAGTCGGGAAACCTGTGTTGTGCAAAACATTTTCCTGGTCATGGTGATACACAGAGTGATTCACATCAAACCCTCCCCATTGTAGATAAATCTTTTACCGCACTCATGCAACAAGATTTAGTTCCGTTTAAAGCCGCTATTGAGCAAGGCGTAGGGCTTATTATGACAAGCCACATTTGCTATCCGCAAATAGACCCTAAAAACCCCGCAACTCTATCGAAGATCATATTGCAGGACATTTTACAAAAACAATTGGGTTTTAAAGGGCTTATTATTACCGACAGCATGAATATGTGGTCAATGAGGCATAATTATGAGCCTGCCGAAGCCGCTATTAAAGCGCTTGAAGCAGGTGCTCATATTGTCATGTTAAGTGAGGAGCATTACGAAAACAGCACAACCCCCTACAAAGAAATTCAAGCGGCGACTATTCTAGGGGTTATCGACGCTGTAAAAAATAACGTTCTGGATGAAAAAGTCATTAATGACCGGCTTCAACAGGTACTCGTGTTCAAATATAGGCACTTTGCAGATTCGCCGACACCAACGAACAGTCTGCTTAATAAAGCCCCTGACATTGCAAAACTTGCAGCAGAGAAAGCCATAAAAGTATTAAGAAATGAACAAGGACTTTGGCCACTCAACACTCGTCCATTTACCTTAGCATTTGCTGCAAACCCGCAAGGTTACGAAAAAATAACTAACGACAGAGGCATAGGCCCCAATGATCCTTTATCGGCTCAACATGTCATTGTAAGTACGCTGCAACAACGCAATACGCCCCACACACTGCTTAGCTATCAGCAACTGTTAGCGGCTCTAAACAGCGACGACTTCGAACTCAACACCCCCCTTGTGCTAGTAACCGAAGATTACCCTTTGCCCGGCGAGTCATTTGATGTTTCTGAGCAACAAAAAATACTCAAAAAGGCAATCGATAAATGGCCCGATCAGCTTATCGTTATTGCCATGCGCTCTGACTACGAACTCGAAAACCACCCGCAGTTAAAAACGTATATTTGCGCCTACTCAAGCAGAGCGATTAGTGCAGAAGTTATAGCAAAGCTGTTATAGAGCGTTCATAAAACAACCAAATTAAACTTGATAATTAGTCAAAATGATTTAATAAATAATTAGTAAATCAATTTTATTAATTATAACGATAACAAAAAAAGGATAACCTAATGAAAACAACCGCTGCTTTAAAAACCCATTATTTAACGCTATGCATAATGACAGCGCTATCAAGCGTATCGCTGTCAACTTATGCTCAGCAAAGTGAATCACAGGCACAAGAAAACAAGGAAATGGAGACCATTGAAGTGCGTGGTATTCGTCGCAGCCTGACCGAAGCATTAAACACTAAGCGCTTTGCAGATTCTGTTGTTGATTCTATTTCAGCTGAAGATATTGGCAAATTCCCAGACAAAAATATCGGTGATGCCATGCAACGTATTCCTGGTGTGACTGTCGTACGTACATTTGGCGAAGTAGCGGGTGTAACCGTACGTGGCACAGCACCAGAACAAAGCATGGTATTACTGAATGGCCAAAACGTTGCCAGTGTCGGTTGGTTTGATTTAGGTGGAATGAATCGAAGTTTTAATTTTGAAATGCTGGCAGCAGAACAAATTTCTGGAATGGATTTATACAAATCAGCCGAGGCCGATATCAACGAAGGCGCAATGGGAGGCACAGTTAACCTCAGAACAAGAAAACCACTTAACTTAGAAAGTGGCACCGTTTACGCTTCTGTTGAAAACAGCTATCACGCCAATGCTAAAACATGGTCACCCGCTTACTCAGGCCTTGTAAGTTGGAAAAACGACGATGAAAACTTTGGTGTTTTAGTTGCCTACTCTAATGAAGAGTCAAAAGTATACCGCGAAACGCTATCAAACTTTGGTCCCGCTGGTAACACCACATTTGTCGATACAAATGGTGTAGAGCGCCAATCATATGGTGCAATGTCATCCATTTTATTTGATGAAGACAGAGAGCGAAGCAGCTCACAAATCACGCTACAATACGCACCTAGCGACGCCTTAAGCATGGATTTAAACTACAACTTATTTGAACTTGAAAATAGCCATGTAAACTCAGCACAATTTGCGATTGTCGGCTTTGGGCAAATGCAAGGTGACTCTGTTGTTGTCAATGATCAAGGTATTGTCACAGCTGCAACATCACTTGCGTCGGGTCCTGGGCTTGCTCCCCTTTTCAATAATACCGTATTACGAACACCCAAAATGCAAACCGATGCACTGAATTTTTCGCTTAATTACAATGCAGACACATGGTCAGCAGACTTTGTAGTTGGTCGCTCTAATGCCGAAGGCCGTACTTTACAGTCAAGTACGTGGTGGGGTGATATTACCGACACTGCAAACTCAAGCTTTAGTTTTGACGTTGCAGGACCTTTGGAGTTAATTCCAACAAACCCTGATTATATGAGCGATCACAGTAACTTTGCGCTATTTCAAGAGTTCACATTTATTAACTACAAACGCGATAATACGATTGATTACGCCCAAGCTGATTTTACTTTCCAGCTCGAGTCAGGCTTATTTACATCGATACAAGCAGGCTTGAAAGTGCAAGAGCAAGTTTTTTCATCACAAGGTGATTTCCAAGATTTAGATGTCGCGGCAGCTCAAGCAGATAACTTAACCCTCGCCGATTTCAATGGTGGCTTTGTATCAGGCTTACACAGTGCTGAAGGTCGTGCAGGCAGTTTGTCAGCATTCCCTGTTGCAAGCACCGCAATATGGGATTACGCACACAAAAATAAGCCTTCTGAAATCACCGTAAAAGATGCTTTTTCGATTGAAGAAGATATCACTGCTGCCTACGTGAAAAGTAATTTTTCGGGTGAAGGCTTTAGAGGTAACATCGGCTTACGCTATGTCGACACTGATATTCTCTCAACCGGCAGCATTAATGGCGAGCCAGATAAAATCAACAAAAGTTACAGTAACTACTTACCAAGCTTTAACTTAGCTGTTGATTTATCTGAAGAGATGATTTTTCGTTTCGCCGCTGGTTCTGCAATTTCACGCCCTGATTATGACGATATGAAAGTGGCAGATATCATCTCAGAAAGCTTTCAAACAGCCAATGTCGGTAGCCCCGAGCTTGACCCCTATAAGTCAGACCAATATGACATGGGTATAGAGTGGTATTTCAGCCCATCATCTATTATCGGTGCTACATTCTTTATTAAGAACATTAGCGACTACATTGAGCAAACCACCGTTAAAGAAAACTACCCTGGTTGCGGTCCTGAATGTCTTGTAACACGTTCAAGAAACGTCGGTACAGCCGATGTACGAGGCCTTGAATTACAATACCAACAAGACTTTGATAATGGCTTTGGTATTCAAGCAAACTACACCTACACAGACAGCAGCCGCACAAATTCAGCGGGCGAAGAAGTTCCGATTGAAGAAGTATCACAAAACTCATTTAACCTATCTGGTTACTATGAAAATGAAATTTTCAGTGCACGACTAGCCTATAACTACCGCGATGACTGGGTTCGCCAGTATAACGGAAGTAGTTTAGACAGCATGAACGACCCGTATGATCAATTAGATGCATCGATTGTTTGGCATGCGACTGATTATCTAGATATCACCCTTGAGGCAGCTAACTTATTGAACGAAGCCCTCGTCTTACGCCAACCAAAAGCAGGCAACATTGTGCACAGCGTAGATGAATTTGGCACCCGTTACTTTGTTGGTGCAAGTATACGATTCTAGACACCTAATTATGCATATTTTTGCATAATTGTAAGCAGCCATCGGCTGCTTGCACAACAGGTAAGGCTTACGTTTTTCCTTATCTAGCTCTTTTAGCTAACACAGAGCTCCATGCTCTACCATAAGGCAAGTTGCCCAGCTTGCCTTACTTTCACACCTGCTTATAAAAAAATTGGGAATAAATATCTCGTCTGTTCGTTACCTCTATGTCAATTCGTAAAAAAGAGGACGAGACAATGACTCACTTTAAACAAACTTTAATCGCAATGTGTGTAGTAACTTCAGCAGGTTTAACAACGGCGAGCTATGCAGCAGATGTGCAATTATCGGTATCAACCGACCAACAAGCTTCAAGTAATATGCAAACATCTCTTGCACCGGCTAATGCAAGTCAAACAAGCACGACATCATTGATGCAAAATAGCCAAGTTTCAGGCTCTGCGACAACTCAAAACTCAGCCACAGAAACAAACACGACTACGAGCAACAGTGCACAAACCAATACTGAAACAAACACAACAAACACGGCTCAAAATGCTGAACAAACGCCTACTGCAACTACCGCAAGCTCACTTAATAGCATTAATGAGTCTGCAAACTCAGTGAGTGTAACAGCGATATCAAACCAAGCAGGTGCAACTATTGATAACAGCGTATCGATGGTTAATGCAATGACCACAAGTAATGCAATTAACCCTACTGCACTGACCTTGCAAAACCAGCTAGATCAGCAAACAAGTGCATTAACTCAAGCAAACATAACCGAGCTCCCACTGCTTGATGTGAACCAAGTATCTGCCATTAGCAACAACCTACAATCAAGCCTGTCAGGGAATGTGCAACAAGCCGCTATCAACTCTGTGCAAAGTAGTGTTGAGCAAACGGTAACTTCTACAGTGAGTAATAGTGTCAGCCAACAAGTTGCTGACCAAGTCACCGCGACCACAACAACAGAAGTGGTTAACAGTATCCAAAATAGCCTTAATTTAGGCCTTTAAAGTCGTGTTGTGCCGGGTTATTACCCGGCGCACTTTTAAGGAGGTCGCTATGCGTACACTAACAACACTTTCTGTAATGAGTGCAATGACGTTAAGCATTCATGCAACCGCAGCCGATGCAACGTTTAATGCACATGCTCAGATTGGTTTAACGAGTAACTCAGATTTAGCAATAAAAGAGCTCGATGTCATTTCATCACAAAGTGACACTGGCACCTTGCTGTCTGCGGGTCTAAGTGCAGAATTTAAAGCAACCGATGCGCTCAAGTTCACACCCAGTTATCGTTATGAAAACACCAATTACCATACCTTGGATCAATACGACTTATCGCTCCATCAATACGGGTTAGACACAAATTATAAGCTAACACACACTGACATTGGCTTTCGTTATGATGGTGCAACAGCCCAAGTGGCTAACAAAACATTTTTAACGCTCGACCAAGGAAGTCTTTACATAGGCCACTTTGTCAATAACACCACATATTTAAGAGCAGCATTGAAAGCGGGTGAAAAACAATTTACCACTCAACCTGCACGTGATGCACAAAGCCTTGGCCTTGACACCAGTCTTTTTTATTTTATAAATCAAGGTAATACCATGTTGCTACTGGGTGCAAGTCTCGACAAAGAAGATGCAACTGAGCAACAATATGACTTTTCTGGCTGGACTTTAAATACGCGCGTTTCACACACGTTCACCGCTTTCGGCAACACAAATAAAGCGAGCATTGGTTGGCGATATCAAGATAAAGACTATCAAGAGAATCCAAACGATATGCTCACTGAGCCAACCCCATCACGTGATGAAAGCCGCCATATTTTAACCGCGCATTGGCAACTATCGCTGCTTGATTCGTTAAGTTTAATTACCGAGGCTGAGTATGGGGATTATCAATCTCAGTTAGAGGCAAATACATACACACAAAGCATTGCGTCCATTTCTTTGCGTGCTGAATTTTAAGCCTTAATAAGTGATTGAGCCATGCCCAAACACGCTATCTTTTCCGGGTTTTCCTTTATCGACTGCACGCTCAACTAACTTATTATAGATAGAATGGGGTGTGTAATCGGGATTCGCCGCCAAACATGCCGCAGCCGCAGTCACCTGCGGCGCCGCCATTGAAGTCCCTGATTCAACCCCTAAACCACCGCCCGAGTTTAGTGTTAATACGTTGACACCTAAGGCTGCAAAATCAATGTAGTCACCTTTATTTGACCAACGGTATATTTGCCCATTTTTATCAACCGCACTCACTGCAATAACATTTTCATACGCCGCGGGATAAAGCGGCAATGCAGCGGGGCCATCATTACCGGCTGCTGCAACAAGAGTCACTTGCTGCGCAATTGTCGCCTTAATTGCTGCCGCTAAAATAGCATTATCTGGCCCAGTAAAACTCAGGTTAATCACTGGAACTTGCGCAGCCACCAGCCAATTTAAGGCATCAACAATAGCAGCCAATGTGGCACCCTGCGACAAGTCTGATTGACGATAAAAAACCGCCGCGCTGTATAACGTTGCTTGGTTTAATAATGGCGATAACTTGGCCGTTTTACCAATCATAACACCGGCGACCGCAGTGCCATGTAAGTCAGGTGATGCCACGGAATTGGGCAGAAATGACCGAGTCTCAATGGTGCTCCCCACAAAACCAGGGTGCGCCAAGTTAAGTGCGCTGTCGATCATGCCTACCCGCACAGGCAAGTCGCAAACGGGCAGGCTTTTATGTGTGTTAACACCTTGCAAAGGACCTTGCTGCGCTTGATAAATGTGATTACGTCCTAATAAGGCCGCATCATCTATCGACAAAAGACGTTGTAATTGAGCTTTTGAATCAAACTGTTCAGGCACCACAAATCGTAATAAAACCATTCCCAAAGCATCGTATGATTGACGACTGACTATCTGTGCACCAATGTGCTCTAGCTTCGCTCTATGCTGTTCATTGGCTAACAAAATCCATTGCCGTTCGACGGCTCTAAAACCCTGCTCTGTTTCGATTTCTATGAATGCTGGTTTTCCTACCGTATTCAAAATAGCCAACCGGCTGGGTAATGCGCTTATATCAGTCGCAAGTTGTTGAATAGAATCAATGCTAGGCAATGCGCGACGTGGAATATCGAGCCTATCTTCAATACGTTCAATGGCTGGGTCTATCTGCTCTATAATAGGGCTGATCGGTTTTATAACCGCGGCATATAAATTACTCGACATGAGCAATAACGTGCCAAGGGCAACATCTTTTATTTTCATGTTACAGTCACTTCTCTTTTGACTAAGGTTAAAGGTATAACGTTTGAAATAAAAATAAATTGCATATTTAGGGAATAAAAACAGTTTCTACTCGTTATAGTAGTGCGTGTAGGCTGAATCATTCATGAGTCACTTAATTTATAAGGCCGCACGCCCTAACAAATAAGGGAAAACATGACTAATACACTAACCAGTTTATTACCTGCACTTAGGCGTTTTGCATTTTCGCTAACCGGCAACCAAGCTGATGCAGATGACGTTGTGCAAATTACCATCGAAAAGCTGTTGGTAAAAGGAATTCCTGACGATATTGAGCCACTAAAGTGGGCGTTTAAAGTATGCCGTAATGTATGGATTGATGAATATCGCTCGCAAAAAGTAAGGTTAAAAGCGGTTCAAAATACCGATTTACAAGAACCCACATGCGATGATGGGCAGCAACACCTGGCAACCTCGCAAACTCTTAAACGCGTCAACCACGCTTTAACTACCCTGCCCGATGAGCAGCGTGCAATCATCTCGTTAGTTGCAGTGCAAGGCATGGCTTATAAAGACGTTGCACACACGCTAGATATTCCTGTTGGAACCGTTATGAGTAAGTTATCGCGAGCTCGAAGTGCCTTGTATCAATTAATAAAGCCTGATTTCACTAAGGAAAACGCCTAATGATTGACGACCAAACTCTCAGTGCCTTTTTAGACAATGAATTATCAGCGCAAGAAATGGAGCGAGTTCGCAGCGCCATAGCGCAAAATGAAGACCTTGCCATGCGCCTTGCCGAATTAAGCGAAGTTGATTTACTAGTGAAGCAACATGCTGAGCAAATTGATGCAATGCCACTGTCTAAATCGCTAGAAAAAACCCTTGGCAAGCAAACTAACGACACGGTTGTTTCACTGTCGAAGTGGCAAAAAATAAAACAAGCCAGCCGTAAGCAACTCGCTGTCGCAGCAGGTATTGCTGTGCTATTTACTGTGGGCGTTGCCAGTTTAACGCAACAACAGCAATTAAATATTGAACAGCCCATAGCAAATGCATTAGAGCAGCAACTAAGCGGTGACAAAACAAATATAGATAGTGCACGCTCACTTACAGCACAATTAAGTTTTATTAATTCGGCGGGGGACTTTTGTCGACAGTACACCCTTTACCAACAACAAACACAGCAGTCTCATATTGCCTGTAAAGAACACGGTACTTGGCAACTTAAAGTCTCTACTGAGCAAAAGCCCTATGATCAACAAACATATAGCCTCGCGAGTAACACGTCAGCGCTCGACACCTTTATCGATAATACAATTAAGGGGCAGCCGCTCGACCGCACTCTAGAACAGCAAGCACGCGAGAATAAGTGGCAATAGGTAAAATAACCATGAAGTTTTTAATCACACTATTAATAACGCTTATTCTCAGTGGCTGCAGCAGCACAGATCAGCATAATGACATTGATAATCATGTTGGACTGACAATTAAGCCGCTCGCAGAAAACCAATATGTGCTTCGCTATAAAAGTAATAGGCTATCAAAGCAAGGCGTGCTTGATGCTAGTTTGCATCACGCCGCCAAACTAACTCTAAAACAAGGTTACGACTGGTTCGTTGTCACCACGCAAGATACACACATATCGCACAACAATACAGCGCTTAACTCGCACAGACAAACTGCAACTTATACAACACGCTGTGGTTTACTTACCTGTTCAAGGCAAGCTTCACCTTACCCTAGTGAGTCGCCACCCCACATTGCAAAGCGTGAAATTACAACACAGTTAATCATTGTTTTGGGAAAGGGGATCAAACCCAGTATTGATGCAATAGATGCTTATTCACATATTCATCACCCTGAATAATCAGGGATATATCTCTTTCTCGCGGGGAGACTTTCTGTGCTACTCTTTACTAATACAGCGCATTTCAGTGTGACTCATGACTGGTAGCATCGAGAACTATTTTTATCACGGGTTCTATATTTTCTTAATGATCACCGTTATTACCTGCTCGGTTATTGCCACGAAATTAATGACCAGTGGGTTTAACAGTCGATCAATCTCACTATTTAACCTGTATTTCTATTTAGGAATGGCGGGCTTTTCGTGGTTATGGATACAGAATATTTTTGAGCTCACACCTGACTTTCGCTCAGGTGTCGCCATGTACGTGCTCTCTATTATGTTGCTTCAGTTAGCTATTTTTAATTACGACGAAAAGTCTCGCTTCAACCTGCAAGTAATAGCCTTTAGTCTCGTATGCGCCGTGTTTATATTTTTTATGAAAACCATAAACCAATTAGCTATCGCGCAGCTAAGTTATACATTTATAACTCTGCCCGTTCTTATTTATGTCAGTTTCAAACGCGCCATACTAAAAAGTAATATAGGCAATGGGGTACTCGCCGTTGCCCTGTGTATTTTATTGATCATCGCAATAAGCCAATTAGCCATTGTAGTCTCTGGGAACCTAACTGTTGCGGTGCTTTATTCGCTAACGGTTGTTGGGCATGCCACTGTGTTTGTGATGATAGGACTAGGCCTCATAACAACGTTACTTATCGACGAGAAAAAACGTTACTTAGACCTTTCTTTAAAAGATCCCCTCACCAATTTATACAACCGCCGAGGGTTACAGTTTATACTTGAACAACAGCGTTTATTAACCTCAAAACACAACTCAAAACTGTATGCCAGCGTGGTAGATATAGACTACTTTAAACGTATCAATGATAGTTATGGCCATGAAGGGGGAGATCTCGTACTTGAAGTATTCTCTGAACTGTTAAATCACCATTTAGCCAAACAAGACTTATGTTGCCGTTTGGGCGGAGAGGAATTCCTCATTCTGAGTTTTGAGCCCAGTGAAAATGCAGCCCAACAAAAGCTAGAGACGCTTCGGACTATTGTTGAAACCAGCGAAATTGTTTTTCATGAAAATAACATCACACTCACTGCCAGTTTCGGGCTAACCCGTTGGCAACAAGATGACACATTCGATAACCTAATTAACCGAGCAGATAAAGCGCTCTACTCGGCTAAAAATAAGGGCAGAAACCGGGTTGAAATAAACCTTTAAAGCATGGCTTTTAAAGTCATATCTTTATCAATAAAGTGATGCTTAAGTGCCGCTAAGATATGTAACGACAGCGCGGCTGATAATAAATAACCACACAAAATGTGAACTTGCCATCCTGCCTCACTTAACCAAGCAATAGAGGCAACCGCCTCGCCTGCCTCATTGTAGTTACTAGCAATGAGTTGCCACGAAAACAAGCCAATACCAAAGCCGCCAAACCCACTATAAAATGCGCCAGAAACAAGCATGATAGCTAATAAAGTTAACAGCCCCCAATGATAAACATGCAACCATTTGGTAAGGCGATTTTGCACAGCTGATTGAAACGGATTTCGTATTCGATAGATAATTCTGGCTACCCATAGCATCGCAATCATAACCGCTATCGACTTATGCCAGTGGTATAAGCTGTAATCGGTAACCAAGGTCATGTAGTAACCCATTACAATCACAGTCAAAACCAATAGCGCACTCAACCAGTGCAAGAACTTATGCGTAGTTTGCTTGGTGTTTTTCATTTAATTAATCCTTAAACAATGATTTTCATGTGTTCAAGAATAATGATTAACCTTATGATTTATATAGAACTGTGACGAAATCACCTATTTTGTGATGAATGAATCTTCGACACTGAGCAAATCAGATACACGGGCTTTAAACGACTTACTCACTGGCACACTAAAACCTGCAGCCATCGTCAATTTGCGCTTATTGAGCGCCAGATTAAAATCAGCAATCTGGGCAACATTAACAATATAACTACGGTGTACTTGGCAAAATGTGTCAGACGGTAGTTCAGAATATAGGTGTTTAATGGTATCTCGCTTTAAGTAACGATTCTCAACGGTCTGTATCTCTAAGTAATTACCTGCTGACTTTATAAAAACCACTGACGCTAACGGCAGCTTTTTAGAGACTCCTTTATGGTTCACTTCAATATAGTCAGTCTTTTCAAGATGCTCAGAGTGTTCAGGTAGGACCGTCGCAGGTGTTGACTCTGCTTGTACCGTGAAAACATGCCACAGTATTAATACTAGAGTGCTCGCAATGAAGTATTTTGGAAAAAGCTGAGTAACCGAGGCTGCGAGCGCATAACCATAAAAATCAAAATCTATTAAAATCCGTAAGCTAATGATCAATGAAATGCTCATTAATAACATCGTAGGATAAAAGTAAATTCTACTTTTAACGCGCGCTTTTAAATTAAAAAATGCAACAACCCCTATGCTAAGCACACATAAGCTTCCCCACTCTTTTAACCAAAATAATTGTGAATCAAAAAATTGGTAATGACCGCCACCAATATAGTGACGCCAAAAAAAGCAATAGGCATTGAATAACAGAAAAAAAGCAAACCACGCACCTGCTGCGCGCTGCCAAGGCTCAGTGAGATGCCGCCATAATTTATTTATTGCCATAACTTTCTCCTTTTAAGCTCTAAGAAAGTAGCAAATATACAGCCGTGTTAAAAAGTACTTTTAGTTATATTTAAAAAGCAATGAAAGTAACAATGGCAGGCTGTCACTGCTGATCTAAAAAATTTCATCAATCAATAAAACTTTGATCTGAACAAAGTGTATTCAGCCCAATTAAAGCTAAACTTATACCTTATTAATTACTTTGTAGGGAATAAACCATGACACACCTCGTCGCCGACTTAATGACTCCAGACCCATTTGCGATTAGTGCGCACAACACCTTGCATGATGCCCACAATTTAATGAAAGAAAAAAACATCCGCCACATTCCCGTTATTAACGAGCACGGTGGCTTAGTAGGCATGCTCACGCAGAAAATAATGATTGCCCAAGTAATGAACATTATGGCCAACTTTAGCGCCAGCGCACTCGAGCGAAAAGAAAAGCAAACCAAAGTAGCCGATATCATGGCAACCGATTTCACCAGTATTTCTGCAAAGCAGCCACTGCATGAGGTGGCTAAATTCTTTGTCGAGAATCGTCATGGTTGTATGCCCGTTGTCGACGAAGACAATAACCTAGTAGGTATTTTAACCTCGTCTGACTTTGTTCGTTTAGCGGCTGCATTGTTATCTTGATATATAAACGAGTAATTATTTCTTCCACTGCACACTGAATTTTTTACATTCAGTGTGCAGAGTTTTCATAATGAGCTAAACCCGCAAACCTCACGGCACACCTCAAAATAAAAAACAAACAAATAAAAACAACAACTTATAAATATCATTAATTTTGGTACAACGCTTGCTCCTCTTTAAATAACTTCGCTTTCTGGTCATTACAGAAAGCATCATGGAACAACTTTTTAAAGAAACTCGGAGGAGTAATGAGTAACACATCATCGAAAGTCGCAGAATTCACAGCACCCGGTGTTAATAACCAATCAGCCGCTGACACGATTGCTATTTTAGACCAACGTATGGTCGCTTTAATCGATTTACACCTCACTTTAAAACACATTCATTGGAATGTAGTCGGCCCTAACTTTATTGGTGTGCACGAAATGCTTGATCCACAAGTAAGTGCCGTACAAGAAATGACCGACACTATCGCAGAGCGTATTGCAACTATGGGTGGCGTGCCCGTTGGCACACCGCAATCGATTGTCGACCGTCGTAATTGGAAAGATTATTCAATTGGCAAAGGGCTCGTAACCGACCACTTGTCAGCCCTTGATAAAGTGTATAACGGGGTGAATAAAGATCACCGCCAAGCCATTGAAAAGTTAGCCGAGCTTGACCCTGTTTCTGAAGATATGATCACAGGTCAATTAGCAGACTTAGAGCAATTTCAGTGGTTTGTTCGTGCGCACATCGAATCGTCAACGGGCGAACTGAAAAGTTAAACCCTCCCTTCTATCCGAAGACCCCTTGCCCAGCATCTGCTGGGCTTTTTTATTTTTTAAAACAACGTTATAACCAGCCTTTGTGTTTAAAAAATAAATAAGGGGCAAAACCCGACAACAACATCACGCCAATCGCGAACGGGTATCCCCATGCCCAGTTAAGCTCAGGCATAGAGTTAAAGTTCATACCGTAAATACTGGCAACCACGGTGGGAGGTAAAAACACCACTGAGGCGATTGAGAAAGTCTTAATTATTTGGTTTTGCTCAATATTAATAAAGCCCTGAGTCGAATCCATTAAAAAGTTCACCTTATCAAACAAAAAGGTGCAATGAGACATCAAGGTATCGATATCGAGGACAATTTCGCGCAGAGACTCGCGGTCTTCGCTGGGCGCTCCCAAATTACGCAGTAAAAACGAAATGTTTCGTCGCGTATCCATTAAACATAAACGTACCTTACCGTTGTTGTCCTCAAGGCGAGAAATTCGGCTCACTGCTTCCTCAAGATCTGAGTCATCCTCTTCGAGCACATACGCACTGAGTTTTTCGAGTTGATGATGCATATCTTCAAGCATATCTGCATGGTTTTCGACCTTTTGATCGAATAAAGTCACGAGTAATTGTTTAGGGTTATCGCACGCAACTTGCCCTTTGCGAGCACGTAAACGCAATAAACGAAAATCGGCTAATTCATCATCGCGAATCGTTAGTAAGCAGTTATCTTGCAGTAAACATGCGACCGTCACCGTATTAAAACGCCCTTCGTTAGGCGACATAAACAATGCATGCACATGCAAGCCTTCGTGGTCGATAAAACACCGCGATGATGCTTCAATTTCGTCTACATCATCCGCCGCAGGAAGCGTAATATTTAATGTGCTTGCAAGTGCTTGGCGCTCTTCTTCACTTGGATTAATGGTGTCTATCCAATGCGCATTTTTAATAGCGGTTGCTAAAGGTGTATCGGGGGCTGGCTCAGTTTCGGTGATCACACCTTGGTTAATAGAAAAAAATCGTAACATACGCCCTGCCCTAATTAATCAAATTACTGAAATACTATAGTTGTTCGTCATAATGAACAATGCTCAATTTGTTAAGGCTAAAAAAAAGCCCCAACAAAGGGGCTTTAAACTTTATAATGTCAGTATTGCTATGCACCGAGCTGTTGCATTTGTTCTACTTCATTTTTATTTGCACTGACAAAGTCTTCAATATTATCGACGCCGTTCACTGTGTTATTTTATAAAAAGCGAATATCCTGATGGTATATTGAGCCAGTAAAAGCTGGCATTAACAAAACTTGTCAGTATAAAGCTTAATAGCTACTTGATTGCATCGCAGGAAGTAAAATAGCTGCCACGATACCCAGTATAAATAGGCCACCAACAATCAGTACTCCCCAAAATGACCATTGTTTTTGCACTCGCTGAAAATGCTCAACACTGTCCCATCGTTTGTTTTGCCACGCCATCTCTCGGCCTTTAAAGCCCAAGTAAATAGACACAATAAAACCAATATAAGGAACTAAAGCTAATAGGCCTATCCACGTACTGTTGCCAATTGCCCAAATCCAGCTTAAAAAGAACGCTCCCCAACTAAACCCCTTTACGCCTTCTGGTAACTCGCCCACCTTACCTTGTCCTGAGTTATTCTCTGTGGGAATTTCAAGGCTTGCTTCAGGTGGTGTGTAATTATCTGTCATATGATTATCCTTATTTTAAGACAACTTATAGTAAAACTAATAGGCACTTTAATTTATAGTAATGACGATATTTTAAGCAAGCAAAAGTCGACTTAAATTAATAGCGACGTGGTGTGTTTTGTACCATTTATCTGATTCTCTGTGCTTTACTTAGAAGCATTGGCGAATCAATCGTGCCTTGAAAAAAGCTCGTAGAAAATATCCATCAACAGTTTCTTAGCAAGGTTTTTCAGCGTCGCAGTGCTCCCTAGTAAGTGGAGCACTCTAACCGCCCCTACTTAAGCCCACTTAAAAATTAAGTTAATAATGAACGTAATTGTTTGAACCGTATTTAGATACAGAATACAATTGTTATGATGTAACATAACAAAGAGAAAGTAATGAAATTTAAAATCTCCCTTTTATGCTTAGGTATCTCTTCATCTATGCACGCAAATGAAATCGAACACATAGAGATAAAAAGCGACATAAAAGACTATTCCCCCATAAACCAGGTTGCTGTAGGTAAGTCTGTATTGTCTGGTGATCTTTTAGAGCAACAAAAAGCAACAACATTGGGTGATACGCTTTCACAAATACCCAGTGTTAGTGCCAGCTACTTTGGCTCTTCGGCAAGTCGGCCACAAATTCGTGGTCAAGGAGGCCAACGAGTACTGATCACCAGTAATGGCATGCCTATTCGTGATATGTCAGCGGTGAGCGACGATCAACTCATACCTATTGAGCCTTTTTTTGCAGAATCGATCACGGTACTTAAAGGCGCTCGTGCAACAATTCCTTTTGGTGGTGAAGCCATGGCTGGGATTGTTGATATAAATGATGGCCGTATTCCCTTACAACAAGGTATTGAAAAAGAAGACAAGCTTGAAATTCAAACGGGCTACAATGCCCCGTCCTCTGTGCTTGGCACCGCAAGCGGTCAAGAACACGACTTTGCGTATAACGTTAACCTTCTTTATCGCGAGCAGAGTGATTATAAAGTTCCTCATACTAGCAAAGCAGCAGACTGCTCAAATTGGGACTCGCTGGTTTTAAATAGCCAACAGGTAAGCCAATGCCAAGTTTCTTTGGCAAGACCGACATGGGAGCATGATGGCACTCAGTTTGTTGATGTCACCCCTATTGAGCAGCAAATAATTACTCATCAACTCGCTAACTCTAAAAATAAAGTAGTCAATTCAAGTTATTACCAAACAAACTTAACTTTTGGTGGCAGTCAGCGATTTGACGATGAGCAGTTATTTGGTATGTCTGTGAATTACAACTCCGCAAATAGGGCAATACCGGGGTTTGTTCACATAGCCCGTCCAGCAGTGCATTCACACGATGCACAACAGACTGAACAGTCGGGAAATATTCGTATTTACTCATCTCAATATCGTATTGATGCACTTTACCAAAAACATTTTTCAGCTAATCCATACTTAAATGAGTTCAATATAAAAGCGGTGTACTCAAAACAGCTAGACGACGAAAATCTCGACGAGAGCAGCGTGAACACATTCGTTTTAAAAAACTGGCAACTTAGTCCAACGTTAAATTATCAATTTACAGAACAATTCGCTGGTGCATTCGGACTCGTTGTTGATAGAAGTGAAAAACAAGGCAGTGGCAAAAACAATTACCTACCCGACATTAACGCTAAACGCCAAGGTGCATACATACTGCAAGATGCAGCACTTGGGCCTGTTTCGTTGCAAATTGGAGCACGTTACGAAAAAGTCAATTACACGCCAACTATTAACGACCACTATCAGCCCGGACGAGGTCAAGGAGCAGCCATAAAAGATAATGAGTTTGAGCTGTTTAATCATTCATTGTCTGCAAATTGGGATATTTCTTCGTTTTGGTATGTCGATGCAAGTACGACCCATGCCGAGCGCGCCCCCGGTATCAATGAACTGTATGCAAGTAACCCACATTACGCACTGTTAATTGAAGAGCAAGGTAATTCAAGCCTCGAAAAAGAAGTAAATAAAGCGCACGAAATTGGCACAGGTTTTCACTTCGACAACCTAAGCCTGACTGCGAGTTGGTACGAAAATAACTACGATAATTATATTTACCTAGGCAGCACAGGAGTATACAGAGGAGGTGTGTATGTTAAAGAATGGCGTCAAGCAGATACCTTAAATAAAGGCTTCGAAGTTGAGCTCAACTATACACTCAACACGCAAAATTTAGGCGATTTCACCTTTACTGCGTATGCTGACGAAACAAAAAACACACCGGTATATCAATTTGACGGAAGCTATGACCCTTTTACACCAGAGGCTTTTTTTAACCCTGATGAAGCCCAAGAGGCTGAGTATTTTCGCCGTCGACTCGAAGGGGATAGCATTCCTCGCACGCCTGCCGACAGCTATGGCGCAGCAATTCATTGGCAATTTGAAAATATAAAAACCACAATTGATTACCAACACAGCAAAGCGCAAGAGCAGCTTGCAAAGTTTGAACACGCATCACCAAGCTACTACAGTATGGGCATGAACATGCGTTACGCAAATTCACTTTTGGGATTTGATAATGAGCTGTTTATAACTATAGACAACCTAACAAACCAAGAAATACGCCCACATCAAAGCTATTTACGATATTTAGCCCCGCAGCCAGGTCGCAGTATTGCCCTCGGTATACGCACCGCACTATAACAAAAAAGGGCCACGTATTTACACGTGGCCCTTATTAATTCGATTCAGAAAAATCTATTCAGCGATTATAGTCTCACTGTATTTGTGCTATTTCGTTGAATATCACGAATGCCATCTCGGCCTTCTTTTTCCATTGCTGCAATTTGTTCTGGAGTACGACAAACACGTTTAGGTATATTGCTACCCGTTGGCTTTTCCATTTTACAAATTAAACCATCATTACTTGCTTGTTCATCACTTGAACTCGCACAACCGGTCATTAACACGGCTAAAAGAGCAACACTTAAAAACTTCATATACTTCCCTTTTTTTAATTAATTTAGCGCTCGATAAGAACATATTATTATACTACAGGCATAAAAGCACAACATTATAGGTACAAAACCCGTTTTTAATGCGGTTTTTTCACGCCATATCGCACCATATCTTTACCGTTCTCGTATACGTCTTGACTAACATACCGACCCAGTAATAGTTGATGATTATCATCAAGAACAGCGACAAATGGGCGACCATCACTGTTATTTGTAGCCAAGGCGACCCCTGCTACATTTTCAAGGCCTAAGCCACCATTTTCGACAAGACGTAAAAATGTCTCTAATTCATCTAATGTTTCGATTACATCATTATCATTAATCATCTTAAACACTCAGTGATTGCTAATAAAGCTAGCATAACAGGATTAAAAATCGGGTGCGAATGACTGTAGATAAATAACATTCAAACATGTCGTTTTTTTGCAATATTTAAATCTATGCGTTTTCTAAACTGGCCCTAAATTGTTATTTAAGGAACCGTTATGAAACGTGCTAATTATCTTTCTTCATACCCCGTGCTTATAAAGCACCTTATTAACCAAGAATCATTAATTAAAAATGCTGCCGAAGCGACTTTCGGCATAACAATATGGGAGCTGATAAAACTGAGGGTATCGCAGCTTAATCAATGTGCTTTTTGTATTGCAATGCATACTAAACAAGCACGCGAGTATGGCGAATTACCTAATCGCATTATTGGTTTAAGTGCTTGGCAAGACATGCCGCTTTATACTGAGCATGAGCGCCTTGCGTTAAAACTGTGCGAAAAATTGACACAAGCACAACCAATTGATGATACTTTCTATCAAACACTGACTGACGCATTTTCAGCGCAAGGGCTTGTTGCATTAACGGTTGCCATTAATGCTATTAATAGCTGGAATCGTATAGTGAAAACATTTAAACCTGATGTAGAGTTTAATGAATAATCATTTAACACTTGAGCTAATGACGCCACAAGGTGACATAGCCGAAATTATTCAAGCTATCTGGTGTGCTTCGGCGCATTCAGAGGGTGAACAATGGCTCGCGTGCGATGGGGCAACTGGGGTTATTTTTCCTGTGGCTGGTGAGCTTTTTCTTGATGATCAGCCAGTCGCCCCACCCTATGCTTTTCAGCAAACATCGACACATGCATCAAAATTGAGTTTTTCAAAAGAGGCACGATTTTGCGGCATACGTTTTAATCCCACGGTACTGCCGCAGCTGCACGCCACAACACATTCGTTAGTTAACGTTGAGTCACTCAATACAATAGCAACAGGCCTTAAAAAAGACCCAAGCCTTAGTGCTTTTGTGGCTCTTTTAAGCGAGTACTTAACCCTACCCAAAGTGATTAATCGCGGAACTGAGCACTCTAAGCACTTAATTCGTAACCTAATTAATTTAACCCCACTCGAAACCGCCTATCAGCGAGCACCACTCAGTCAAAGACAACTTGAACGACAAGTTAAAAACCAGTGCGGAGTAACACCTAAGTATTTTGAACGCATTTATCGCGTAAAAATGGCCAAACAAGCCATAAAAGATCACCCTTTTATGAGTTTTGCCGATATAGCGCAAGCGTGTGGCTTTACCGATCAGCCGCATTTTATTAAAGAGTTCAAAGCGATTATGCACATTACACCTGCCAAGTACCGAAAGCTGCTTTCAGACTCACAGAGTAAACAAACAAAACTGATCCTAAGATAGTGACACACACGCTTTTTTGTCTGAATGTAGGCAATAGCGGCACTGAACGATTTTATTTGCGCTGGGCTTTTATCCATAGGATAGTTAACTTAGTCTGAAAACTTGCTGTAACTTAACAGGATAACTATGAAAAACGTTTTACTTGCTACCAGCCTTATTGCCTCATCATTTACTGCGTTTGCAGCAGAGCTAACTGTTGAAGAGCTTCGTATCGAAAAAGCGACAAAAGCCATGCCAACAGTGTTAGCTGCTTTTTCAAAAGAGGTCGCGCAATTTGAAAAAGACTGGCAGGCGGTGTCGAGCTACCAGCAAGCAAGTGATCTTATCGATGATTATTCAAAACAACTTTGGCGCAATGCAAAAGCACGTATCAGCAAAACAAATAGCTTTGATGACCGCGAACTATATTGGGCACGCCTCCTTTCAAGCAAAGTGATGCGTACCAGCAAACCACAGTTTGCCATCACAGACAGCGAACAAACCGCATTATTAATCATGCTTGAAAATGGCAGCCGTGGTCGCACCGATCTTGATTACAGCAAAAAAACCGACAAAAAGATCTTAATTACCGGCTTTGATCCCTTTTTACTTGATAAAAACATTAACCAAAGTAACCCATCGGGTGTGGCAGCGCTTTTGTTAGATGGTCAAGTGATTAGCTATCAAGGTATTAGTGCCGAAATAAACACGGTCATGGTGCCGGTACGCTATGAAGACTTTGATCAAGGTATTATTGAATCATTACTTGCACCGTATTATGCGCTGAATAATGTTGATATGATTGCTACGATCAGCATGGGCAGTAAAGATTTTGATCTTGAACGCTTTCCGGGTAAACGCCGTAGCGTCACTGCGCCAGACAATGCGAATATAGTGTATGGCGGTACTGCAACTGCACCAAAAATATCACACCTTCACGACCGCCCATTGCCGGGTAATGAATTTGTGACTTTCAGCCTACCTGTAGAGCATATGCAAAAAGCGAAAGGCCCATTCACAATCAACGACAATCATAAAGTGGTCACTCTTGAAAAAGCATTTGAACCACAATCACTGAAAGAGCTTGAAGGTGCAATTGCGGTTAAAGGTGGCGGTGGTGGCTACCTATCAAACGAAATTTCGTACCGGAGTATTCGCCTACGCGATGAGCTTAATTCAGACATTCCAACGGGTCATATTCATACGCCACGTATCGCACAATTTGAGCCCGAAACAGAAGCCAAAATCGTTGCACAAATAAAAGCCATGCTTGAACAGAGCTTAGTCGCACTGTAATAAACTTGCTCAGCGCCTGTGAAAAACATTCGCTGAGCAATAAAACGGGCTCTTAATCTATTGAGGGCCCGTTCCTCCATCTACTTGGCTGCCCAAAGTATTTGCACTGTCTAATCGATATGGGTAAAGCTGCACATCACTAAAGACCGTTGCACCACTATCACGATATTGATCTGTTGCTGAACGTCCTGTGTAAATGTTTCCTGAGGCACTAAAATATCCAGAGCCTTGATTCCAATGAGGCTTTGCTGAGTTTTCAAAATAATTGTTCTCAACAAGTACTTCGGCGCCATCACTCGCACTAATTGCAAAATAAGTAATGTTTTTCCAGTAATTATTAAACATATGAACGCGTGAATTATAGCCATCTATTTTAGGGTTTCGCCCTGCTGCTGTATCCCAAAAATTGTGATGAGCAGTCACCTGAGAGTTTCTGAATAAATGAGTGTACCAATGCTGATTAGCGCAAACTTGGGTGTTATAACCATAGAAGCGATTCCAACTCAGGGTAATATTCTGACTATTATCAATATCGATATAGCCATCACTTATTTTGTTAAAGGCCATATGATCAATCCAAACATGGCTACTATCATCAATTGAAATACCATCGCCCGCTTCTACAAGTGCAGGATTAATGTTTTCGAGCATGACGTTTTTAATAATAATATTTCGTTGCTTGCTTATAACGAGGCTGGCACCCACTATTTTTGAGTTTTTACCTAAACCTTGTAACGTTTTATTAGACTGAACAATAATACGGCGTTCATTACGCGTCACGTTTACCGGTGAACTTGAAGAGCTGCCCAATTCACTACAGCTTTGATTCCCAACAGGCACTCGGTACCATGTTTTACCGTAATCGTTCCATTGACCACAATCTAAGGGACATGCCTGTACCGTTCTGTTACTGGTCTGGCAGTTAATCGTCGTGTTATCAGGTATGTGGATCACCGCAGGAGATGGCGAGCTTAACGCCGTATTTAACGCGTTACAGCTTGTTACCGTAATAGGTGTTGCATTACCGCCACCCGTCGTTGTTGATAAGCCATCTTGGCCTGGTTGTGCAGCAAATCCCACTAAATTACTTGGCGTTGGTTGGCTGCCGCCGCCACTGCTGCTGCCACATGTCGCATCAACAGGGTTTATGAACCATCTTTGAGAACTGACACCTGCGTCATCATTTTGATAAACATTAGCCGCATTGTTTGACCCTGCCACAGTCAATGACTTATTAGTTAGCTTATTCGTAATATTAAATCCGCCTGATGACGATGCTTTAAGTTGCCAGCGTTGATTTGCGCCCTGCCAATCATCATAAACAATAACGTTTGCTCCATTAGACTGAGACGAATCAAGCACATCTAACACTTTATTATTGTACTTAGAGCGGATAATCCAATAGCCATCACTCTCTTTAATAAATTGAAACTTTTGATTATTGCCCCCCCAATAGTCATACGTTATGACATTAGGTGCAGCTCCCGAATCAGTCGTATTAATATCTAACGCTAAGCCAGAGCCTCGGTTAATAACAGAATACAATTGACCTGATTCAGGCATAGCATTGCAATCTTCAGCCTGCACTGAATAACAGGATAGCGCTCCTAACAAAGCAAACCCCCACTGCAGTAGTGAAGTTTTTTTAGATTTTTGTGTCACTTTATACATAAAACAAATCCCTTCTCTAATAGTATTATTAAATTACATATTGGAGCATTAAGATTAATTCACATGTAAAAAATTAAAAACTAAAATGTATAAGCTTTGTAAACAGATGTATAAATAGGGAGAGCCTACCGCTACAAAAAGGCGTGTTTTTATAATTATATTACAGCAATAAAGATTATAAAATTAGCGACTTAACACACAACAATTTCGGCCTTGGGCTTTTGCCTGGTATAGCGCTTCATCAGCCTGCTTAAACAGTGTATTTGAGTCAAACGGCTGTGATACAGCTTTACTGGCAATGCCAATCGATAATGTTACAAATTTAACGTCCTTTCGCCCCTCATGCACAATGGCAGCAGACTCTATTGCTTTACGAAGTGTTTCAGCGACAGCGAGTGCTGCTTGCGCATCAGTGTTACTAAGCACAATAACAAACTCTTCGCCGCCATAACGTGCAACAAAGTCAGTTCCTCGTTTTGTAAATGCTTTTAGAACTTGAGCCACTTTACAAAGCGCTTTATCACCTTGGTCATGGCCGTAATAATCATTATAAAGTTTAAAGTGATCGATATCAGCAACGATCAACGACACGTTTTCGTTTATATTCTCAGGGTCATTCGCAAGCGTTTCTAAGTGAGTATCCAGCGCACGACGATTTGCCAAGCTTGTCATCGCATCGGTGTTGCTTATATGCCTTAACTTTTCGTGTCGCTCTATAATTTCTGCTCGCTGAGTTTCAATTAGCATAAATAGCTCATTCATCCCCCGACCTAACTGATGAAGCTCATTGTCGCCTTTATATTCTGCGCGCACAGTGAAATCTTTATGATTAAGCGCACTGCTCACCGACACAAACATTTCTGACAATGGCCGCAGTAACTGCTGATTAATATATAAATAAAACAACATAAATACCGAGCCCGATATAAGCAGCCCCGTAATCAAAGAACTGTCAAATAAACTTCTATCATAGGTGCGTTCACGCATTGGAATAGACAAAACAAATAGCAAGTTAGCGTGTTTATCTTGCACTCCTATATAAAGCTTTTTGTCATGCTCTATCGGCGTATTAACGGTATTTTCATGGCCAAAAAACGACGTGATATACGCATTTAAAGCCTGTGCTTTTTCACCTTGGTAATACGTAATATCGTCAGCTAAGCCAGGGGTGAGGTTTTCAATAAATTCTTTATCAATAAAGCTCCACAATAATAGCGTACCAACAGGAGAACCTGTTCCGTCTGATTTAGTCACGTTATAAGCAACCGTCACCGCAGGTAACTCATTAATTTTTAAAAAGTGAATTTTAGAGGTCATGGCTTTTGAATCTGCGATGATCTCTTCAGGTAAAATAATTAAATCATTGTCTAAAAGGTGTTGGGGTACTTCGAGTATGTCTGGTGAGTAAGGTTGATAATTATTATCAAAGCTTCCTCCGCCAATGATCGTCGCGTTGGTGTCGTAAAGATACCAACCATTAACGTCTAAACGCTCAAGTGCATCCGCTATTACATAATCATTGTTGAACCACGCTGTACGGCGGTTTTTGGCTGCATCGTACATGCTATCCCATGCTGCACTATCGAATACCATTTTCGATAACGCATCTATTTGCTGTTGAAGCTGAGATTCAACTCGCTGGATGTCTATCCGATCATTTTGTTTAGCCATCATTTCAAAGGTAGGCAATATCCAAAAATGCCGAATAATCGTTTGCGCACTAAGAATAGCGATGCAGGCTGCTGTAAAAGCCAGTAATAATTGCTTTCTGAGTTTTGTGCCTATCACCATAAAATAGTATGCCAAATTGTAAAAAACGAAATTAGTATTAAAAAGTATAACGCTGTTTCGTGTGTTTGCTTATCAAGTTGCAATAAATCAGTAAATTAAACGCGTTCAAACCATCAAGGTTTGACCTTGAAAAAGGGAACGTAACAATTGAAATTAGGTAATCAATCGTGGAGTTTTTTGGCCTTAAACATACAAAAACAATCGTCGTAAAGCTGTTAATACACTGCAATAGACGTAGTTAAATGCACTGCAAAAGGCGTCGTTAAATACACTAAAAAGCCCTGTATGAGTACCTTGTATGAGTACCTTGTATGAGTGCCTTGTATGAGTGCCCTTTAGGTGAACACTTGGGGGGTATTTTTTAAATGGATACACACGTTTGTATTAAATAATTGCAAAAAAATCAACAAAAATAAAAGGAGGAAAAACTCACTCATCTACTCAGCAAGCTCAGGTAAACTTGAATTTTGCACCTTATCATTTTGTTTTCTAAACTCGTTTGGGATCACGCCCACGATGCTTTTGAACACACGATTAAACGTAGCCAAAGAAGAAAAACCACTTTCCAATGCAATACTCAAAATGCTCCAGTGCCGTGCTTCATCTTTTAGTAATAAGGCCTGAGCATGCTTAACCCGATACTGATTAATAAATAAATTAAAGTTAGCTACTTTGTAATAATGTCGAATTGCGCGACTTATTTTGTACTCTGGCACTGAAAGGGCTTGCGCAAGATCTGAAATTTTTAAGTTACTTTGTAGGTATAATTGCTGCTCATTAATCAATTGGTTTATCTCTTTAATGAGCTTTGGTGATATATCCATTTCCTCAAATGGCTCATCAACTTTAACACGATTCACTTCATCGCTTGTTTCGCTTTCAATTTGATTACTGCAATGCGTTTTATCTCTACTTTGTAAAACCATGACAACCTGCATTGCTAACACAATTAATAAGGCAGAAGAAGTAATGATAAACGGCTCGTATGCTTGGATATCGGCTTCACTAAACAGGAATTTAGGCAGAATGCTGGCATTAAAAACGGCAAAAGAGTAACTACTAGCAAAAATAATTGCCTGTAATTTTTGGCTTTCATTTTTTTGTTTATAGCCCCTCAATGCTTCCCAAAATGACAGCACAAGAATACTGGATGACAGTAAAACTGTTATTTCATTCATGCCTTGCTTTAAACGCCACATTTGCTGGCTATCGGGGAAAGGTAAAGCGTCGATACTGACTAAGTAATGCCACGTTTGGTTGAACATAATCAGCCCTGCAATAGACACTGCAACTGCAATATGAACACCTGATATAGGCTTACTTTTACGAAATAATGTTCGTGATACTAGCCAAGAAACATTACACGTTGCACACGTAAATAATCCAATTAAATAGTGATAGACGCCAATCGTAGGAGCGCTGAGCTTTTGCACCCCCACCATACACAGCGAGCCGCAAAATATCGCAAATAAATAATGAATAAGCTGCTTATCGTTTTTTAATGCATTAACCAGCATGAGCACCATACAAACAATCACAAGGAAGTAATAGGAGGAATTATTTTGCATAGCCATTTATGCCTTTAAAAAGAGTGTGCTTATTCAATTATCGAGCGTTACACGTATCTTACAAACTAACTTTCATCTTAGCAAAAAGACTTTGTTAGTGAATGTGTCTAATTAATTCAACACACAGGCAAAAATTAACACGATTTCATTGCTCAAATTTCGAATTTGAGAAGAAATTAAGCTGCAGCCCTTTATATTTGAGGCATTATAAAAGTGAAATGGAAAGAGACATGGCTCCCCATACAACAACACACACCCCTATTAACCTACTCGAAACAAGTAAAAAGCTCTGGTTTATTTGCTTACTCCTTGCGCAAGCCTGCTTTGTGACTTACCTCATCCTCGGTTATGCAGTAACAGGTATTACTCATGGTATATCAGAGTGGACTCGCCTGAATAATACAGCGTACATAGCAAATGATATGACCGGTAACGTCATGTACGCTGCTCATGTTTTACTGGCTGTTATTATGATCATCGGCGGGAGTTTGCAATTAATCCCCACATTAAGAGCAAAATATAAAACATTTCACCGCTATAATGGCTATGTGTTTGTTATATTGGCGTGTTGTATTTCACTCGCAGGATTGTACTTAATTATAGTAAGGGGAACTGTTGGTAATACTCTGATGCACGCGCTCACCATGTTTGGAGGCTTATTGGTCATTGTATCGAGCATATTTGCAGTAAAAACGGCTAGAGCGCGTAATATCCATGCTCATCAAATATGGGCTATTCGTTTATACCTTGCTGCTAACGGCGTGTTATTTTTTAGGCTGATGATTTTTGCATGGTTTATCGTATTTGGTTCACTGGGAATAGATACCGCCACTTTCACCGGACCGACGGTCAGCTTTATTAGTTTATGCTCCTACGTGTTCCCTATTTTAATTGCCGAGTTAGTGAGATATGCAGCTAAAAAAACCTCACATAGATTAATAACACTCACTTGTGCCTGCTTAATGTTACTGATATCTGCGATATTTTTGACCGGTTTATTCGGCGTAGTCCTTGCAAGCTGGTTTCCCGCTATCGTTGCTTAATATAAATACAACAAAGCCACCTAATTAGGTGGCTTTGAATTTAGCGTAATGCTCATTAATACAACGCAAATAACGGTCTGCCATTTTCGTCATAGTTAACTTCCATAACACGCGCATGTCGATTTGGATCATAGAGTGGATCTTTAACAATCTCTTCAAGCGGACGCGTGTCGGTTTTTGGCACAACACTTGGTTCACCCACTGCGTGTTCGTAGTCACGAGCATGGTAAATACACAGAGGTGTTTTATCGTCTTCGGCCACCGTAAAACAGTTATGACCCGGACCAAATATTTTCTTTTCAACACTTGTCTCAAACACCGGCATACGCGTTTTTGTCCATGAATTGCGGTCTAACAGATCGCTGTTTTCATCGGCTTCCATGTAACCCATGCAGTAGCATGCACCTGTTGCACTTGCAGAAAAAGCAATGAAGATTTTACCGTTATTCTTAAGTACGGCAGGACCTTCGTTAACCCAAAAATCAACACGTTCCCAATCATAGTCAGGCGTGGTCAGCATAAACTGTGTTGTTTTTAGTTTTATTGGCGATTCCATTTCCGCTAAATACAAGTTTGATGCAGCAAATTGACCACCCGTTTTTTCTGCCCAACAGCAGTAACGCTTGCCGTTGTTTTCAAAAATTGTGGCATCTAATGAAAAATCGGTAAATGACTTATCGTCGCCATCGGCTGCTTGCATCATACCTAGCTCAACCCATTCATCATTTAATGGATCTTGGCCTTTACATTCAAGAACATAAGGACGTAATGCCCAAATATCGTCTTCTTGGCTGGCTGCAAAATAGATATACCATTTACCATCAAGATAATGGATTTCAGGTGCCCAAATATGACGGCTCATAGGGCCGCTGTCGTGCTTGAACCAAATATCAAACGTTTCTGCGTCTTTTAACCCTTCGAGAGTCTGTGATTTTCTAAGTTCAATACGGTCGTAGGTTGGTACAGAGCCAGTAAAATAATAAAAACCATCATTGTGCTTATGTACAAACGGGTCGGCACGCTGCTCGACTAACGGGCTATTTGTTTTTAATGTCATCTTGAAACCTGATCGTTAAATTTAATTTGTATTATTTTATTACTTTTAAGTAGAAAAACAAATATAACATTATTTTTAACAAACAGTGAAAAGAATTGTCGATAAGCGACCGACCTCATAAATGATACAAGCATGACCGACTCTCGACTCTGCGCACACCTTAAACGACATAAATAGCATAGTAACTTCTTTGCTGAATAAGCAACAAACCATTAGTCGCACTTATTCTGAAAACGAATTAATCCTGCAAAATATTGTTGGCCTCGTTAAAGCTTAGGTATAATCTCTTTTTCGACTGAATTTTGGTTTTTAAATGAAAAAGCTTTCTAAAGTACAACAAAAACAACAAGCGCTTGTATTAAACGTTGCCGATGCCCTTGAAATTCAAGGCCGCGCAGAGCTTGAAGGTATGGTGCAATGCTGGTTTGATGTTGAATATCACTTATTTCCTGGCTCATTATTGCTTTGTTTTCAGTTCGAAAACCAACAAACACTCGATGCTGCAACCCCAGAATTATTAACGTGGCAAAAGCGCCTAAGTGGCGCAATGCTAAAAAAAGGCGTGATTTTAAAAGACATGCGCAGGCACTTAGTATTTACCCTAAAAGGGCCTGATGATTAATCGTTAAAATATAATACCGGTTACAAGGGGCAAGCCTATTAGTCCTTGTAAGCAGAGTAAATTCACGCCTACGATTAAATAGCAACGTGTTGCAATAATCGTAGGCTTAACTTTAGCCGTAAAGGGCTTAGCTTAGCGCCAACCTCGTTAAAAGGTATATTTTAAGCTTAATTTATAATTTATTGGCTCGCCTGGCTGAGTCCAAATAGCAGAATAAGAGTTGGCGTAATATTTTTTATCCAATAAGTTATTTACATTAAATTGTATGCTTACATCATTGTTCACATGATATTTTGCAAACATATTTACTAAAGTGTAAGAAGGTAAATAATAAGTAGGATCAATGGTTTCACCTAGCCTTTCACCAACATATTGTACAGCGAGTCCAACCGTTGCATTTAAATCGACTAGGTCGTTTAAATCTCTTTTTATTTGAGCATTAGCACTGTGTTTAGGAATATTAAGTAACGGACTCCCCTTTGGCAGTTTTACCCACCAATCAGGATTAACAGTGTCGTTTGCTGTTTTGGCATCTGTGTAGGTATAGGCAAAATCGAATGACATACTGTCTGTCATGTCACCATGTAAATCAAGCTCAATGCCATCACTTGTCACTTCACCTAACGCCGTTGATACACCTGCTTGCAAGTCTGTTGTTAACATATTGCTTTTTTCAGCACTAAAGACTGTAAAACTACCACTGATACTATCGGTAATAAACTTGATACCGGCCTCGAAAGAAGCGGTTTCTTCAGGCTCAAATGCATCGCCGTTACTGTCGTAACCACTGTTGGGTCTGAAGCCTTCAGAATAACTCGTGTAGTACTGCAGGTTGTCTGAGTGGGCATACACTAAACCTACACGCGGGCTAAATGTACTTTGATCACTTTTAGACTGCTTCAGATTAATATGATTATCTATTTGCTGATCAAACCAATCAAAACGACCACCTACTTGTACTTTCCATTGCTCACTGACATCTATTTGATCTTGAATATAAACCCCATAGCTATGCTGTACTTCAGTGCTGTTATATAAAAGTGACCCTTCTGGCGCTGTTTTTCCATACACAGGGTTGTACATGTTAATGGCATAACGGGTATCTTCCAGTGTAGGACGGTATCGATACCACAGTTTATCAAAGTCGAACTTGCTGGCATCTGCGCCAATTAATAAATGGTGTGTAAAACCAGCGAGCTCAACACTCCCGCTAAGCTCTGTTCGCGCAGAAAGATACGCTGTTTGAAAGTCGCGTTGATTATGCTGCCGACTTAATGTTTCGCCATCTTTAAAATAAACTTGTCTACTGGGTGCCAGTTCGGCATCACTTGATTCACTTAAAAATTTTGAATCACTGTAACTAAAACCATTCAAAAGAGACCATTGTCCAATTTGGTGTTCAAAAGTAAGTTGATGAGAAATAGCATCAACCTCTGTTGGCTTGTCACTGGGTTCACCTAAAAAAGTCTCAATGGGTAATGAATCAATTTTTCCATCAATGGCAACAATACCGCGGTCAAAGGTTGTGCTTTGATCGACATACTCAAGTTCATAATTTAACTTTGATGTGTCTGAAATTAACCATAATATTGAAGGAGTAACCACCCTTTTACTTGACTCATGGTAGTCTCGGAAACTTTCACCATCTTCGACAGCCCCGTTTATTCTAAAAGCAACGTGCTCTGAAATCGCGTTAGTATAGTCGGCTTCTGCACGGTAATTTTGCCAGCTTCCCCCCGTTACTTTTACATAACCCTGCTGTGCAAACTGTGGCTTTTTAGTAATAATATTAATTGTACCGCCAGGCTCAGAACGACCATAAAGCGCAGAACCCGGTCCTTTCATTACTTCTACGTAATCAATATTGCTCGTATCACGCGTACCGCTGAAGCTTCTCCCAGATGAGTAACCATTAATTAAAAAGCCTGACGGAATACTCTCATCACCGACTAATCCACGAATAGCAAAGCTTTCCCATAAACCGCCAAAATCATTTTGCTCAGCAATACTTGGGGTTAAATCAAAGATATCGGTGAGCGTGTTAACACCCGCATCATCAAGACTTTCAGTAGAAATAAATTCAACACTTTGTGGTTGCTCGTTCAGAGGAATATCCCCACGGAACGCTTGCCTAACACCCGATACAGATATTTTCTCTATATTCGGTGACGCTGTTGTTGCATAAACAGTAGGAGTTAAAAGAGTGCTAATAGCAATTGCAAGGGCTGACAAGTGGTATCGGTTAATTATAGTCATTCTATCTCTTGGGTATAAATACAGCTTAATCGGTTAAGTTCTCACTCAAATAGTGTCAATAAAACCCATAAGATACTGCGTTGAGTGAAGGTAAACTTACAGGTAAAGGCACGCTTATGATTATGAAAACAACAACCATTATCATTTAGATAGATGATAACTAAACATAATAAAAAGCGCCACCCCCTTCCATATAAATATTACAAAAGTATTGAATGACTAAATTAAGGGGGGCTGTGAGGACTAACGAGTGAATTTTTAAAAACCTTTCGCACATCGCAATTTTACAGCGACGATTAAGCAACAGGCCATTGTAATCTTGGCATAACTGGCTTTCGTCGTGGGGTTTTAATTCGGTATTTATAGTTGCTTACAGCTTTTCAATCGCCTGCTGTTTCACATGTTCAACCAATTCAGGGAAGAAAGCTAAAAACACGGCGTCTAAATCATGGTAATGACGGGCGATGTCTTCAGCTGCACCCGCAAAGTTATTAGCAAAGCGAATGCGTCGTGCAATGTTATCGAGCGCAAGACCTACTCCATCGAGAGTTTCGTATTCCTTAAACCAGTCGTTTTCAGTCATGCTTTTTACAACATGCTGCATACGCAAAGGCATCATGTCGCGTCGCGCATTTAAAAGCGAATAACTCATGTGTTTAAAGTCATGCAATGGTTGGCTATTAAAACGCGACCAATGTTGAATTAAAAAATGATCAAACGCCACATCAATTGCAACACTGGCAAAGCGTTTACGTACAGGTGAAAAGTACTGTTTGGCCTCTTTAACGAGTGGATGCGTATCAGTAAATTTATCAACGAGGTAGTGATTTTCAAGGCCAAACTTAACGGGCTTAGGTAACTGCGCCAAATGCCTACGCCCACCAAAATCTCCCAGCAGATTGCCAAAATGCGAATCAGCCGTTGGTTTTGCTAAATATAGATGAGCCAAGTAATTCAACGTATTCTCTAAGATAATGTGTTTGTGACAGTTTAAAAGATAACAGGCTGTAGAATCTAGGGTGAAGGCTAAACGTTAAAGCCACAAAATGCGGATTAAGACTCTTTGGCGCTAAATAAATTTCACGGCTACAAAAAGCATCCTAAATCACGGTTAACCCTAAAAGAGGCTTAACCGTGAATGGTTAAAGTAACGAGCCCAGCGCCTATAAATACAGTAATCTCGTTGCGGCTACACTAACTGCCCAACTAAGTTCACCGAATTATGCGCCAAAATAGGAAATACAAGGCTGCCTGTACGCTCTCTTAACCACAGTAAAATAAAACCATAGGTGCTCGTTAATGCGATTCTAAAGGTAGAAAAAAACCATTCTCCCTCGCTATACATGACCCCATGCGCTAAACCAAATAGTAAAACCAACAGTAAACCAGCAACATTTATTGGCGCACCCAGCAAATTAAAACGCGTAGATATGACTGCTAAAGAAAAACAAAACAATAATACCCCTCTAAACATAGGCTCTTCATCAAATCCGGGGATGACAGCTTGATACAGTAATGTTTCAAGATCATAGTTAGGATCGCTTCCTAAAATCAGGGTGATAACTACCTGCAAAATGATAAACAAACCCATCATCATAAACGCAGGTTCAATAGAGCCTTCATTTTGCTTAAAGGTAAAACCAGCCTCTTTAATTTTAAAGTCTTTTTTAAAGCGAATTAAAGCAAGTAATACACACCCCCAGAGGATAATGGCGGCTATTTTTCCTGACCAATTCCACCTAAGATCTGAGAACAATACGTCGAGTGGAATAATTGCTTTACCATTAAATAAGGCGAAGCAGTAACAGATAAAAATGACTAATGATATGCATAACCAACGAGGGCTAATGGTCACTTTTTTAAGTAACGTTAAGAGCAAAACAATGAAAGCTATAAAGCCAATATTGGCCAATACTGCTAAATAAATACCTGGCATTCCCTTTCCTTAGTAAAATTGTCAGTCCCACATTTTTATGTCCAAATTTTATCTTAAACATAAAAGGCGCATTATTAAACAGATATTTAGCTCTTTAGTGCGAAATAAATTTCACGGCTTCAAGTAACTTAAAATACTTTGATACAGCTGAAATAGCTTTAGTGATTAAGAGGTGTAATCAACTTACTTAGGGGGTCATTTGCTAATAGCTCAGCCTTAAGGCACAAAAAAGCCGGTTTATGCACCGGCTTAAAAAATTGGTTAGTTGTGTTTATTGCCCCTGTGCAAACTTTAACATTCGCGTTTGGTCGGTAAGTTCAATATCCACCAGCTCAAACGGGGCTTTAGCAGCTTTTGAAACAGAAAATGGCATCATAAATTGATCATAATTGTCTATTTGCTTAGCCACTTCTACTGTTGCTAGTTTTACGCGTTCGCCCTTATCGCCTTTACCGGTTAAAGTGGCACGAATAGCGTAACGTCCAGAGTCAGTAACTTGCACAGGCACCCATGCTTGGTACTGGTTGTTGCCAAGTGCCGTAACTTTAGCCTTATCCATAGTAATGGTTTGCGAACTGTTCACAAACGGCATTTTTATAGAGCGTTTTACAGTTTGCCCATTTACTTTTGTTTCGACATTCGCCTCAAGCTCATAATAGCCATTTGCTGCACCGAGGGTTTCAAGCGGGTATGTGAAAACTGCCTCACCATTTTCATAGCGTACATCAAGTTGCTCGCCTTCAGGGCTGTATAAGCTAAGTTGCACCTCGTTATCTTTAACGCGCTTTTGCCCCATACTCAACTGCATGCCTACGCGCTGCTGCTGGTCGTTTACTTTAAATTGCGTTTTGGCATGTAATGCGTTACGCGAGCCTTTTTCAATAACATGTACTAAGTAGGTGTCGTTGTCGTTAAGCGCTTGGCTTGTTTTTAACATTGCCTTAGCGTTAACTTGGCCAAGCTTAAGGCCAACACTGCCATCAGTAAAACCGGCATTTTGCATTTGCTCCCGCGCCGCAATAGCGTGCATTGGCAGCTGTTGCGCATTGGCATCACTCACTGAAAACTTATCGAGCTGCAAGTCGCGCGGTTTAAACACTTCACCGCTCTCAAAACGCGCTTTAGGGGCGATACGAATAAAATGTTCCGCTTGGTTCACAAACACCGGTACACCGCGCTTTAGCTCTTTGCCTGACACGCGTTGCCAATACTCTACGCTGTCTTTTTCAAGCATTTGTAACTGCGCTACAGACGCCGATTGAACCTCAGGAAATTGATAAACGGTTTGCTCATTTGCATTTGCCGCAGAGCTCACAAGCAGTATTGCAGCACATATTTTGCTTAAATTATTGATCATTGTCTGGCTCCTAAATTCGATTTTTAATCATGTCTGGCAAGCCAAAACAATTGCGACGACTTTGCTGGTGGCTTAAAGGCTCACTGCCTTTCGTGCGTGATTTATCTGTAAACCACACCGTCCCCGCTAGCGACTGAGAGCTACAATTTAAAAAACCATCTGAACAGCTGTCTAACCAATTTTGTGTCACTTCAAGTGCCACTTGATTTTGGTATCCGCCGCAATAACTATCGCTATCCCACACAGCCGAATCAACATCACTGCCGACAACCGTTTCAAAACGAGATGATAAACTTGGGCGGTTTGGTGTGCCGTACAACCACTGAGCGTTATACGATGCCATCCACGATACTTGTTGTTGTTTTACTGCATCGTTGCCATAGCCCAGTAACCAGCCTAAGCTTTGCTCAAACGAGTTGCCCGCAACAACCGCATCAGCCAACGGCGTGCCACCACTTGATGGAGCCAGTGCAATAGTGCGCGTTACTTTATTTATAATATTTGGAAAACGGCTGTCCCATGTCGGGTTTGATAAAATCCAACGCACCACATTGCCACCGTTAGAATGAGTGATCAGTGTTAAGTCAGTAATATTTTTATTATTTATAAATGTGGTTAGCTGCCCAGCTAAACAGCCCGCGGCTCCATCGGCCCACATATACTGCTCAAAGTCACAATTGATCACCGTGTAGTTACTGGTGTTTGGTAAACCTTGGCGTACCGTATTAACAAAACTGCCTGTCCAATAGTCGTTATATGCATCTGTTTGCTGGCCTGTGCCGTGAACAAATGCAACCCCTTGCGCCGCAAACGCGCTGTGGCTCATACCCGCGGCCAGTACTAATGCCGGCACTAGTGAGAGTGTTTTTATTTTCATGTGTGTTCCTGTTGATTGTAATTATATCTATCAGGTTGGAGGAGTGACCTCCGATCAGAAAATAGACTAAACAGGTACGATTGCAAGAAAATATTTACAATTATTTAACTTTAGTGTTGTTTTTAAGTACAAATTATTAGGTTTTGGGAGGGAGGTTAGCGGTTAGAGGTTAGAGGTTAGAGGTTAGAGGTTAGAGGTTAGAGGTTAGAGGTTAGAGGTTAGAGGTTAGAGGTTAGAGGTTAGAGGTTAGAGGTT